>DAMCRY010000001.1:0-92970 GCA_032115075.1 Massilia sp.
AGAGTTCGTTCTTGCTGACCGGCCTCCCGGCGTTGCGCGCCAGGACCTCGAGCAGGTTGAACTCGGTGCTGGTCAGCTCGACCGGCGCGCCGTCCCAGGTGGCGCGGCGCTGTTCCGGATACATGGTGAGCTTGCCGACCGTGATGACGGCGCCCGCCCCGCTGCCGGACGCCGGCGCGGCCTGGGTGCGGCGCAGGATGGCGCGCACGCGCGCGGTCAGCTCGCGCGGGGTGCAGGGCTTGGGGACGTAGTCGTCGGCGCCCAGTTCCAGGCCGAGGATGCGGTCGGCATCGTCGCCGCGCGCGGTCAGCATCAGGACCGGCATGCGGCTGCCGGCGCGGATCAGGCGCAATGTCTCGATGCCGTTGGTGCCGGGCATCATGACGTCGAGGATGGCGATCGCATAGTCGCCGCCCAGCGCGGCGCGCGCACCGCTCTGGCCGTCGTGCACGCAGGTGACGCGGAAGCCTTCCTGTTCGAGGTATTCGGAGAACATCGCGACGAGCTCGACGTCGTCGTCGATCAGCAAGACATGGTTCATGGGGAGGAGCATAGCAAAACGGGCGCGCCGTGCTCTTGTTCTACAGGAAGATTTACCCGTTTTTACACCGAATCCTCCTCAGTTGGCATAGCGTAGAACGAGGCATTCGGCGACGGCACGGCCCTGCAGATGGCGAGCGTAACAGGCAATCCGACCCAAGGCTATGTGGCGACCCTCACTGTAGGCGTTTCCCTCTAAACCCGGTTCGCGGGCTGGTTTCTTTCATTACAATGGGCCGCGTTGTCATTGAAGCCAGAGCGTGATGAGCAAACCCCTGCTGCATTTCTCCCACGGGAACAGCTACCCGGCCGGCACCTACAGCCGGCTGTTCCAGGCCCTCGGCGCGCACTACGAGGTGCGCGCCCACGACATGTACGGCCACGACCCGCGCTTCCCGGTGGGCGACGGCTGGCACGGCCTGGTCGACGAACTGATCTTCCACCTCCAACAGTACGAGCGCCCGCCGATCCTGGTCGGCCATTCGCTCGGCGGCATGCTGAGCATGATGGCGGCCAAGCAGCGGCCCGAGCTGGCGCGCTGCGTCGTGATGCTCGACTCGCCGGTCGTCGCCGGCTGGCGCGCGCTCGCATGGCGGCTGGTCAAGTGGCGCGGCCTCGGCTCGCGCTTCTCGCCGGCCAGGTTCTCGGAGCGCCGCCGCAACGTCTGGCCCGACCGCGCCGCCGCCTACCAGCACTTCATCGCCAAGCCGATGTTCCAGGCCTGGGCGCCGGGCGCGCTTGACAACTATCTCGACCATGGCCTGAAGCCGCATCCGGAAGGCGTGCAGCTGCGCTTCGACCGCGCCGTCGAGACGCAGATCTACAACACGCTGCCGCACCACATGGGCGCCATCATCCGCGAACCGTTCCCGCTGCCGATCGGCTTCATCGCCGGCACCATCTCGGAAGAGCTGCGCCAGGCCGGCCTGGACGCCACCCGCAAGCTGGTCGGCGACAATCTCGTCATGATCGAAGGCGGCCACCTGTATCCGCTCGAGAAGCCGGAAGCGACCGCGCGCCTGACCCACGAGATGATCGGGCGATTGCTGGCAACCGATATTCCGCGGGTGCCGGAGGCCGTCATTTAGCGTAAAATCGCGGGATTGATTTCTTGGAATTTCGACAATGGCTATCAAGAGCGACAAATGGATCCGCCGCATGGCGGAAGAAACCGGAATGATCGAACCGTTCGAGCCGCGCCAGGTGCGCGAATCGGATGGCCGCCGGATCATCTCCTTCGGCACCTCCTCGTACGGCTACGACATCCGCTGCGCCGACGAATTCAAGGTGTTCACGAACATCAACAGCACCATCGTCGATCCGAAGAATTTCGATTCCAATTCCTTCGTCGACGTGAAGAGCGACGTCTGCATCATCCCGCCGAATTCCTTCGCGCTGGCCCGCACCATCGAGTACTTCCGCATCCCGCGCAACGTGCTGACCGTCTGCCTCGGCAAGTCGACCTATGCGCGCTGCGGCATCATCGTCAACGTGACGCCCTTCGAGCCCGAATGGGAAGGCTATGTGACGCTGGAGTTCTCGAACACCACGCCGCTGCCCGCCAAGATCTACGCCGGCGAGGGTTGCGCCCAGGTGCTGTTCTTCGAGAGCGACGAAGTCTGCGAGACCTCGTACAAGGACCGCGGCGGCAAGTACCAGGGCCAGCACGGCGTCACCTTGCCGAAAACCTGATACAATTTTTGGCAACGTCTGCCAGAATTTGAATCATGTCCGCATGCTGCAGCGGCGGCTGTTCTTCCGATAAGCCGCCTGTCGATCCCGCTTACCGGCGCATCCTCTGGATCGCGCTGTGGGTCAACTTTTTGATGTTCTTCGTCGAGATCGCCGGCGGCTGGGCTGCCGGTTCGGTCTCGCTCCTGGCCGACGCCGTCGACTTCCTCGGCGATGCCGCCAACTACGGCATCTCCCTGTTCGTGCTGGGCCTGGCGCCCGTGTGGCGATCGCGCACCGCGCTGGTGAAGGGCGCGACCATGGGTGGGTACGGCATCTTCGTGCTCGCCAGCGCTTCCTGGCACCTGGCAAGCGGCACCGTGCCGCACGCCCACACCATGGGCTGGATCGGCTTTGCGGCTCTGCTGGCCAACTGCCTGGTCGCGGCCTTGCTGTTCGCCTACCGCAACGGCGACGCGAACATGCGCTCGGTGTGGCTGTGCACCCGCAACGATGCGATCGGCAACGTGGCCGTGATGCTGGCCGCGCTCGGCGTGTTCCAGTTCGGTTCCGGCGTACCGGACCTGCTGGTGGCCACCGTGATGGGCCTGCTCGGCCTGTCGGCGGCGCGCACGGTCATCCTGCAGGCGCGCGGCGAACTGCGGTCGTATGCACCCCCGCCCGCGCCGACGCCGGCGCCCGCTGCAGGTACGGTGGAGCTCAAGCGCCGCTGAGGTGGCCCAGCTTGTCGGGGTTGCGGGTGACGTAGATCGCCACGATCCTGCCGCCGTCGATTTCCAGCGCCATCGTCTGCGGCAGGGCGTCGCCTTCCATCGTGATCCGGCCCGGCAGGCCGTCGATCCGGGTTTCGCGCAGCACCTCGACCGTGTCCCAGCCGACCTTCTTCACCAGGGCAGCCAGCAGGCGCGTGACCTTGTCCAGGCCGTAGATCGGATTGACGGTCGCATTGCGCTTGCCGCCGCCGTCGCCGTAGAACACCACATTGTCCGCCAGCAGCTGCTTGAGCTGCCCAATGTCGCCTTCGCGGGTGGCGGCGAAGAAGGCGTCGGCGATCCGGTCCTGCTCTTCGCGCGGCACCGGGAAGCGCGGGCGCGCATTCTGCACGTGCGTGCGGGCGCGGCTGGCCAGCTGGCGCGCCGCCGCGCTCTCGCGGCCGATCGCTTCGCCCACTTCGTTGAAGTCCAGCTCGAACACGTCGTGCAGCAGGAAGGCGGCGCGCTCCAGCGGCGACAGGCGCTCCATGGCGAGCATCAGGGGCAGGGTGATGTCGTCGCCCTGGTCGTCGGGGTCGATGAAGGGTTCGGGCAGCCAAGGGCCGATGTATTGCTCGCGCTTGACGCGGCTGGATTTCAGGACGTCCAGGCAGAGGCGGGTGACGGTGCGCACCAGCCAGCCCTCCGGCTGGGCGATCTCGTCCTGGTCGGCGCCATGCCAGCGCAGCCAGGCGTCCTGGACGACGTCCTCGGCTTCGGCGACGGAGCCGAGCATGCGGTAGGCGATGCGCAGGAGGCGCGGGCGGCGGGTGGTGAAGAAAAGGGTGGGGTCCATGGCGCTATAGCTTAGCGCAATGGTTGATGGGTTGGTGGCAGCGAAACGAAATTGGGTTCCCGCCTGCGCGGGAACGACGTGCCGAAGGTGCTGGCCGTAACGAGACTGCGTGAATGCCACCGACCTGGAAACTGTCGTTCCTGCCACCGGCAGGAACGACTTCCCGCCACCGGCAGGAACGACTTCCCGCGAAGGCGGGAACCCAAGTTGACCTTGCAGTTCGCTTACGCGTCCTGCTTCACGCAATCCACGAAGTAGCCGCGCTTGCCGTCGACCTCGCGCTTGACCAGCCCGTGCACGTCGGTCTCGAAGCCCGGGAAGCGCTCGTTGAAGTCGCGTGCGAAGCGCAGGTAGTCGACGATGGTCTTGTTGAAGCGCTCGCCCGGGATCAGCAGCGGGATGCCCGGCGGGTAAGGCGTCAGCAGGATCGCGGTGATGCGGCCTTCCAGTTCGTCGATCGCGACGCGCTCGATCTGGCGGTGCGCCATCTTGGCGAAGGCGTCCGACGGCTTCATCGCCGGGACCATGTCCGACAGGTACATCTCGGTGGTCAGGCGCGCCACGTCGTACTGCTTGTAGAAGTTGTGGATGTCGGTGCACAGGTCGCGCAGCCCGCGGTTCTCGTAGCGCGGGTTGGCGTTGGCGAACTGCGGCATCACCTGCCACACCTGCTTGTTGCGGTCGTAGTCGTCCTTGAACTGCTGCAGCGCCGTCACCAGGGTGTTCCAGCGGCCCTTGGTGATGCCGATCGTGAACATGATGAAGAAGGAGTACAGGCCGCACTTCTCGATGATCACGCCGTGCTCGGCCAGGTACTTGGTCACGATCGAGGCCGGGATGCCGGTCTCGCCGAACTTGCCGTCCAGGGACAGGCCCGGGGTCACGATGGTCGACTTGATCGGGTCCAGCATGTTGAAGCCCGGAGCCAGCTTGCCGAAGCCGTGCCAGTCGTCCTCGGCGCGGATCATCCAGTCCTCCTGGACCCCGATGCCTTCCTCGCCCTCGACGTCCGGGCCCCAGACCTGGAACCACCAGTCTTCGCCGAACTCGGCATCGACCTTCTTCATCGCGCGGCGGAAGTCCAGCGCTTCCAGGATCGACTCTTCCACCAGGGCGGTGCCGCCCGGCGCTTCCATCATGGCGGCGGCGACGTCGCAGGAAGCGATGATCGAGTACTGCGGCGAGGTCGAGGTGTGCATCAGGTAGGCCTCGTTGAAGGCGTCCTGGTCCAGCTTGACGGTTTCCGATTCGCGCACCAGCACCTGCGAGGCCTGCGACAGGCCGGCCAGCAGTTTATGGGTCGACTGGGTCGAGAAGATCATCGACTGCTTGGCGCGTGGACGGTCCTGGCCGATCGCGTGCATGTTCTTGTAGAAGTCGTGGAAGGCGGCGTGCGGCAGCCAGGCTTCGTCGAAGTGCAGGGTGTCGATCTTCCCGTCCAGCATTTCGCGCAGGGTCTCGACGTTGTACACCACGCCGTCGTAGGTCGACTGGGTGATCGTCAGGATGCGCGGCTTCTTGTTGACGGCTTCGCGCGCGAACGGGTTCGCTTCGATCTTGCGGGCGATCGATTCGGGCGTGAACTCTTCCAGCGGGATCGGGCCGATGATGCCGAGGTGGTTACGGGTCGGCATCAGGAACACGGGAATCGCGCCGCACATGATGATCGAGTGCAGGATCGACTTGTGGCAGTTACGGTCGACGACCACGATGTCGCCCGGTGCCACCGTGCTGTGCCAGACCATCTTGTTCGAGGTCGAGGTGCCGTTGGTGACGAAGTAGCAGTGGTCGGCGTTGTAGATGCGCGCGGCGTTGCGCTCGGACTTGGCCACCGGACCCGTATGATCCAGCAGCTGGCCCAGTTCCTCGACCGCGTTGCAGACGTCGGCGCGCAGCATGTTCTCGCCGAAGAACTGGTGGAACATCTGGCCGATCGGGCTCTTCAAAAAGGCGACGCCGCCCGAGTGGCCCGGGCAGTGCCACGAGTACGAACCGTCGTAGGCGTAGTTGACCAGCGCGCGGAAGAAGGGCGGCGCCAGCGAATCCAGGTAGGCCTTGGCCTCGCGGATGATGTGGCGCGCCACGAATTCCGGGGTGTCCTCGAACATGTGGATGAAGCCGTGCAGCTCCTTCAGGATGTCGTTCGGGATGTGGCGGCTGGTGCGGGTCTCGCCGTAGATGTAGATCGGGATGTTCGAGTTCTTGTGGCGGATCTCCTTGACGAAGGCGCGCAGGCCGGTCAGGGCGAAGTCCGTCTCTTCCAGCGAGCCGCCGCCGAATTCCTCGTCGTCGATGGAGAGGACGAAGGCGGAGGCGCGCGACTGCTGCTGGGCGAACTGGGACAGGTCGCCGTAGCTGGTCAGGCCGAGCACCTCCATGCCTTCCTGCTCCATCGCGGCCGCGAGTGCGCGAATGCCGAGACCGGAGGTGTTCTCGGAACGGAAGTCCTCGTCGATGATGACGATGGGGAAACGAAATTTCATGGACAGCTCCAAAGCGAAGCGCCGTGGAAGCGGCCGGTCTGGTGTAGACCATCCGCCGGCCACGGCACCGGAAAAATGAGGAAACGGATTTTCGCAGAAATTACGCGCACCGGTGCAATTTTTTTTGCAAGCTTGTTTGTTAGCTCAGTCACAAGGGTAACCACTGCGCGCGAATGCTGGCGCACCCTAGCTGGAGAGCCGGCGCCCGACCCGCCGGAAAGCCTCGGTCAGGGCGGCCGCGCCCAACGCCGCCAGCACCGGCACGGCGGTGAACGGCATGGGATCGGCCTGGATCGCCGCGAAGAAGGCCAGCGTAAGGCCGAAGGCGGCCACCGCGCTGGTCAGCACCAGCAGCCAGGTGCGGCGCGACAGCAGGGTGATCGCGGCCAGCGAGATCGCGACCTGCTGGGCCACCGAGGCGGCCGACCACTGGCGGTGGCGGTGCAGTTCCTGTTCGGACAGCACGTTCCACTCGGACGAGGACGCCTCGAAGCGTTCGGCCTCCTTGCGGATCGCCTCCTTCTCGACGCCGTAGCGGCGCACCTGTTCGCGGTAGTAGGCCCGGTCCACGCCGGGCATGGTCGAGGCCAGCTCGGCCAGGTTCTGGCGGCTGGACTTGGCCTGGTAATGGGCCCAGGCGTTCGCCGCGCCGGTCTTCTCGATCGCCGCGTTGCTTTTGTACAGGGAAGCGTTGTTGTGCGCGGCGCCGCCGATGAAGCCGAACATGGTACCGAGGGTGGCCAGGATGGCGATCAGGACCGCGATCCTGCCCGCGAAGCCATCGCCGCCCCGGGAACCCGGGGCGCGGATCGCCCCCTCGCTCATGCCGGGCGCCCCCGGCGCTCGTAGGTCA
Source organism: Massilia sp. (assembly GCA_032115075.1). Taxonomy (GTDB): domain Bacteria; phylum Pseudomonadota; class Gammaproteobacteria; order Burkholderiales; family Burkholderiaceae_D; genus Telluria. Next base: position 7,117 of record DAMCRY010000001.1, read on the forward strand.
CGAAGTCGTAGGCGAGGCCGTCGCCCTCCGACACATGCGCTTCGCGCGCGGTCTCCCGCCACACCGCGGGATCGATCGGCGGGAAGAAGGTGTCGCAGCGATAGGTGTGGTCGATCTCGGTGACGATCATGCGGTCGGCCACGTCGATGGCTTCCGTGAAGACCTGGGCGCCGCCGATGATGCTGGCCGGCTCGCCGCCGAGCAGCGCGACGGCCGCCTGCAGCGAATCCGCGACCTCGACCCCGGGGTGCGACCAGCCGGGGTTGCGGGTGATGACGATGTTGCGGCGGCCCGGCAGCGGACGGCCGATCGAGTCGAAGGTCTTGCGGCCCATGACGATGGGCTTGCCCAGGGTCACGCGCTTGAAGTGGGCGAGGTCGGCCGGCAGGTGCCAGGGCAGCTGGTTGTCGACGCCGATGCCGCGCTGGGCATCGATCGCGACCACGAGGGTCAGTTCACTTGGCATCCAGGTCTCCGCGTTGTCGCTTTGCTTGGTACTGGTCATGGCAGATGTGGTGGTTGGCGAAAGCGGGGACTCAGACCGCCACCGGGGCCTTGATCGCCGGGTCCGGATCGTAGCCGACCACTTCGAAGTCCTCGAAGCGGTAGTCGAACAGCGAGTCCGGCTTGCGCTTGATCTCCAGGCGCGGCAGCGCCTTCGGCGTACGCGAGAGCTGCAGCTCGACCTGTTCCAGGTGGTTGCTGTACAGGTGGCAGTCGCCGCCGGTCCAGATGAATTCGCCGACCTCCAGGCCCGCCTGCTGCGCCATCATGTGGGTCAGGATCGCGTAGGACGCGATATTGAAGGGTTTTGTCACATTGTACTTAAATGCAGAATCTGTACTCATAGAGTTAACTGGGTGTCAGAGGACAATCATATTCAATGATGATTGCGGTTTGGCGGCATGATTAGCCGCTGACTACTGTGGGTAAGTGGGCGTTAAGCTGTGTACGGGGTGTGCACAACGGGGGTTTGTTGTGCATGCCCCGTGCATAGCTTATCCCCACGCTGTTGGGCGAGGATCGCCCAACATATCCACAGTTGGAGATCAAGAGACTTGAACCAGACCACTATTCTAGCAGCAGACGGTCATTTGTTAGGCAAACTCTAACTGCTAGCAGTTTCCTACGGGGAATTTACAAGAATATCGGTTGGATTTTTGGCACCGAATTTCCGCGTTTACCCATGCTCTTCAGTCATCTCTACGAGCTTGCCAGCGCGGATCTGTAGAGCTCTTGCGAGTCTAAATACGGTTGAGAGTGAAGGCTCCTTCTGAGCCAGCTCTAAGGCGGACACGTGCTTGCGCTGTAGTCCTGAAAGGAAGCCGAGCTCCTCCTGGGTAAGCTGACGTTCGATGCGGAGCTCCCTAAGAACGGCAGCGAACGATTCTACTGGTGACTTTTCCAAAAAATTCGCCTCAAGGTGATGGCGCAATTCTGGTGTTCATGTATGATTGTGTCTTCCCCCTACAGGGGGCATAGATGAATGGCCGCGATGTCTTATGCCATTTTTTCGAGTAATCAACAACTGAGGTATTTGCGTGTTCCACGTTGATGAATCATGGGAGCATACGTCTGAGAGAGACGTTTTCCGAAAATTCTTGGGCCAGCCGGGACTATTGCGATTTCCTGTTGTCGAGGTACCGATTAATATGCGGGTCCTTCATATACAAATTCTTCTTGAGCAGCAAGCAACGCGTGAGTCGTATTGGCGGCGGTTTATGTGTACCAGTTTGATGGACGCATTGGAGCTCTTCAAGGCATTCGAAGATTCTAGCGCAACCATGAGTTGTCAAAGTCAACACTCCGATGGCGAGTCGTACGTGATTGAAGATATAAGCGAGATTTTGCGCACTACGGACAGCGCTGGGGCTGTCAATCATTTTTGCGTCGTGAGCGGGGGGAGAGTGATTCCGGACAATTTGCAAGGGAATCTTCAAACTAACAGAGTTACAACTGAGATCGTTTGGCGTGCAACTCCACATCCCAATAGCTCAGCCAATCGAGAGGCGTTGCCGTAAATATGAGCATAAACCGTTTCATCGGCTTGACGTACCTTTATTTGCTGCGGTGGGCCGCTAGACTTATTACGCAGTCACGCCGGTTTCGGAAGCACATGCGAGCCAATAGAGATGTCTAATTACCAGGATTAGATTGATGAGTGAAACAGCTGAACCGCTTCTAATCATCGATGTCGAAACCACGTGCTTCGAGGCTACTTTCTTGCTGGAGCAAATGGAAATCATCGAAGTCGGTGCAGCATGGGTGAACGGGTCAGGAAAGATCTTATCAGAGCTTCAGTTTTTTGTTAAACCCATTGCGACCCCTCAATTGAGTCCATTTTGTAAAAGGCTGACTGGGATAAGCCAAGAAAATGTGGATGAAGCGCTGCCATGGGCTTTAGCCATAAAAAGGCTCGAAGAGTTTGTCAGGTTATATGGCACAGTTAACAGCGGTTGGGGAAGTTGGGGTGAATATGACCGCAAACAGATCGCTCTCGACTGCTCAAGCCATGCTGTTGATAATCCACTTCGGCTTTTGGCTTATGTGAATCTCAAGGCGAGGTTTGCGAAAGAACGAAAGATTAAGCAGGTGGGTATGATTGGGGCCTTGCGGATTTTAGGGTACGAACATATCGGTGATCATCATCGGGCCTTGTCCGATGTTCGTAATATCGCGAAGATTCTACCGTTTTGCAGAAGAGTTTGACGGCTCGAGGCTTGTTCCGCGTGGGGAAGTAGATGGAGTCGCGCTTTCGCAAATGTTGATATTCCTTGATTTCGATGGCGTTTTGCATCCTGACGGATGTAATCCGTCCAGCTATTTCAGTCGAGCTCCGCTGTTGGAGGCGGTGTTACGCCAATCAGCTGATTTTGAAGTGGTTATACCTTCGTCCTGGAGGCACAGACGACCTTTTGATGAGCTTGTCCTACTTTTCAGCGCGGACGTGAGGAAGTACATCGTCGGAATTACCCCGATTCTCGCTATGTCGAGATGCCCGTAAGACTTGGACTTTACCCTCGCCAAGCGGAAATAGAAGTTTGGTTGCGAGAGAACGCACAGGCGACTGATAATTGGGTCGCAATTGACGATCGCCCCTGGTTATTTAAGCCATTTTTTCCACGGTTGATCAAGACTCAACCTGATTACGGAATGACGTTGCAGACTTGTGAGGAGTTGTTACGCAGGAAAGGGTCTTTGTAACGGTGACAGAAGCACCCGGGAATCGTAATCAATGATGTCAGTCAAATTTATATCGATGCACGCTCACAGTTCAGATCGGCATCACTTGTACAGCGAACAACGAGGCCACTGGATTAGCCTCAATGAGGCATCGCGCATGTCCGGATTCAGTTGGCCTTTTATGAGGGCTTTAACCATAAGCGGTCTTTATCGCGGCAGAGTCTTAACGATTGCTGGACGTAAATTGATCAGGTGTGAAGAATTCGTAGAATGGTACGAACGCAACGGGCGTTTAGCAAAACTAGAAGCTTCGGCGATTCAAAGTGTTGAGGATACTCGTTCCGGTCCTCGTGAGGAGATATTGTAGGTTGATGCTAGGGACCAAATTGGTTGCTGTTTTGAACTATTTGCGCAGATCAACTTTTGACGATCGATTGAATGCAGTGTCAATCGAAAGGGGTAGTCGTATCTGTATTATTTAGCACGGCAGTCAGGCGACATATGTCCCTCGGCGATTACGCGCAGCATTGATAATTGTTTCACGTTGATCTAGAGCGTCTTTGGGGGCTACAGGTGAAGGGCTAATTGTGTCGTCGTTTGATATCCAGCCATTACGGAAGTGAAACCACGCAGCTATAGACCACGTGTCCGTACACGCTCCGTAAGCGTCTAATACGGCTTTAATGACTGACCGCGGCTTGTACATTGAATCAAATTGATACCTAGCGAAGTACTCGTTGCCTTTATAGGAGACGCTATATACGCAGCCAGTTTGCTTCCATTCCTCTACAATCTCTTTTGCACTCGTCGTATTTCGTTGAAAGCTATTGATGTCATCGGCAGTCCACCACTCGGTGCCTTGAAAGATTTCCTCTTTCGTCGCATCGATCTGTGTTGCGTCGAGAATTTCCTTTTTTGAGCTTGGTAGCATGTAACCAGTATGCCACGATTTAGAGATGTTGGAAACTGAAGATTAGTTTGGCTTAACAAGCCTCGCTCGCACAGCGGCGCTTCAAACTTGCCATTTTAGCGACAACAGGCGCTTGCTATAGGTGTAGCGTTCGAATTGACGGTTGTTCGTAAAACGACTCGCTAACATTTACTATACTGTTTGCATCAGGGGGAGTAGTTCCCCTTTGTAGATGCTTGGAGTTCCGATGTCGATCTCGATCGGCAGAGGTCAAGGTACCGACGGGTTACTGGACGACGTGGGGCGGTCAGTTCGAAAACCTGCAGACGGCGGCCAAGCGGCTGCAGATCGTTATCCGGCTTCGCTGCTGCGGGTGTTCGCACTCCTGTTCGTCATGTTTATTTACGTCAAGCACGGCCTGCTGGTGTTTACCGGCATACCGTTCGCATTGACGTGTGACATTCGCTCTTTGGATGCGTGGCGTTCTCATGTCGCTCTCGGCCGCAGTTGGCTTCATTGCGCTCGCTGGCGTGGCCGTGCTGAACGGGCTGGTCATGATCGCGTTCATCATAGGCCTGCGCGAAGCTGGAAAGCGGCTTCTAGACGCAGTGCATGACGGTGCGCTGACGAGGTTGGGCCCGGTTCTCATGACCGCACCCGTCGCATCGCTCGGCTTCGTGCCGATGGCACTTACGACCGATACCGGTGCGGATACGCAGCGCCCCTTTGCGACGGTCGTCATCGGCGGCTTCCTGTCGTCCACCGCGCCGACCCTGCTGCTGTTACTTCCATTAATGTACTACCTGGTCCATAGGAAGGACGACCAAGCCTGATGACATGTCTGGAAGACTTGGGGGCTTAGCGCAGCCCACGCCATGCCATGCCGTCCCCACATCTGCATTCAGTCGGGCGTATCTGGCTGTGCGCTACAGCGCGGTTCACTTACTGCATCGTACGACTGATGTGATGCGGCGGTGGCTCCTACGAAATGGTTGTTATGCGCGATGCATTCGATTTAACGAATCATCGGCACCGGTTCACGCTTACGTTACAAAAAGTTGCTTGTTCGTAAATTTCCATTATGTATAGTTATCAACTGCACGATTACACGGCATTATCGGCAGCAGAGTACGACAACAATATACAGGGGAAGCAAGCATGGCGGCGGCGAAAAAAGCGGCGAACGTTGAACAAGAAACTGCGCCACGAGCGCGCATTCACAAACTGACGATATCGAACTTCCGATGCATCGGACAGACTCCTGTAACGATCGAACTGGACGAAATCGTCGTCTTGGTGGGACCAAACAACGCAGGGAAAAGCTCCATCCTCTGAGGTTACGAGGTAGTGATGCAAAGTGGGAACCAAGGACATCTGGAGCTCGACGATTTTCCGAATGGCGTCCTGCCTGATGCGGACTCTGATGTAGTGCCGACCATCGAGCTGGAAACGGTTCTGTACGCGGAAAGCAAGCCGCCTGCTGCACATTGGATCGACGAAAAGCTGTCCGGCGAGCGTCACGTACGAGAACGCTGGACGTGGAAGAAACCTGGTGCGCCGAAAAAGGTTGGTTTCAACGTCGAAAAAGATTGCTGGGATGACGAGCACGGGCCATGGGGAGTTGCAGGTGTGGCCCAGGTCAATCGGCCGGAGCCCCATCGAATTGAAGCGTTCGATAATCCGGCAACACAAGCTGCGGCAATTGTCGGTCTACTCGAGGAGGCCATCAAGCAGAAGGTGAAGGAGGTCACGGGCTTAAAGAGCGAAGAGGGTCAAGAAAAGAGCTCATATGAAAAACTCCTGGATTCCGTGAAGACCCTGCGGAAGGAGGTAGCCGAAGATGCCGCAACTGCGATTGACGACGTCAGGAAGAGCCTGAATGAATCGCTGGCTGAGGTGTTTCCTGGCTATGCGATCGCTCTGGACGCCAAGGCGGAGGATGACGTCGAAAAAACGATCTCCTTGTTCAAAACTGCGCCATCTCTTCGAATGGGGCCCAATGACGGCTACCAGTCATCGCTTGAACGGCAGGGAAGCGGCGCACGTCGAACGCTGCTTTGGACAGCACTACGCATTCTGGCTGAGCATAAAAGGCTGCCAACCAAAAAGGACGGTGCGGCGTCTGAGCGGCCGCACTTGCTTTTGCTGGACGAGCCAGAAATGTGCCTGCATCCTAACGCGGTTCGCGATGCTTGCAACGTCTTGTACTCCCTACCATCGACGAAAAAGTGGCAGGTCATGGTTACCACCCACTCGCCCGTCTTCATCGATCTCTCTCGTGACAACACCTCGATTGTGCGAGTGGAACGTGGAACAGGAGGCAACGTAACCGGAACTACGATCTATCGTCCAACAAAGGCAAAGTTGAGTCCCGACGAAAAGGAAGAACTCAAATTGCTCAACATGTACGATCCCCATGTCGCCGAATTCTTTTTTGGCGGGCGTACGATTGTCGTCGAAGGCGATACTGAACATTCGGCATTCAGGGAAATTATTCAAGCCGAGAAGGATCGATTCAAAGACGTGCACGTTGTTCGCGCCCGCGGCAAGTACACGATCGTCGCATTATGCAAGATCCTGAACCAGTTCGGAAATCCGTATGCCGTACTTCACGATGCCGATACCCCGACGATCACTACCAAGAAGGGTGAAGCAAAGAACCCAGCCTGGGCTGCAAACCAGCAGATCAAGGACATTGCCGCGGAAGCTCCAAACGGTGCCGTGGTTATTGCGTCGCTGCCCAACTTCGAAGTTGCGATGTTCGGCAAGCCGGCAGATGGCGAAAAGCCCTACGCGGCCTGGGAGAAGGTCAGGAAGAATGCGCAGGGCAGGGCGAAAGTAGCCCAGTTGCTGTCTTGCTTGGTGGAGGGTACGGGCGAGACTCCAGCTGGAACCCTCAAGTGGGAAACGCAGGATGATCTCAAGACTGCCGTTTCGCTATATCTAAAAACAGTAGATCTCGTAGAGGCCGCCGAAGCGATCGAAGCGGTTGTAGCCGCAGCAACTGAACAAACCGCGAACCCGGTGGCCTAGCCGAACCAGAGAATGTAGAGTGCCGCAAAAGCGGTACCGCGGCACGCTACAGAGAAAGGAGTAAGCGTGCTACCGAGCAGATCAGCGTGCGCTGCCAGGCGAACTATGGAAGCCAAAGTTGGTTTCGCCTGACATTGAACTCGTAGAGGTCGATGTCCTGTCGGGTAATAGCTGAGCCCGTTATGATAGCCTGGGACGCGTCGTAATTGACCGACCCAGCCACAGTTACCGGCGAGCCGTTTCTTGGCACCTCCACGCCGAAGAAATTAAGCGGAAATCCCTTACTGTCTCTGCGACAAGCGGTCGTAAAGCGCCCGATAAAACTACCTGCCAGGTAGCTTTTGCCAAAGGTGCTGCCATTGATGTCGCGCGCTTCCCCATTGACCGTCAACGTCATCTTCCCTCGCTGTTCGGTGAGCCTGATCTCACGGTCATTGCATCTGCCTTCAAGCACGGAACGCTCCACCTGAAGGACGTGAAAACTGTCGTCGGAGCTCACGATCCCCAGAATCGTCACCTATCGGCGCGAGTGCGCGCATTTGTAGAGTTCGTGCGCTCAGCAGTGAAATCATAACTTGCAGAATAAGTTCAAGATCGATGCCCTAGCTTTTTCAAGCAAGTTGGCCGTCGCTACACGTCTACTGTCGACCCGGCAGCAGACCTACCTGGGCTGTCTGCTCCCGACCCTAGGCAGACGTTGCCTCTAATCCGGGACTCAGGTATTTCTCCTCCTCTTTAAATGATAATTGGTGTTATCACTCTAGAGCTAATTGCCTGGCTCCCACCGGGCGACAGCAGGGCCTTGTCGAGAACACAATCAGATGCGCTAAGCCCAGTTTTGACATTATGGGAATTATGTCACTGGTTCGAAGCCAGACCTGCTTGTTTGATAACGCCTGAAAACGGTGCTTTATGGCCGCGGACGTGCTTTCCAGGCGTAATCACTCAGTAATGCACAGTAGGCTCAATGGTTGGCACTTCTAAATCCAGCAGTGGCAATCGTCACAGCCCATGCCTTACCGTACTAGTGCAGCTACCATGAGCAGATGATGTAGCGGACGAAGTTCTTTCTCCAGACTGCCGCGCCGCCCTTTGTCAAGGCAAGGGGCAGGCCATCGGCAGCAACGTCACTTCAGCTTGAGAATCCGACGCGCGCCAGTAAGAACGATGACGGCAATTACAGTGCCAACGATCAGATCCGGATAAGGCGAACCGGTCCAGGTGACAAGCGCCCCGGCCGCGATCACACCGAGGTTTGCGATGACGTCGTTCGCAGAGAAGATATAGCTTGCCTTCATATGGGCTCCGCGATCGCGCTTCTTGGCGATCAACACCAGGCAGGCAACGTTCGCAACGAGGGCCACCGCGCCGACACCCATCATCAACGCCGATTCGGGTTCGCTGCCGAAGAAGGCGCGGCGAACCACTTCACTCAGGGCGCCCAGGGCCAATACGAGCTGCAACCATCCAGCCACGTGGGCTGCACGGGTCTTCAGCGCAGCCGCACGGCCAACCGCGTACAAGGCCAGGCCGTAGACGGCAGCGTCGGCGAACATATCCAGCGAATCAGCCACCAACCCGGCTGATTGTGCAATCAATCCCCACACCAGCTCGACCACGAACATCACGGCATTGATGGCAAGCAGCAGTCGAAGCGTCTTCGCCTCCGATGCGTCACCGGCCTTGTCGCTATCAGGGGCCGCTTGAGACAAGTCAGGTCGGGATCCAATCAAATGGGTGCCGAAGTTTAGCGGGGCAAGCTTCGCCAATATGGGATTGACATCTGCCGTGTGCGAGACGTGGAGCTGCCGCTGGGAGAGATCGAAGTTGAGCGATTGGATGCCATCGACATCAGCGAGTGCCATGCGGATCATGTTTTCCTCGGATGGGCAGTCCATCTTCGGAATTCCAAGTGTGCTGATCGTACGCTGGCTGGCTGGCTTGGCCGGGCGCGATCCGCGCAGTTCGACGCCGATTCGCAAGGGTTGCAGCACCTCGACAATGGCATCTGCGTTCCCATGGTGCAGCACAGTGACAGTGCGGGTATTGAGGTCGAAGGCGATGTGATCGACGTCGTCGACTTTGCCCAAAGCCATCCTGATCAGGTTTTCCTCGGACGGACAGTCCATTTTGGAAACGAACAGTTCGGTTTCAAGGCGGGTTGCCGCTGTGGTTTGATCTTGTGTCATGACAATGAACCTATGGTGACTGATTATCGGAGGATAAACCTTCAACCAGCTTTAAGGTCAAGTGTGTTCAGGGCCCGCGATCGGCGCCAGGCTGAGTGAGCTACCCGGCTTCTCCCGGCGGCGTGAGGGCATCGATGATCCGGCAATCGGCAAATCGACCGCCCCGGCATGAAACCAGCAGACGGGAAAGGTGTTCTTTCAATACGTTGAGGTCTCTGATCTTTTGCTCGACCTCGGCAAGGTGTTGTTCTGTCAGCGCTGTCACGGCGCAGCAGTCGCCGTCTCGCTGGTCGGAGAAGGCCAACAGGCTTCGAACTTGGTCGACCGTGAACCCGATCTCCCGTGCACGGCGAACAAAGCTCAGGCGGGCTACATCCTCGCTCCCATACAGCCGGTAGTTGCTGCCCGAGCGGGATGGAGAGTCGAGCAACCCAATTTTCTCGTAATAGCGAATCGTCGCTGGGGGCATCTGCGCCGCAGCGGACAGCTGTCCTATCGTAAATGTGCGTGACATGTGCTTGACATTAAAGTGGCTTCAAGGTTTATAAAGCTCATTTATTAATCCGTCAAGCAAATCCAATCATGCGCATCAAGATGAACGCTTCCGTCGCCACGGCCCTGCTGGTCATGTGTATGGCCGCAGGCTCTGCCTTTGCTGAGGGCACTCCACTGACGCTTGGCGAGGCCGTCGCTCGGGCACGTAATCAAGCACCGCAATTGCAGGGCGCTGAAGCAGCCCTGCGCATCGCCGATGCGAATGTGCGGCAATCTAGACTTCGACCGAACCCGACACTTTCCCTTGAGGCCGAAAATGTCATGGGATCGGGACGCTACTCCGGTTTTGGTGGGGGAGAAAAGACGGTCGCGCTGTCGATGCCCCTGGAGCTCGGTGCGAAGCGGGGCGCGAGGATGCGCGTGGCACAGGCCGAACGGGCCGCCGCGGGTATTGGAGCGCGCTCCGCTGAAGCGGAGCTGACATTCCTGATTACCGAGGCGTTCGTTACCCTTGCTGCCAGCGAGCGCTATGTTGCAATCGCAAAGGCTGGTCATGAACTGGCTGCGCGTGCTCACCATGCAGCACGTGAACGGGTACGCGTCGGAAAAGCATCTCCGATAGAGGAGCAAAGGGCGGACGTGCTGCGGATCAATGCGGAGGTTCGGCTGGGCAAAGCACTACGCGCCGCCGAACTGGCCCAGAAAACGATCGCACGGCTGACAGGTATGGCGATGCCGCTCACGATCGCTTCCACGTGGTTCGAGCAGATCGAACGCAGCGAGATGACGCCGGCAGCAGGGCAGGGGTTGGCGATCGCCACAGCAGAGGCCGAGGTGGCCGCTGCGGAAGCCCGCGTCGATGCGGCCAGGCGCGACCGGATACCGGACGTAACGCTGACCGCAGGCATGCGCCGTTACGGCGAATCGTCCGACAAGGCCGCTGTGCTCGGCCTCTCGGTCCCGCTGCCATTGTTTAATCAGGGTACGGCCGCGCTGGCGCGCTCGCGGGCGGAATTCGATCGGGCTTCCGCCGCGCGCCGCGCCGTCGCACTGGAATTCGAGCAATCCAGCGCGCAGGCGGAAGCCGAGGTGGCCGACGCATTGGCAGCCGCACGGGCCGCCAATGGCCCCGCGCTCGCCGCCGCAGAAGAAGCGGCGCGCATCGCCAGAATCGGCTATGCGGAAGGGAAATTCCCGCAACTCGAATTAATCGAGGCCGAGCGCTCTTTGGCCGAAACCCGCGAAAGCTCGGTCGACGCGCTCGCAGCACTCCATACTGCCCGGGCACGTCTGGCTCGGCTCCAAGGTTCCAACTCTCCAATTTATAAGGATTGACCCATGCAAGCGGTATTCCGATCGGGCCTGTGCGCCGCGATGATCCTGTTGGGCGCATGCTCCCCCAAACCAGAAACAGCCCCAAAAGAAGCTGCCGAACAGGGTGAAAAAACGGCGAACGCCTCAGGCGAGAAAGCCGAAAATTCCGAAAAGGGCGAGAAAGCCGAGAAGGCCGAGAAGAGCGGCGAAGCCGGCGAGCGGGGCGAAGCCGCGGAGAGGGAAGGCGAAGCCGAAGGCAAGGAAGACTTTGTTGCGCTATCGGACCAGCAAATCAAAGCCGCGGGTATCGAGATCATGTCGGTTCGACAGTCCTTCGCTGGGGCGGTCGAGGCGCCTGCAGTCATCGCGGCAGACCCGAAGCATGCAGCCGTCGTCTCGAGCGCCGTTGGCGGCCGGGTTGTCGAGGTCCGGCGCAACCTGGGCGACCCGGTCGCTCGGGGCGACGTGCTGGCTGTAATCGAAAGCCGTGACGTAGCCCAGCTCAGGGCCGACGTCGAAATCGCCAAGCGGCAATACGAACTCTCGCAAGCCACGTTCGCGCGCGAAGAACGTCTGTTTGGCGAAAAAGTCACCTCGCGACAGGAATTCGAGGTTGCGCGCAATGCCGCGCAAGAAGCACGCACCCGCCTTCGCCTGGCCGAGCAACAACTTGCCGCCGCCGGGGGAACGGGCGGAGGGCAGCTTAACCGCCTGATGCTGCGCTCCCCGATCAAGGGTAACGTCACGGCGCGGCAGATCGCACTGGGCGACATCGTCGCGCCGGACGCACATCTGTTCGAAGTGGCCGACCTCAACGAACTGGCCGTCGAGCTTTCGCTGTCGCCGAACGACGCTGCCCGCGTCACGGTTGGTACGGCGGTGGACGTGTCGACTGACGGCCGAACCGGTGCAGGCCGCATCACCCACGTATCGCGCGTCCTCGATCCCGCCACCCGCCAGGTACGCGCCATTGCACGGCTGTCGAACGGGCAGGGCAGCTGGCGCATCGGCGAAACGGTCAGGGCGTCGATCGCGCTCGAGGGCGGTACCAGCGGCACTCAGCTGGCCATTCCACGGACCGCCGTGCAGACGGTGGAGGACAAGCCGAGCGTGTTCGTCCGGGAGAAAGAAGGGTTCGCGATCAAGCACGTTGTCCTCGGCGGTAACGCTGCCGGCTACGTCAAGGTGATGTCCGGCCTAGACGGCAAGGAACAGATTGCGGTCAGCAATACTTATCTGCTGAAGGCGGAGCATGGCAAGGGAGAGGCAGGGGACGATGACTGATTTCCTCATTCAACGGCTCCTGAAGGATACCCAACCATGATTGCTCGCATCGTCAACTTTTCCGTTGCGCGGCGGTGGCACGTCCTCATCGCCACCATCCTGCTGTCGATCCTCGGCGCATTCGCACTGACGCGCCTGCCGATCGACGCGGTACCGGACATCACCAACACGCAGGTGCAGATCAACGTCGTCGCACCAGCGCTCGCGCCGGCCGACGTCGAACGGCAGGTCACCTATCCGATCGAAACGGCGTTTGCCGGCATTCCCGGACTGGAATCCACGCGCTCGCTGACCAGGCATGGATTTGCACAGGTCACGACGGTCTTCAAGGACGGCACGGATATCTATTTTGCTCGCCAGCAGATGGCGGAGCGGCTGCGCGCCGTCGAGCGCAACTTGCCCCCGGGTGCTACCGCGAGCCTGGGCCCGATCGCGACCGGGCTTGGCGACGTCTACATGTGGACGGTGGAGTATGCCTCCAAGCCGGCCCAGAAAGCCGGCACGTCGGCGGGCTTGCAGGCGGACGGCAGCTATATCACCCCGGAAGGGGAAGTGCTGCGCAGCGCTGCCGAGAAGGCGACCTACCTGCGCACGGTGCAGGACTGGATCGTCGCACCGCAGCTCAAGAATACCGAAGGGCTGGCGGGCGTCGACGTCATCGGGGGCTACGTCAAGCAGTATGTGGTCACACCGGATCCGCAACGACTCGCGGCCCTGGGCATCAGCCTGACGATGCTGGGCGAGGCACTGGAGCGCAATAACACGAGCGCCGGCGCCGGCGTCGTCGTCCAGAACGGCGAGGCCCTCACCGTCAAGGCCGATGCGCGCATCACCTCGTCGGAAGAACTGGCGAAGACCGTCATCACCACCCGTAACGGCACGCCCGTGCTGGTGTCGCACGTCGCTAGCGTCGGCCTGGGGCAGGAGCTGCGTTTCGGCTCGGCGTCCGAAGGCGGCCAGGAGGTCGTCGTCGGTACGGCCGTGATGCGCATTGGCGAGAACAGCCGGACCGTTGCCGCCGCCGTCGACGTCCGACTGAAGGAAATCGCACGTTCCCTGCCGCCCGACTTGCTGATCCGGCCAGTCCTCGACCGGACACGCCTGGTCGATGCCACCATCAAGACCGTGGCAACCAACCTCACCGAGGGCGCGCTCCTGGTCATCGCGGTGCTGTTTGCACTTCTCGGAAACCTACGCGCGGCGCTGATTGCCGCGGCGGTCATCCCGGTCACCATGCTGATGACCTCGGCCGGCATGCTCGAAGCGGGACTCTCCGCAAACCTGATGAGCCTTGGTGCGCTGGACTTTGGCCTGATCGTCGATGGCGCCGTGATCATCGTGGAGAACGCGCTGCGCCGTATCGCCGAACGCCAGCACGCCACCGGCAGGATACTCACCAGGGCGGAGCGTCTCGATACCGTTGCCGCCGCCGCGCGCGAGATGATCCGGCCGAGCGTCTATGGCCAGGCGATCATCATTCTCGTCTACGTCCCCCTGTTGACGTTCCAGGGAGTGGAAGGCCGGATGTTCGCACCGATGGCGGTAACGGTGATCCTGGCCCTGGTATTCGCTTTCATCCTCTCGCTCACGTTCGTGCCGGCTGCGATCGCGCTGTGGCTTTCGCGCCATGTCGACGAAAAGGAAAACAAGCTGGTCAAGGCCGCCTCGTCGTCTTACGCGCCCTGGCTGGACCGCGCCCTTGCCAAACCCAAGCTGGTCGGCGTGCTGGCGGCTGCCGGTTTCGCGGGCGCGCTCGGCCTGTTCACGACGCTTGGACAGGAGTTTCTTCCGACCCTCGACGAGCAGGACGTGCTGCTGCAGGTCGCCCGCATTCCCGGCACCTCCCTGGACCAGAGCCAGGCGATGCAGTTCGCGGTCGAGAAAGCTGTCGGCAAGCTGCCCGAGGTAAAGCTGGTCTTCTCCCGAACGGGTACGGCTGAACTGGCCGCCGACCCGATGCCGCCGAATATCACGGACACCTTTGTCATCGTTAAAGACCGTTCGGAATGGCCGCAACCCGGGATGAGCAAGGCCGAGCTGGTTGAGAAGATCGAGAAGGCGGTTGCAGGCATCCCGGGCCAGAACTACGAGCTGACCCAACCGATCCAGATGCGTTTCAATGAACTGCTGGCGGGCGTGCGCGGCGACATCGCCGTCAAGGTGTATGGCGACGATTTCGACGCCATGCTCCGGACCGCCGAGCAGGTCGCCAGCAAGCTGCGTGCGGTCGAGGGCGCGGAAGACGTTCGGGTGGAGCAGGTGCAGGGGCTTCCGCTGCTCGATGTCCGCCTGGACCGCGACGCCATGGCCCGCGTCGGGCTGACCGCCCAGGACGTGCACGACACCCTGGCGGCAGCCGTCGCAGGGCGTGAGGCCGGCTCGATCTACGAGGGGGACAGGCGCTTCGACGTCGTGGTGAAACTGGGCGAGAAGACCAGGAACGATGTCGAAGCCTTGCGCCTGTTGCCGGTGCTGACGCCGGGCGGCAGCTTCGTGCCGCTGGGGTCGGTGGCCGCGCTGGAGACGGCCAAGGGACCGAACCAGATCAGCCGCGAGAACGGCAAGCGCCGGGTCGTCGTTCAGGCCAACGTGCGCGGACGCGACATCGCCGGCGTGGTCGGCGAAGCGCGCGCAAGCATCAACGCGGACGTGCGGGTGCCCGCCGGCGTATGGCTCGCCTGGGGCGGGCAGTTCGAGAACCTCGAGCGTGCGCGGATGCGCCTGGCGGTCGTGGTACCGGCCTGCTTCGCGCTCATCGTCCTGTTGCTGTACTCGGCCGTCGGTTCCTGGCGCGCTGCCGCGGTCGTGTTCACGGGTGTGCCTCTCGCCCTGATCGGGGGTATCGCCGCACTCTGGCTGCGTGGCCTGCCATTTTCGATTTCGGCAGCCGTCGGATTCATCGCACTGTCCGGCGTTGCCGTCCTCAATGGGCTGGTGATGGCGGGTTCGATCGACGACCTGGCGAAACAGCTTCCGTGGGCGCAGGCGGTGCGCGAAGGTGCGCTGCGGCGCCTGCGCCCCGTTTTGATGACGGCACTGGTCGCGTCGCTGGGCTTCGTCCCGATGGCATTGGCAACCGGCGCCGGCGCCGAGGTGCAGCGCCCGTTGGCCACCGTCGTGATCGGCGGCCTGATCTCCGCCACGATCCTGACGCTGTTCGTGCTGCCGACGCTTTACCAGCGCTTCGCCCGTCCGCCGGAGAACGTGGCGGAGGGAATTTGAACAATCCAGTAGAGTGAACGCAACGACTCGGACATTGGAAGGAATCACATGAAAGCGCAATACGACCTGGTCATCGTTGGCGCGGGTTCAGGCGGTTACATCGCCGCAATCCGCGCCGGACAACTCGGCTTGTCCGTGGCCTGCATCGAATCGAATCCTTACGCCGCACCCGACGGCCAGGCGCGCCCTGGAGGAACCTGTCTGAACGTGGGATGCATCCCATCCAAGGCATTGCTTGCGTCGAGCCACCTGTACGAACAGGTCCTGCACCACACTGCCGAGCACGGTATCACCACCGGCGGCGCGGCAATCGACATCGACAAGATGATCGACCGGAAGGACGGGGTGGTCTCTAAGATGGCCAAGGGGATCGAATACCTATTCAAGAAGAACAAGGTCGACTTTATCAAGGCGCGGGCGCGCTTCGTCGGGATGCAGGACGGGGTGTATTCCCTGGAGGTCTCGGGCCAGGATTCCGTGCAGCAGATCAGCGCGCGTAACGTGATTATCGCCACCGGGTCGAAGCCGCGCCAGCTGCCGGGCACCCGGATCGACAATTCGATCATCTGCGACAACGCCGGAGCGCTCGATTTCCGCGAGGTGCCGAAACGCCTGTGTGTGGTTGGTGCCGGCGTGATCGGTCTCGAGCTGGGATCAGTGTGGCGGCGCCTGGGTGCGGATGTCACCCTGCTCGACGCCATGCCGGACTTCCTGCCGGGCTGCGACAGCGCCGTGTCCAGGGAAATGCTCAAGCTGATGTCTGGCCAGGCGCTGAAATTCGACCTTGGCGTGGCCATCGACAGCATCGCACTCAGCGGCGGTGGGGCGCAAATTTCGTATCGCGACCGTGCCGGCGCCGCCAAGGAGCTCGCTTGCGACAAGGTGATCGTAGCGATCGGGCGCGTGCCGAATACGGATGGCTTGGGAATCGAGGCAATTGGCCTGGAGCTTGACCAGCGCGGCTACGTGCCGGTCGATGAACACTGCCGGACGACATTGCCGAACCTGTTTGCCATCGGTGACGTCGTGCGCGGGCCAATGCTTGCGCACAAGGCTGGGGAAGAGGGAATCATGGTCGCCGAGATCGTCGCAGGGCAATCCGGGCACGTGAATTACGCCGCCATCCCCTTCATCATCTATACGAGTCCGGAAGCCGCGTGGGTTGGCAAGACGGAGCAGGAATTGGCCCGCGAAGGACGCGCATTCAAATCGGGACAGTTCCCTTTCTCGGCCAATGGACGCGCACTCGGCCACGGCGACACCCAAGGGTTTGTCAAGGTCCTGGCCGATGCGGAGTCGGACCTTGTGCTGGGCGTGCATATCGTCAGCTCGCTCGCGTCGGAAATGATCGGTGAAGCGGCAATGGCGCTCGAGTTTTCGGCGTCTTCGGAGGACATCGCCCGGATCTGCCACGCGCACCCGACATTGTATGAAGCAGTCAGGGAAGCGTCGCTCGCTGTCGACAAGCGTGCGCTGAACATCTGACCGTCAACTGTTTAGGAACAGATAGTGGCCAAACCCTTTTCACCGCTCGCCGCCGTATCGGTCGCCGGGCTGATCGCCCTTGCCGACCTGGTCACCAAGGCCGCGATCGTCCAACTTCTGGCCTACGGCCAGCAGATCGACTTGTTCCCCTTGCTGAACATCGTCCATGCTATCAACCAGGGAGCGGCGTTCGGTCTTCTGGCCACGGCTGGCGGATGGCAACGCTACCTTTTCATCGTTGTAGCCGTACTCGCGTCGATCCTGATCGTCCGGATGATCCGGAAACCGGAAACAGGCTCCGCGGAAAGGATCGCTCTGGCCATGATCCTCGGCGGAGCGGTTGGCAATCTCGTTGACCGAACTGCGCGGATGGGCGTCGTTGACTGGATCGATGTGCATGTAGGAGCGCATCACTGGCCAGCTTTCAACATCGCCGATATCGGGATCACGGTCGGCGCCGCGGTCATCGTGTTGCACGCGCTGTTCGGTGACCGCGCAGCGCCTTCGGTATCCGACAAGACCCGGTAGTCATCGCCCCCCCTGGGCGCGCACTGCCGCCGGAAGCATGGCCAGTTGCGCGGGGCGGTCTGAACAGGGCGACGATCCGGCCCCCACAGAACAAAGATAATCAGATCTACAACAATTCGAGACCCATGTTTTTGCCCGGCGGGCGTTGTAAAATTTGCAATACTCCAGTGTTCTCTTCCGTAACCGAGCAGTCAACGACTCCATGAAGCGCCTGTTTCTGATCATATTGCTCGCGCTTTTGCCCTTACAGACTGGCTGGGCGGCAGGATGGTGCGTGATTTCCGACGAAGCGTCGGCCACCGCAGCGGTATCCGATGTAACCGGCGCTGAAAATCCAATAGAAGTGCTGTTCGATGCTGGCTGCAGCGCGACTTGTGTATCGGCATGCGACTTGCAGCCGCTCGGCAGCGGTGCTTCCTTGATCGAATGGTCAGGGCAGTCGCGCTCCTGCCCCGCCAGCCGTAGTCAACTAAATTACCAGTCTCCAGTACTGGACGGCCCGATTCGGCCGAAATGGCGCTGATCATCGAAGCCGGCAACTTCCGTCTGCGCCTGATGGCTAATCGTGCACAAGCACTGCACGACTCCATCCGTCTCTACAAATCAAGCAGCGGCATCTGACCAAGCCGATGCGCAGTTGTGCGAGTCACGGGCGTGGACCGTGCCGTAGCAATTTGCGCTTCCCGGCAATTCAGATGCATCGCGTGCATACGTGGCTTACTGACGACCACGGCGGTCAATAATCGGCCACGTCGAGAGTCAGTGTGCTTGAAAATCAAACGCTCAACAGGAAAATTCAATGAAAACTCACATCAACTTCGTATCCGCAGTACTTCTCGCGTGCATGTTCGTTCCACTCGACTCGCGGGCCAATGAGGGGGACATACCCGCGAGGAGCGCTGCAGAAGCGAAGACTGGTCGAGCAGCACCGTTCGGATACGCCGCCAATGCAGCGCCTGACCGCGTTATCACAATAGTGGCAGGCAAGACCAGATCGATTCACGTCACGCGACTCGAGACTGTCCGTATCGTGGATGGCTCAAGAAGCGTTACCTGGACGTTCGATACGCTCGGCGTAGCGCCGATCCCGTTGGCGAACATCCTTGCTGACGCATCGAAGGTAATGATTTATGTTGAGGAAAATCCGATGTACGCTAACTAATCTCAACTATTGGTGATCACATAAGATCGCTATCTTCCGTTCGATGCCGCTCGCGGCATCGAACCGCGTTAAAAGCTTGCCATTCGTGCGTTCGCGACCTTGCCACAGCCCCGAAAACCTATGTGTAAATGCTGTGAAATATGATCAGCGTTGAAGCTATAAACTTCCTGGTTTGGCGGCAAGCCTTTTCTAGCGCGAGTTCGATCGTCCCTTGATCAAAGCAGGGATTGCACGAACATAGACCAGTTCACTGCCCAGTTCGATCAGGGTTTGTGTGATCACAGCCGCCGCCGCAATTCCACGCATATCTTCGGGTAACGCGAGCGCGAGTGGCAGCACTACCAGGGAATTGCGCGTAGACGCGCTGAAGGTCACGGCGCGAGCCGCTGCTACCGGCAGTTTGAACATGCGCGACGTGATGGCTCCTATCAGTGGGGCGAGTACCATGAAGCCAATATAAACCGGAATGACCGGCACCAATTGCTCGATCTCCCTGATGATCGCCCCGATCTGCGAACCGATGACGACGACCAGCACTGCGGCCATGGCAGGGACCGGAAGCCAGGCCCATCCAGTATTCCATTTCTCGACGATGGACGATCGCTTCGCCAGCCCGGCAGTAGCCACTGCAAGCAACAGCGGAGCCACGATCAGCAGCAGGAATGCGTCGACAAACGGCGCGACAGCGATGACGACCCCGGATTCGCCGCCAGTCATTACGCTAAGGTAGATGGGCAGAAGGAGCAGCTGAAGCAGAAGCAGGATTGGCGTAGCGGCCAGGGTCAGGCGCGAGTCGCCTTTCCCGAGATGAGTGAATACGACGACGTAGTCAATGCATGGCGTCAGCAGGACCAGGAGAGCGCCGATGAGCAGTGCAGGACGATCGCTCAGTCCACGCGTCAAGACCCATACCAGAAGCGGTATCAGCACAAAATTGGCGACCAGAACCGCAGATATGAACGCTCTACTACCCAAGCCCTGTCTTAGCTCGAGAAAGGGAATCTGCAGGAACATTGCATACATCAGGACCGCAATGGCCGGTGTCACCAACAGCTCAAGCCTGGCCGCAGCATCAGGCGCAAGGATACCCCCGAGCACGGCCAAGGCGGCGCTTACAACATAGACTGGAATCTGGTTCCGTTCCAGGCTTTCGCGATTCAAGCTGTTTACCTCCCGGCGAAAACGTGATGATTGGCCGGCAGGCATCGGCCGCGACGCCTGCTGCGAGCCATTCGACGACTATTTGCGGACCTTCATCAGATTGAAGCCGAAGCCAAGACCAGCCGCCAGGAGCAAGGCCAGTTGCGCCGCATAAGTCTGCATCGTCGGGTAGAGGCCCAGAACAGGCATGCGCGGTCCCGTGACCGGTGTGGCGGTCAGCCATCCGGCTTCCTGCAGCCCTGCGATCCCTTTTCCGACCAGGACAACTGCCAGGGCGGCCACCAGCACGGAGCTGAACGAGAAGAATTTACCGATCGGCATGCGGGCACTGGTACGCAGGAAAATCATGGCGATCCCGGACAGCAGGACCAGGCCTGTAACGAATCCTGCCAACAGGGCGGGGCCGTTGCCGTCGGCGGCGAGCGCCGAGTAGAACAGGACCGTTTCGAAGACTTCCCGGTATACCGCGATGAACGCCAGGGCAAACAAGGCCCATGCGGAGCGTTTTTCCATTGCCGCCGTCAGATGCTGCTTGAGGTAAGCTTGCCATTGTCCTGCCTGGCCTTTCTGGTGCATCCATAGCCCGACCGACAGCAGCACCGCGGCGGCGAAGAGCGACGAGAGGCCCTCGGTCACTTCACGGCTTGCACCACTGATGCTGACCACATAAGTGGCCACCACCCATGTCAAGGCGCCTGCCGCCAGCGCCGAGATCCAGCCGGCGTGCACGTAGTGCAAGGCTTGTGGACGCTCCGCTTTGCGGAGGAACGCGACCATCGCGATCACGATCAACAGGGCTTCGACACCTTCGCGCAGGAGAATGGTCAGCGCGCCCACGAACACCGTCGTCGCGTCGGTCTTGTTCGCGCCGGTAAGCTCCTCGACACGTACGAAATACGCGTCCAGCTGCCCGGCATATTCGGTCGCACGTAACACGTTGCCTTGTGCAACCGCGCCCCGGTACAGCTGCATGGTTCGCTCCACGTCGACCAGGAGCTGGCGGTCAGTCGCGTCGAGCCTTGCCTCGAGCGGCTCGAAGCCGTCCAGATAGGCCGATAAAGCAAGCTCGGTGGCCTTCGCCCGCTGGTTATTCTTCAAGGCATCCAGGCTGTCCTGCAGCAGTTTGCGCGCGAGGACGATGCCCTTGCGTTCCTGCTGCTCCTGGACCGCCCCGGGGTGGGTGCGTGCGTAGGCCAGAACCGCCCGCGCGGTCGACGGTGAGCCTGCCTTCGCCAGTTCTTCTTCGGTTGCCGTCACGAGCGTGTTCATGTCGGGAATCGTTGCGGACGCGGCGCTGTTCTGTGCGAATGCAGACTCTCCGGCTGCGATGTCCGTGTCCTTGAACGCCAGGCTGCCGACATAGAACGCCAGAGACCAGCGGTCATGCTCGGACAAGCCTGCAAAGGCCGGCATCGATGTGCCCTCGACACCCTGGCTGATGACCTGATACAGGGCCATGAGAGAGCGCGAGCGGGCTCTTTCCTCATCGGTAAATGCGATTGGTTTGGGTTCGAGCTTGGCCGCGAGTGCCCCATCGCCGGCGCCGGTCGCTCCATGGCATGAAGCGCATTGCGCCTGGTACAGCGCCGCACCGCGGGCCAGATCGGGCAGGGCGCGCGGCGCAACAGGGAAGGGGTAGGCCTGCAGCAGCAAACGGTTTGCCTCGCGCGCAAGCTGGGCAACCTGTTGCGGCGATTCCTTGCGCTCGACCGCCTGCTTTAGTTTGATGGTGGCAGCGGCCAGTTCTGCATGCAGGGGATGCGGAGGTAATGCCTTCACCTGGTTCTGCGCGCGCGTCGAGAACTCCTGCATTTCGCCGTATTCGAGTTCGCTGACAATCGCTCCGTTCTGGACCGCGCCGGCGTAATCGACGGCGACATAATCGAGCAACTGCCAGAGCTGTCGGACTTCCGCTTCCGATGATGTGGGATTAGCGTGTGTCGTACCGATCACGCAGCAGCAGAACATTACGAAGGCGATTAGCCGACGCCAAATGGGGTACGTCATATCGGGATACTTGTCTTCAGGTTCGAGAACCTGATATTAAACACCTTCTAGCTACTTGAAGGTCAAGCGCATTGTTCCGGCTGTTCGCTGATTCGGCAATGCAGTGATGGCGCGGAAAGTCCAGGGCTGGTCAATGGCGCCCAAGCGTTGCTGGCTCGTCGCAAGCGTCGGCAGTGCCGAGCGCCTGCAGGATTTCACATGGGTTTGTGCTGTTGGTGGCGACGCAACGGCTTCTGAGGTCTCGGAGCTGCGCTTCCAGTACTGACAGGTTTGCTATACGGTCGACGATGTGTCCGATGTGCTTGTCGAGCAGCGCGTTGACGCTCTCGCAATTTTTTCCCGGCGCCTCGCGAAAATCGAGCAGCGTCCGGATCTCATCGAGTGTCATGTCCAAGGCGCGGCAATGCCGGATGAATAGCAAGCGCTCAGCGTGAAGCTCGTTATAGGCTCGATAATTGTTTGCCGACCGCTCTGGCGGGGCAAGCAACCCGATGCGCTCATAGTAGCGGATGGTTTCAACCAAGCAGCCCGAGCGGTCTGCCAATTCGCCAATTTTCAAGAGAAATCCCGGTACGTTAACTTAGTGCTTGACCCCGTACCCGCTACAGGGTGTTCAATGGGAACTATACACAGTTCTCAAGGAGTCGTCATGTCGGAATGCCAGACCAAATCATGTTGCGAAAAATCTGCACCGATCGAGACCGCGGGTGCCTCATCTGCAGCCCTGGACCGTTCCCTTGTCATTCGCATCGACCAGATGGACTGCCCGACAGAAGAGGGACTGCTGCGGCAAGCGCTCGGGCGCGTCGCAGGCGTCGGAAAGCTCGAGTTCAATCTTGTCCAGCGCCGCTTGCGGGTGGAGCATAGCCTCGGCGATCCACATGCGATCCTTGCAGCAGTACGGGCGGTCGGCATGGACCCGGTGGTTGAACAGACCGATGAGCAAAGCGGCTCAGCAGCCGGTACCATTTTCCGCATCGACAACATGGATTGCCCAACCGAGGAGACGCTCATCCGTAACAAGCTGTCCGGCCTGGCTCAGGTCGAACAGCTCGACTTCAATCTCGTCCAGCGTCGTTTGGTCGTCAGGCATAGTGGGCCGGCAGCGACGATCCAGGATGCGCTGACGTCCATCGGTATGCAGGCGGTGCTCGTTGCGGCTGGACAAGGACGAGCCGGGGCCGTGCCACCCGCCTCCCGAAAGCGGCAGTATGCAGTCCTTGCCCTGAGCTTGGCCGCAGCAGTCGGTGCCGAAATCGTCGCATGGACGACGGGCGATGAAAACTGGTGGCCAGTCATCCTGCTATCGCTGCTTGCGATCGCGACGACGGGCCTGGGTGTGTACAAGAAAGGCTGGATCGCGCTCAAGAACCGCAACCTGAATATCAATGCCCTGATGTCGATCGCCGTAACCGGTGCGGTACTGATCGGGCAGTGGCCGGAAGCGGCAATGGTGATGGTCCTTTTCGCGCTTGCCGAGATGATCGAGGCCCGCTCGCTCGACCGTGCGAGAAACGCCATCCAGGGCCTGATGGCACTGACGCCCGAACGGGTCAGCGTGCGCCTGGACGACGGTAGCTGGAGTGAACAGGACGCCACCACGGTCGCGATCGGCGCCCTGGCCCGTGTCGCGCCGGGCGAGCGGATCGCCCTGGACGGGGAAGTGACCACGGGCCAGTCTTCCGTCAACCAGGCGCCGATCACGGGCGAGAGCATGCCGGTACCAAAGACGGTCGGCGACAAGGTGTTTGCCGGCACGATCAATGAAACCGGCTCTTTCGAATACCGTGTCACAGCCGGCCACAGCAACTCGACCCTGTCGCGCATCATCCGCGCGGTCGAGGACGCGCAGGGCAGCCGCGCGCCCACGCAGCGTTTCGTTGACCGCTTCTCCAGCATCTACACGCCCATCGTGTTCGCCATCGCGCTCGGAGTCGCCCTCGTACCGCCGCTCATGCTGGGCGCCGAATGGATGCCATGGATTTACAAGGCGCTCGTCCTGCTGGTGATCGCGTGCCCCTGCGCCCTGGTGATCTCGACCCCGGTCACCGTCGTCAGCGGCCTGGCTGCCGCGGCCCGGGCCGGCATCCTCGTCAAAGGCGGCGTCTACCTGGAGCAGGGTGGCAAGCTGCGCTCGCTCGCACTGGACAAGACCGGCACGATCACCCAGGGTAAGCCCGAGGTGACGGATGTGTTGCCCCTGCAAGGCGATGTACAGACTCATCTGCAGCTCGCAGCCGCGCTCGCGGACCGGTCCGACCATCCGGTATCGACCGCGGTGAGCCGCCACTGGCAAAACTCGGGCCTGGACCTGCCCCTTGCATCCGTGACCGAGTTCGAGGCCTTGACCGGCCGTGGCACGAAAGGGCGGATCGACGGGAAGTGGTACTACCTCGGCAATCACCGCCTGGTCGAGGAGCTCGGCATCTGCAGCACCGCGACGGAAAGCGTCCTGTCGAAACTGGAGGGTGAAGGCAAGACTGCGGTTGTCCTCTGCGATGAAACGTCGCCACTGCTGGTGATCGGGGTGGCCGATACCATTCGTGAAACCAGTCGCGAAGCGGTGGCCCAGCTTCACGGGTTGGGAATCCGGACGGTCATGCTCACCGGCGACAATGCGGTGACGGCCAAGGCGATCGCACGGCAGGTCGGCATTGATGACGCCCGCGGGAACATGCTGCCCGAGGATAAGCTCTCTGCCATCAATGACGAGGCGGAGCGATTCGGCACCGTCGGGATGGTAGGGGATGGCATCAATGATGCCCCGGCGCTGGCCAAGGCCGATATCGGGTTCGCGATGGGCGCAGCGGGCACCGATACAGCCATTGAAACAGCCGACGTCGCGCTGATGGATGACGACCTTCGCAAGATCCCGCAGTTCATCCGCCTGAGCAGGCAGGCCGCTGCCATCCTCAAGCAAAATATCGTCGCCGCCCTGCTGATCAAGGCCGTTTTCCTGGTTCTGGCCATCGCCGGCTCAGCCACCTTGTGGATGGCCGTCTTCGCGGACATGGGCGCAAGCCTGCTCGTGGTGTTCAATGGACTGCGCCTGCTCAAAGCAGGAAACGCACGCAAGCACGGGTAGCGTTTCGCGGCAAGTATTCTCGGTTCCGCTTCGGTGCGTTGGCATACGGACGACATCCGGTGTCAACATTATTCTGGTATTTCCAGGAACCGGGAGCTTATATGGAACAATCGGAACGAGTGCGGCTTGAGTTGCCATTGATCCTGCCCGAAGTGGACGATGCGAACGATCCTTGCGTCGGGCGGCTCGTCAGCCTGCTGACAGGCCGTCCGGGAGTGGAACGTGTTCATATCAAGACACAAGAGGGATCGCCGCCCCTGCTGTGCATGCATTATGATCCGTCCCTCATCACGGTGTCGCGGCTGCGTGAATTGGTCAGTGCCGTAGGTGCGCAACTCAGCGAAAAGTTCGCCCACTACATCGGCTGCACGCCCTCGCCGCTCCACTCACGCAGTGCACGGCTCTTTTCGGAACGTTTGCGTGAGATCCCAGGGGTACTGGAGGCCGAGGTATCCGCCTCCGGCAGGATCCGGGTCGAATACGAGCGCGCCGCCGTGTCGCGAACACGGCTGGAAGACCTGGTCAAGTCCCTTGGTGCGGACTTGACTGACGCGAGCCCGGCAACGGACCACGATGACGATCACGGCCGCGCCGGTCACGCCGATCATGCCGGTCACAAGCACTCGCATGAGCAAAAAGGGGCGCATGCGGGGCACAAGCATGCGCCCGATGACAAGGGCGGTCACGCGGGACACACGCATGCGCATGGGGGAGTGTTCGGCGAACATACCGAACTCATATTTGCCGTCATCGCCGGCGTTTGCGTACTGGCCGGCTGGCTGCTCGATCGCGCCAATGCCGGCCCGGGTTGGCTGCCCCAGGCTTTGTATGTTGGCGTCTATTTCTTCGGAGGTTACTTCACCGTCAAGGAAGCGGTCGAGAACCTGCGCGCCCGTCGCTTCGAAATCGATACGCTGATGCTGGTCGCCGCCGCCGGCGCGGCCGCATTGGGAAACTGGGCGGAAGGTGGCCTGTTGCTGTTCCTCTTCAGCCTCGGCCACTCGCTGGAACACTTTGCCATGGGGCGTGCGCGGCAAGCAATCGAAGCGCTGGCCAAGCTGGCGCCGGAAACGGCAGTGCGCAAGCGCGGCGAAGAGCTGGAAGAGGTTCCCGTGGCTTCCCTAGCGCCAGGCGACATCGTGCTGGTCAAGCCGAATGAACGCTTGCCCGCCGACGGCGTCGTCGTCAAGGGCACATCCAGCGTCAACCAGGCACCGGTGACTGGCGAGAGCATCCCGGTCGACAAGTCGCCGGTCCAGGATGGGGCGGGCGCAATTAGCGCGTTCGACCGGGTCGATGCGGCCAACCGCGTATTTGCCGGCACGATCAACGGCGCCGGCGCCATGGAGGTGATGGTGGCACGCCTTGCTTCGCAATCGACGATGGCCCGCGTCGTACAGATGGTGGCGGAAGCCGAGGCGCAGCGTTCGCCCACCCAGCAGTTCACCGACAAGTTCGAACGAATATTCGTCCCGGTCATCCTTGCGCTCGTGGCTTTGCTGATGCTCGCCTTCCTGGTGATCGACGAACCGTTCTCGGCCAGTTTCTACCGCGCGATGGCCGTCCTGGTGGCCGCGAGCCCATGCGCCCTGGCGATCTCGGTGCCCAGTGCCGTGCTTTCAGGGGTGGCACGGGCCGGGCGCAGCGGTGTGCTGGTAAAAGGGGGCGGGCCGCTGGAAAACCTCGGCAGCCTCAATTCGATTGCCTTCGACAAGACCGGCACCCTGACCGAAGGGCGGCCGAAACTGACGGATGTGATCCCGGCGAGCGGCACGAACGAGGACGAATTGCTGGCCGTGGTCGTGGCGGTCGAGTCGCACAGCGACCACCCGCTGGCATCGGCGCTCGTCAAGGGCGGGCGCGACCGGCTCAAACCAGGCACCGCTGCGGTCCGGGCCGACGATGTGCGTGGCCTCATCGGCCGCGGTGTCCAGGCTTCGGTCGACGGCGAGACTGTCTACATTGCCAAGCCCGTACTGTTCAGTGAGCTGGACGGCATGCGGCCGCCACCCGAATTAGCCGCTGCCAACGAGCAGCTGGTACAGTCCGGCCGCACTACGATGATCGTCAGGAAAGGCTCGCGCTTCCTCGGGGTGATCGGCGTCATGGACACGCCGCGTGCGGCCGCGCCTGGCGTGATGGCGCAGTTGCGGGAGCTTGGCATCGAACGGCTGGTGATGATCTCGGGTGACAACCAGCAGGTGGCCGATGCTGTCGCGCGCACCGTGGGCCTGACCGAAGCCAGGGGCGACCTGATGCCGGAACAGAAAGTCGAGACGATCAAGGCTTTGCGCGAACGCCACGGCAAGGTCGCTATGGTCGGCGACGGCGTCAACGATGCGCCGGCGATGGCGAACGCCACCGTCGGCATTGCGATGGGCGCGGCCGGCTCGGACGTCGCACTGGAGACCGCCGACGTTGCCTTGATGAGCGACGATCTCAGCCAGCTTCCGTTCGCGGTCGGCCTGTCGCGCCGTACCAAGTGGGTAATCAAGCAAAACTTGTGGGTGAGCCTGGGTGTGGTCGCCGTCCTGATTCCGGCCACCATCTTCGGCTTGAATATCGGGACCGCGGTCCTGTTCCATGAAGGCTCTACCGTGCTGGTGGTGATCAATGCCTTGCGCCTGCTCGCCTACCCGGACGCGGCGAGCCGATCCGTGGGCACAGGCGTAGCGGCGGGTCTGGACGAGAAACCTCCTCGATCCCCGGCTCCTGGTGACATCGGTCCGAAGGGGGCGTCGTCGTGACAGCCACCTTGTCGAAAGTGATGCTCTATGCGGCGCTTCCTGCCGCCGCTACCCTGGCCGGCGCGCTGCTCGCTCTCGTCAAGCAGGCGGGCCCCGGCTTGCGCAGCGCGGTTCAACACTTTGCCGCGGGTACGGTGTTCAGCGTCCTGGCTGTCGAGTTGCTGCCGGACCTGATGCATCGGCGCATGCCTTGGCCCACATTCATCGGATTCTCCCTCGGCGTTGCCTTCATGCTTGGGTTGAAATGGTGGAGCGAGAGGGGCGGGAACGGGGAGGAAGACCGCGACCCGCGTGCGTTGCTCACCGCGCTGGGCGTCGATGTCGTTCTCGACGGCGCATTGATCGGACTCTCGTTCGCGGCGGGCGAGAAGCAAGGCCTGCTGCTCACGATCGGCCTGGTACTGGAAACATTTTTTCTCGGCGCCTCCTGCGCGACGTCATTGCGTACTGCCGGCCAGACATCGCTCAGGATTGGCATTACCGCCGGGATCCTCGGGCTCGGGGTGCTGGCAGGGGCGGGCGCAGGCGCCGTCATACTCAACAGCGTGACTCCGGTGTTCATCGACGCCTTGCTGGCGTTTGGCGTGGCCGCCTTGCTTTATCTGGTGACCGAGGAGTTATTGGTGGAAGCGCACGAGGGCAAGGAAACACCTGGGCAGACGGCCATGTTCTTCCTCGGGTTCATCCTGCTCTTCATGATCGATATGCTGATATGAGCCAAGACAGCGGTCAGGAAAATCAATCATCCGACCGCGGTGCGTTGAATCGCCTGCGCATGTTGCGAAGGGCGCTCGCACAAAGGCAGGTTTTGCACGTTCTCACTGTCTGCAGGCGACGAGGTAATTTGCAATTCCGCGCGTAATTATTTCGCTTAGGTCTAGCATTGCGAATGCATGAGAATAATTCTCTTTTTGAACTCGCTATGGAGGACCGAATGCAAACTACCAAAATGCACGAGAACGACCTGCAGGCCTGTATCGAGGCATGCGAAGAAGCCATCCATGCATGCCAGGCGTGTGCGGCGGCTGACATTCGCGAAGGTGGCGATGCCAATTGTGCGTTAATCAATCTCGATTGCGCCGATATTTGCAGTGCAACCATGAATGCGCTGGCTCGCGGGTCGGAGCATCACGGTGACTTCTGTATGCTCTGTGCGCATATTTGCAGGGCATGTGCGGCGGCGTGTGCACCACATGCTGACAAGCATGCACATTGCGCCGCATGTAAAGCGGCCTGCGAAGCCTGTGCAACCGCATGCGACAAGCATGCTCGTGAGCGTGATATGTAAGCAGCCAGGCGCTGTCCGTCATCCAGCAGGTGGAATACGTGGGGACACTGTCACATTGCTTGGGTTATCCCATTCAAGGATAGTTGGCCGGTTGCAGACTACGTTCCACCAGCTCGATCAGGATGTGGATGACCTTGATATGCAGTTCCTGAACCCGGTCGGCATATCGCCCCGCGCTCGTGCAAATACTGACGTCGACAGATTTCTCGAGCTGCGATCCCGGCCGTCCAGTCAATCCAATGACCTTCATTCCTTTCGCGCGGGCAGCCTGCGCGGCAAGCACGACCGATGGGCTATTGCCGCTGGTGCTGATTGCGAAGAGAACGTCGCCGGCGGCGCCGTTCCCTTCGACAAACCGGGCAAATACCTGCTCGTATCCATAATCATTGGCGACACAACTAATATAGCTCGGGTCGCTGATCGCCAACGCCGCCATTGCAGGGCGGTTCTCGCGGAACCGTCCTGACAACTCTTCGGCCAAGTGCATCGCGTCGCACATCGAGCCGCCGTTTCCACATGAGATGACACGCTTCCCGCTGCGCAGCGAATCGATGAGAAGGGCAGCCCCTGCCTCGATATTCGCGAGCTGGGTGACGTCATTGATGAGGTGATCGAGCGCTTCGCGCGCCTCCACCAGGTTTGCCCTGATATGTTCAATCATCGCTTTTCTCCTTCATGCTCATTGTGACCGGTGTGCTCCGACTGCCCGGCATGGTCATGTCCCGCTGTTGCCGGAACGAAGGTATGCTCCTCGATTGCCTGCTCGCAAGGCGTCGTTTCGATCTGGATGGTGCTGTGATGGATGTCGTACTGACTGGCGACTAGCTGGCGGATGGCAAGCAACAGGGCTTGTGAATCCGCGACGTCGGCTCGCTGTACCACGTGCGCCGTCAGGCTCGCTTTGCCGCTTGTAATCGACCACACATGCAGGTCGTGCACGCTTGCCACGCCTGGTACGCCAGTGATCGCTTCCTTAACGTCGGCAATGCCGAGACCCTCGGGAACGCCTTCGAGTAGCACGTTCATGCTTGCCTTGAGCAGCGTCCAGGTGCGGGGAAGCACCCATAAGCCGATGGCAACGGCGATCGCCGAGTCGACCCAACTCCAACCGGTGTAGCGGATGACGAGGGCGCCGATGATGACGCCGATCGAACCGAGCATGTCGCTCCATACCTCGAGGTATGCGCCCTTGACGTTCAGGCTGCTGTCCTTGCCGCTCGATAGCAGCTTCATGCTGAGGAGATTGACGACCAGGCCAAAGGCAGCAACCAGGAGCATCGTTCCTGACTGGATTTCCGGCGGGTTGTTCAGACGCTGGTACGCCTCATACAGGATGTAGATGGCCACCAGGAACAGCAGTATGGCATTGAAAGCCGCGGCCAGGATCTCGAAGCGGTAGTATCCGAAGGTTCGTTCGCCGTCGGCCGGCCGCTTGCCGATGCGGATCGCCGCAAGCGAGATCGCCAGCGCCGCGGTGTCGGTGAACATGTGCGCCGCATCCGAAATCAGTGCAAGACTGTTAGTGAGAATACCTCCGATGATTTCGGCTACAAGAAAAGTCGTCGTGAGAATGAGCGCTATCCAGAGCGGACGCTCATTCTGACCCGGCTGCGCTGCATGAGAATGTCCTGAACCCATTGTGCTCCCCTCGCGTTGTGATGATCGTGTTGCTGCCTTCTCCTACTTTTTCTTGCCATTTTCCTTTGCACGCTTCCGAGGTTTCGACCCGGGGCGCTTGTACCGGTCCCTGTACTTCAGCCAGCCGAGAAAAACCATAATCATCCCGGCCAATGCAAGGCCGATAATGCCGAAAACTTCAAAGAGGTTTTCGTGCAATGGCTCTGGTGCCTGTTGTGGCAGTCTCATGTCACCTCCATTCGATGTTGTCCTTCACTTGCTTGCTTCCAGCCATTCAATTCAGCGTCTGGCCGAGATTGATCACGGCGCGCGCACATAAGACCAGTACAGCTACAAGCCCGGCGAGCGCGTCCAACCTTCCTGCAGCGATGCCCAAATCGTAAAAAGCGGCACCGAACGCGAGTGCGGTCGGTACCGCAGCAAGAACTGCATCGGCTCTGCTGGGGTCCTCACCGGCATGAGCCGGCCCAAATGCCAACCCAGCCGTTGTGGCAATGGTGACCGATCCAGGCAAGGCAAACGTAGCAACGGCCAGGGCATCGAGAGCTTCCCCGTGAAGGATGCCATGCGCCCCCAGCGCGATCACGACCAAGACCATGACGACGCAACACATGCAAAGAGCGATCTGCACGACCGAGAACGCGACATCGGTTTTGGGTCTCGTTTGCTTCGTCAGCTTCTCGATCGATAACAGCCGGAACGCAATCGTTGCGGCGTGATGCGAAGCGGCTGCCACCAGGATAACGCTTTCAACAATGATTCCTCCCGCCGCGCAACTGGCGAAGGCCGCTCCATGCGCAGCGAGGTCCAGCCTGACAAGCCGGCGCCCGACCGGGAAGCGCCGACCCGGATTGTCTCGACCCATATCGTCCTCTCTGAGTTGGGCCGCAAACGGCAGCTGCGGCCCATACGCTTACTGGACGACCACTTTCGCCGGCTTTACCGGTTCGTCATCAGGATCCTTGCGATGCGCGAGCCGATAGAGCAGGGGAAGAACGAGCAGCGTCAGTGCGGTCGAGGACAGGATCCCGCCGATGACGACGGTTGCCAGCGGCCGCTGGACTTCGGCGCCCGTCCCGGTCGCTATCGCCATTGGCACGAAGCCCAGCGATGCGACCAGGGCAGTCATCAGGACCGGCCGCAGTCGTGTGAGCGCGCCATGCGTGATTGCCTGGTCCAGATCCATTCCCTCTTCACGCAAGGTCCGGATGTAGGAAATCATCACGAGGCCGTTCAGGACGGCCACACCGGACAAGGCGATGAATCCCACTGCCGCGGAAATCGACAGCGGAATTCCCCGCAGGGCCAGGGCGATGACGCCGCCGGTGAGTGCGAATGGGATGCCGGTAAAGACGAGCAAGCCATCCTTCACGTTGCCGAACATCGCGAACAGCAAAGTGAACACGATGAAGAGGGCAAGCGGCACGACGATCTGCAGGCGCTGGGTCGCCGACTCTAGCTGCTGGAAGGTGCCGCCCCAGCTGGTCCAATACCCCGGTGGGACCTTGACCTTGGCTGCGATGGCAGCCTGCGCTTCAGGAACGAAGGTGCCGATATCCCGGCCGCGCACGTTCGCACTCACGACGATGCGCCGCTTGCCGTTTTCCCGGCTGATCTGGTTCGGCCCTGGCGTGAAGTTCAGCGTCGCGACTTCGGCAAGCGGAATGTAGGTCGTTGCGCTACCTTCCTTGGCTGGCAGGGGAATCGGCAACTGCCGCAACGCGTCCAGGTCGGTGCGCATTGCCTCGGGCAGGCGAACGACGATGTCGAAACGGCGGTCGCCCTCGAACATGGTGCCGGCTTCGCGCCCGCCGGTGGCGATTGCCAGCGCTTCCTGCACGTCGCCGATGTTCAGGCCATACCTCGCTGTTTTTTCACGGTCGATGTCCACGGTCAGCATCGGCAGGCCGCCGGTCTGCTCCACCTTGACCTCGGCCGCACCCGGCACCCGTTGCAGGACCTCGGCGATTTCCCTGCCGGTTGATTCCAGCACCTCCATGTCGTCACCGAAGACCTTCACGGCGACGTCACTGCGTACCCCCGAGATGAGCTCGTTGAACCGAAGCTGGATCGGCTGGGACAGCTCGTACGCATTGCCGGCATACTTCTCCGCTTCCTCCTCGATCGCCTCGACTAGCTCGGCGCGGGTCTTCTTCGGTGCCGGCCATGCCGACTCTGGCTTGAGCATGACGTAGCCGTCGGAGATGTTGGGCGGCATCGGGTCCGAGGCAATCTCGGCGGTACCCGTGCGAGCGAATATGCGATCAATCTCCGGGAACTTCGCCTTGAGACCGGCCTCGAGCTTCTGCTGCATCTCCACCGACTGGCTCAGGCTGGTGGCAGGGATGCGAATCGCCTGCAGCGCGAGGTCGCCTTCATTCAGGTTCGGGATGAATTCGCTCCCCAGCCGTGTGGCCAGCAGTCCAGACAGGAGCACCAGCACGACGGCGCTCGTGATTACCAGCGCACCATTGCGCAAGACCTTCTCGAGGGCCGGCGCATAGGCGCGCTTGGCGGCGACCATGATGCGGTTTTCCTTTTCCGTGACGCGCTTGCCGATGAACAGGGCGACCGCGGCGGGAATGAAGGTAATCGACAGGATCATTGCCCCTAGGAGCGCGGCGACAACCGCGAAGGCCATCGGATGGAACATCTTGCCTTCGACGCCAGACAGGGCAAAGATCGGCAGGTACACCACCATGATGATGAGCTGGCCGAACAGGAGCGGGCGACGCGCTTCCTTCGCCGCCGCGAACACCTCGTGAAAGCGTTCGTTGAGCGTCAACTGGCGGCGGTGATGTTCCTGCGCGTGCGCGAGGCGCCGTACGCAGTTCTCGACGATGACGACGGCCCCGTCGATGATGATGCCGAAGTCGAGCGCACCCAGGCTCATCAGGTTCGCGCTGACCCGGTAGCTCACCATTCCGGTAAAGGTGAACAGCATCGCGAGCGGGATGACCAAAGCCGTAATGATCGCAGCACGGATATTGCCGAGAAAGAGGAACAGAATCACGATCACGAGGACGGCGCCCTCGAGCAGGTTCTTCTTGACCGTATTAATCGCCTTGTCCACCAGTGTCGTGCGGTCGTACACGGGGATCGCCACCACGCCTTTCGGCAGCGAACGGTTCACCTCGACCATCTTGCTGGCCACCGCCTGGGAGACTGCGCGGCTGTTTTCGCCGATCAGCATGAAGACCGTGCCGAGCACGACTTCGCGCCCGTTCTCGGTTGCCGCCCCCGTGCGCAGCTCGCGCCCGACGTCGACCGTTGCGACGTCACGCACGCGGATGGGAACGCCGTCGACGTTGCTGAGGATGGTGTTGCGGATGTCGTCCAGGGTGCGGACCTGTCCCGGTGCCCGCACCAGGAACTGCTCGCCGCGGCGCTCGATGTATCCCATGCCGACGTTGCTGTTGTTGCGGTCGATCGCATTGACGACGTCCGACAAGGACAGCCTGTAGGAACTGAGTTTTGCCGGATCCGGGGCAATCAGGTATTCCTTTGCGAAGCCGCCGATCGAATTGATCTCGGTGACCCCGGGAACCTGGCGCAGCTGCGGCTTGATGATCCAGTCCTGGATCTCACGCAGGTCGGTGGGCGTGTAGGGCGTGCCGTCAGGCTTGTTCGCCCCTGGCTCGCTTTCGACCGTCCACAGGTAGATTTCACCCAGGCCCGTCGAGATCGGCCCCATCATGGGCGTCACGCCGGCAGGCAGGTTTTCCCTGGCTTCCTGGATCCGCTGGTTGACGAGCTGGCGTGCGAAGTAGATGTCGGTATCGTCGTTGAAGATGACGGTTACCTGCGACAGGCCGTAGCGCGACAGCGAACGGGTCTCTTGCAGCCCCGGCAGGCCGGCCATCACGGTCTCGATAGGGAAGGTAACACGCTGCTCGACTTCGAGCGGCGAATAGCCGGCCGCGGAGGTGTTGATCTGCACCTGGACGTTGGTGATGTCGGGTACCGCGTCGATGGGCAGCTTCTGGTAGTTGTAGATGCCGACGGCGGCCATCGCAATGACGGCCAGCATGACTAGCCATCGGTGTTCGATGGCAAAGCGAATGATGCGTTCAAACATGTCCGGATCCTCGCTTAGTGTTCATGCTCGGCACTGCCCTTGCCCTGCTGAGCCTTCACGACGAAGCTACCGGTCGTGACATAGGGTGCGCCCGAGGCCAGGCCGGAGACGATCTCCGTCAGCTTTCCGTCGCTGACGCCGGTGGTCACCGGCTGGGCCTGGAAGCCCTTTGCGGTTTTGACGAACACGACGTTCTTGCCTTCCAGTGTCTGCAGGGCGTCGGAAGCAACGGCAACCGCAGCGTCCTTCTGCCCACTGACTACGGAAACGTTGACGAACAGGCCGGGGCGCCATGCGAGTCCCGGATTGTCGATCACGACCCGTGCGCTTGCGGTCCGGGTCTCCTCCCCGAGAAGGTTGCCCACGTAACTGACCTTGCCTGCTACGGACGGGCCACCGGCCGCCGACCTGACCGTAACCGCCTGGCCGATCCGGACCGAGGCCAGGTCTCTGGGCGAGACTGCGATGTTCACCCACACGGTCGACAAGTCCGAAATGAGGAAGGCATTTGCGTCCTCTTTCACTGCTTCGCCCTGGGCGAGGTGTTTTTCGACGACCACACCGGTAAACGGAGCGCGCAGGACAAAGCGGTTGACCGCGCCGGCCGATACGTCGGCGCCGAGTGCGGTCAGTTTCGAGCGGGCCGCCTGCGACTCGATCTCGGCTTCGCGATAGGCCTGTTGGGCCTGGAGGTAATCCTGCTCGGCGGAGACCTTTTGTTCCCACAGCTTCTTTTCGCGCTCGTAGGTGATGCGTGCCAGCTCGAGCCTCTTGCCGGCAGCAAGCGCGGCACTGCGCAGGTCCGCCAGTTCGGCGCTGGCGATGACGGCCAGCGACTGTCCCTTCTTGACATCCTGGCCAAGCGAGGCGGCAACCGATTCGACGACGCCCGCAACGCGCGGGACGACATGCGCCGTGCGGTCTTCGTTGAAGCGCACCTCGCCGGGGAGGACAAGTTCGGTGCGAATGGCTGCCGGGCCGGCCGTTGCCGTGGCGATGCCGGCCGTCTGGATCTGTTGCGGACTCATTTCGATGAGGCCGGGCTCTTCGGCATGACCTTCTTCCTTCTCGTCGCCGTGTTCGGCCTTCGTCTCGGCGGTTTCCTCCGCGTGCTCGCCGCCTTCCGGTGCCGGGGTGCTATCGCCTTTCCAGAACACGATCAGCAGGGCCAGTACGATGCCGACCGCGATGACAGCCGCGATGGAAAGCGCCGATTTTTTGTCGATATTGAACTTCATGGGCTAATCCTGTTGGTATTGGTGGAGCCGGTGCCAGCATCGGCAAACCGGCCAAGCTCCGCGCTGAATCGGTAGCTGTCGTAGAGCGCCTGGACGTATTGCGCGCGGCTTTGCAGCAGGGTGCGCTGGGCATCAAGGACATCCAGGAAGTTGAACTTGCCGGCCTCGAAACCGATGACGGCGGCATCGAAGACGCGTTGCGCTTCCGGGAGAATTTCCTGTCGCATGGTGTGCACTTGTTCCCTCGCCAGCTGGGCGCGCTGATAGGTACTGGTCAAGGTCTGGTCGAGCCTCAACTGCTGCGCATCGCTTTCGGCGCGCGCCTTGTCCGCACGGGCGAGCGAAGCTTGCAGATTGCCCTGGTTCCGGTTGAACAAGGGGAGCGGGAGCGAGAGGCCGAGCACGGTTTGCGTTCGCCCCATCTCCTCATCCTTCTGCCGGCCGACGACAAGGGTGACGTCGGGCATGCGCTGCGCGCGGTCGACCGACACCTGCGCCTCTTCGCGCTCGACCTGCAGGCGTGCGCGCTGCAGCTGTGGCGAGCCCGCCAGGCGTGTTCGCAGGACTTCAAGGGAAGGAATAGCCGCGAGATCGTCTGCTGGCTCGACCAGGGCGAGAGTTTCCGGCTGTGCCTGGCCCCAATACGCCGTCAGCAAGCCGCGCGCGATAAGCAGTTCGCCGTCGGCCTGGGAACGATCGAGGCGTGCAGTCGACTCGGCTACCTTTGCACGCGACAGTTCGACCGGTGACACACGCCCGGCGGCAACACGCTTCTCCGCGGCGGCCCTTGCTTTTGACGCAATGTCGAGCGAGGTTTGCGCAAGGCGTACCCGTTCCTGGGCGCCCAGCGCGTTGAAATAGGCCGCGGTGACGTCAGCGCGTAGTTCGGCCCGGGCGACACTTGCGGCCGCAAGCGCGAGCCGGCTGTCGCGCTCGGCAAGTTCCACGCGGGCCCGGCGCTTGCCGCCAAGCTCGACCAATTGGCTCAGCTCGAAGGTGCGCGTACGCGTTCCGCGCTGCGTTCCCTCGGTTGTATAGGAGACTGTGGGGTTCGGCAGCAATCCGGCCTGGCGGCGCCCGGCGCCGGCGATGACGATGTCGAGGGCGCTAGCGCGCAGGCTCGGGTTGGCGGCCATGGCCATGCCGACCGCATTTTCGAGCGTGAATGGCGCGCCGACGGCGGGTACGGCGGAGACAGCGTCCGGGCGGCTGACTGGCGGATCGCCAGCCAGTTGCGCGGCCGCAGGGAGCGCCCATGCCAATAGCACGAGCGACCCGACAACAATACGTTTGGGGTGCATGAATAAACTCCGAAAACAATAGGCGAAGGATATTCAGCGACGATTCGCATCAGGAATGCCTTGACGACACTCCTGGAAGATCTTGGGACCGATTAGTTACGAGTCGCCGCCGAATCAGACGACGGCAACCCATTGCGGCCGCTCAGGCGGGGCCATATCGATGGAGGAAAGGCGGAGCAGGGGGGAGATAGGTGCAAAGCGCAGAGGTTCGGAAACCGCCACTACCACCGGCAGCTCCTCGAATGTCAGAGGCGTGTGGGTACAGGAAGTGCAGTGTGAATGCAGGGTCCCTGTTTTCGACTTGACAGGCTGGTCGAGCGAACTGAAAGCCTCTTGAGCAGGCTCGTCGTGCGACGCATGGTGGCCAAGATGTTGTGCAGCGCGGCCGGTTTCGTGCTCGCAATACTCTGCCACGATGCTCCAGCTGAGCTGAAGCATCATGATTGTTAGCAAAGCATAAATAAACCGGCGAGTCATGAAAAAAGTATAGCACGGCCTATTGCATTGGACCGCACCGTCCTCTTCCTTTAGTCCCGAGGTCTTCGAACTTCGGACGGTGCCTCGATGTCGATCGCAATGTGTTCGAACGCTTTGTTGCCAACAAGGTTTTTCACCTGCGACTTGTTCGACATGCCTTGGTCGGCAATGGCTGCCGGCGGCGTGGCTTCAGCGATCGCAGCACCCAGCAGTCACAGATTTCAAAGACGACGCGCTGAGTCGCAGCAGGGATGGTCCAGTTGAATCGGCGGGCACTCTACCGTTCCGTACGAGCAAAAGACGCAACAGTCGCCAGTCTTCGGGCGCAGCAGGACTGCGCACCCTTCACATGCGTAATAAAACTGACACGCGTCAGTTGGCATGGTTTCCGCTTTGCTGTGCCCGCAATGCGGGCAGGTCAGGACCGACTCCAGGATAACTTTGGTCATCGGGCTATTTCCTGGCAATCGAAGGGAAACCAGCGTTGGCTGTCGCTTTCGTCAGCATCGCTGCGCCGGCCTTGTCGGGGTCAATCCGTACGGTGGCCGTCTTGTGTGCGTAATCGATTTTCACCTCGCTGACGCCCGGGACCTGCTGAAGCGCCTTCTTGACAGTAATCGGGCAAGTTGCGCAGGTCATATTCTGCACGTCGAGGGTAAGGGTTTGTGTTGTGCCGGCGATTGCCGAACCGGTCAGCAATAATCCGGCGATAGCGATGTTATCGAAGCGCATCGAATAATCCTTTCAGTAGAACAGCGAGGCGTACAAGGGAAAGGTCAGCAGCAGTATGACCGGCAATGAAACAAGCCAGAACAAGATGCGCTGGTTCCTGAGAACATGGTCGTCGGAACAGGCTTCAGTTCGCGTGCAGGTGCGCCGCCGCACGTACAAGTTATTGAATACGATGCCGAGGCACAGTGCCGTGAGCGCGGTAAGATATGGGCTGTAGGGTTCGAGCGCAATGAGATGGGACGCCCAACCGCCCCCGATACCCAGCAATAGAAGGACGAGCGGTCCCGCGCAACAAGCTGATGCACCCAGCGCAGCCAGTACACTTGCGACCAACGTTCCTTTGATTCGCATCTTTTTCCTGCCTGAATCGGTTTGATACACAGATAGGATAAACTCCGTACATAGATACGGAGTCAAGTGTATGCCTGAGAAAATGACCATCAGCCGCTTGGCGACCGCCGCCGGCGTGAACGTCGAAACTGTCCGGTTTTACCAGCGCAGTGGATTGATCGATGAGCCGGAGCGGCCACGTAGCGGCTACCGCACCTATGGAGACGAACATGTACGCCGGATTCGCTTCGTCAAGCGCGCGCAGCTCCTAGGCTTTACGCTTGAGGAAATTGCAAGCCTGCTGAAGCTGGAAGGCTCGGGGACATGTTCGAGCACGCGCGCGCTCGCGACGAAAAAGCTCGCCTTGGTGGAGGCAAAGATGGGTGACCTCTTTGCGATCAGGACAGCACTGGCCACGATGCTTGCGCGCTGCGACAGCGAAACTCAGGAGACGAGCTGTCCGATCATCCAGGCATTGATCGACGACTGATTCGGCAAGTAAGCTCGGAGCAAGAAAACAGGATGGTCCGGGCGAGGAAAACGCGCCTTCATGCATGTCCGGCGCGTCTTGAAGCTAGGTCTCCTCATTCTTCCTTTTACCCATGCGCCGCTCTTGCAGCATCCGCCAGGCGGCAGGGATCACGAACAGCGACAGCAGCGGCGCCGTCACCATCCCGCCAACCATCGGTGCCGCAATACGCTGCATGACCTCGGAGCCGGCCGCGCTTCCGAACATGATGGGAAGCAGCCCGGCCACGATGACCGCTACCGTCATCGCCTTGGGCCGTACCCGCAGGAGCGCACCTTCCGTGATGGCTTCCAACACCAGCTCGCTGGTCAGTGCGCGTCCGGCATCGAGCCGGCTCTGAAGCGCATTGCGCAGATAGACCTGCATGACGACACCGAATTCCGCCGCCAGCCCTGCCAGAGCGATGAACCCTACCGCCGTTGCGACCGATACCGCGTGACCGAGCAGCCAGACGAGCCAGAATCCGCCCACGAGTGCGAAGGGCACCGTCGCCATCAGCAGTATCGCTTCGGACGTGGAGCGGAAGGCCAGGTAAAGCAGCAGGAAGATGACCAGCAAGGTGAGTGGAACCACGGTCATCAGGCGCTCGGACGCGCGCTCGAGATACTCGAACTGCCCCGACCAGCCGATCGCATACCCTGGGGGCAGCGTAACCTTGTCGCGGACCCGCTCCTGCATCGCACGAACGGCGGTGAGAAGGTCGACGCCGCGGACATCGACATACACCCAGCCGGACAAGCGCGCATTCTCGCTTCGGATCATCGGGGGACCGTCCATCACGACAATCGTCGTTACGTCGCCAAGGCGAATCTGAGCGCCGCGCGCGGTGACGACCGGCAGTTCGCGCAGGGCCTGCACCGAATCTCGGTAGTCCTGCGCGTAGCGCACGTTGATCGGGAAGCGCTGCCGCCCGTCCACGACCTCGCCCACGTTGTCGCCACCGATTGCCGTGGACACCACCGTCTGGATGTCGGCCACGCTCATCCCGTAGCGCGCGGCGCGCTGCCGGTCGATGCTGACGTCGATATAGCGGCCGCCGCTGAGCCGCTCGGCGAGCGCGGAACTGACGCCGGGTACGGACTTGACGGCGGCTTCAATAGCGGTCGTCACCCTGTCGATCTGGCCCAGGTCCGGCCCGGAAACCTTGATGCCGACCGGCGTCTTGATACCGGTCGAGAGCATGTCGATGCGGTTGCGGATCGGCGGCACCCACACGTTCGACAGGCCCGGCACCCTGACGATGCGGTCAAGTTCCTCCACTAGCTTCTCTTTGGTCATGCCAGGCCGCCACTGGTCCTTCGGCTTGAACTGGATCGTAGTCTCGAACATCTCCATCGGCGCCGGGTCGGTCGCGGTCTCCGCGCGGCCTGCCTTGCCGAAGACCGTGGCCACCTCGGGCACCGTCTTGATCAGCCGATCGGTCTGTTGCAGCAGCTCGCCCGCCTTTGCGGCGGACAGGCCGGGCAGGGCCGACGGCATGTAGAGCAGGTCGCCCTCGTTCAGGGGCGGCAGGAACTCACCACCCAGGCGCGAAATGGGAATCGCCGTCAGCATGAGCGCGATCACGGCGATGCCCAGGGTTGTCTTCGGATGGCGGAGACTGGCGTCGAGCAGCGGACGGTAGCCCTTGATGAGCAGGCGGTTGATCGGGTTGGCCGACTCCTTCGGAATCCTGCCCCGGATGAGGTAACCCATCAGCACAGGAACCAGGGTGATCGCAAGCCCGGCGGCTGCCGCAAGCGTGTAGGTCTTGGTGTAGGCAAGAGGTGCAAACAGCTTGCCTTCCTGGGCTTCGAGCGCGAACACCGGAATGAAGGACAGGGTCACGATCAGCAGTGAAAAGAATAGTGCTGGTCCGACTTCGACCGAAGCCTGGGCAATGATCTCCCAGCGGGTCCTGGCGTCGGGTGCCGCGGCTTCGTTGGCGTCCGCATGGGCCTCTAGGTGCTTGTGCACGTTCTCGACCAGGACGAGCGCGGCATCGGTGGCGGCGCCTACGGCAATCGCGATACCCCCGAGCGACATGATGTTGGCATTCACGCCCTGGTAGCGCATGACGATGAATGCAGCCAGCACGCACAGCGGCAGGGTGAGGACGGCCACGAGCGCACTGCGCACATGGAACAGGAAGACCGCGCACACGATCGCGACCACGACGAATTCTTCAATGAGCTTGCTTCCCAGGTTCGCCACCGATGCGGAGATCAGCGTCGAACGGTCATAGGTCGTGACGATCTCGACACCTTTCGGGAGCGAGTGCTTGAGCGTTTCGAGCCTTGCCTTGACGGCGGCAATGGTGTCGAGGGCGTTCTTCCCGGACCGCATGATCACGACGCCGCCGGCAACCTCGCCCTGGCCATTGAGCTCGGCGATTCCGCGTCGCATCTCGGGCCCCAGGCGCACCGAGGCGACGTCCCGCAGCAGGACCGGCGTGCCGGCTTCGCTCGCGTTCAGGACGATGTTGCGGAAGTCCTCCAGGGAACGCAGGTAGCCGTGGGAGCGGACCATGTACTCGGTCTCCGCGATTTCGACGACGGAGCCGCCGGATTCCTGGTTGGCCTGTGCGACCGCATCGAGCACCCGGGTGTGGGACATGCCGAATGCGCGCAACCGGTCCGGATCGAGGACGATCTGGTACTGCCGGACCATGCCGCCGATGCTGGCGACTTCCGCGACGTCGCGCACCGTCTTGAGCTCGAACTTCAGGAACCAGTCGTTGAGGGCGCGCAGCTGGCTGAGGTCATGCCGCCCGGTCCGGTCGACCAGCGCATACTCGAATACCCAGCCCACTCCGGTACCGTCGGGTCCCAGTTCGGCCCGCACACCCGCGGGAAGGCGGTTCTGCACCTGGTTGACGTACTCGGTCACCCGCGAACGCGCCCAGTACAGGTCGGTTGCGTCATCGAACAGCACGTAGACGAATGAGTCGCCGAAAAAGGAATACCCGCGCACCGAGGTCGCTCCGGGCACGGACAACAGGGCCGTAGTCAAGGGATACGTGACCTGGTCTTCGACCAGCTGCGGCGCTTTGCCCGGATACTGGGCGCGAATGATGACCTGGGTGTCGGAAAGGTCGGGCAGGGCGTCGAGCGAGGTCGTGCGCAGCGAATGGACGCCCCATGCCGCCAGCAGGCCGGCGGCAAGCAGGACCCAGACCCGGGCGGCGATCGAGGCGCGAATAATGCGCGCGATCATTGCTTGCCGCCCTTCGTTACCACGACCCGCTTGAGCAGGTAGCCATCGGCTCCCTCGGTGAAGTCGAATTCGACGGTCTGGCCGGCCTTGATGTCCTTGAATGCATCAGGCGCGGGCTTCATGAAATCCATCGTCATGGGCGGCCATTGCAGTGTGGCGACCGGTCCGTGCGACAGCGTGATGGCATCAGCCGAAACCTCCTCCACCTTGCCAACCGCCGTGTGCACGGTTGGCGCTCCCTGGCCTGGCTTCTGCGCCCGTGCAGAAGCGGCGGGCGGTTTCTTCATCGCGTCCATGCGGTCGGCTGCAGGCGCCTGGCCGGTGCCGCCATCGGCGGGTGCCGCCGGTGCCTCGCCCGCAAATTTGGGCAAGACCGATTTCAGGTTTGCTTCGGAATCGATCAGGAACTGGCCCGACGCGACGACTTTCTGACCTTCGCCCAGGCCGCTCAGAATCTCGGTGGCATCGCCGATCTCGCGACCGGTTGTCACGACCACAGGACGCAGGCTGTTTCCCTGAGCGACCAGTACGGTGGAACGAGCACCCGACGCGATCACTGCCTCGGTCGGAACCATCAAGCGCGGCTGTGCTGCTGCAGCGCTCAGCCGGACGCGCATCAGCATGCCGGGCATCAGTGATGTGTCGCGGTTGTCCAGTTCGATACGGGCCTGGGCGGTCCGGGTAACGGCATTCACGCCCGGCAGGATTTCCCTTACCTTCCCTTCATAGGTGCGTGCGGCGTCGCCGTCCGCCGTCGCGCTCACCCGCATGCCGGCTCGCGCGGAGCCGATCAGGGTTTCCGGCACCTCAGCAAGCAGCCAGACAGTCTGCAAGCCGACCACCTTGGCGATCGTCATGCCGGGTGTGACCTGGGCGCCTTCGCGCACCCCGAGTTCGCTGACGATCCCGGAAACGGGGGAGGCGAGTAGCTGGTGCGTCTGCACATGTCCGGTACGCTCCAGCTCCGTGACAAGGGAGTCGGGGATCGAGAGTGCGCGCATGCGCTGGCGGGCGGCGGAGGCAAGCGCCGTGTCGCCTCCGCGTTTGAGCGCGAGGTATTCCTCCTGTGGGGCGATCCATTCCGGGACGAACACGGAGGCGACGGACTGGCCGCGCCGCACCTGCTGCAGTGGCGCGCGAACGTGGAGCCTGTCGATGTAGCCGGCGGTACGGCTCTGGATGACCTCCTCGCGGCTCGCATCGAACTGGGTGGTGCCGACCAGATCGAGCGAGTCCGCGACTTCCTCGCGCCGCACCGTTGCGAAGCGGATGCCGAGATTCTCCTGGAGGGTCGGCGAGATCCTGACGCCGGCCGACTCGCCCTCGTCGGCATACACCGGGACCAGCTGCATATCCATGAATGGGCTTTTCCCGGGCTTGTCGAAGCGTTTGCCGGGGACCATCGGATCATGCCAATACAGGACGCGCTTTCCCGGATCCGATGGGGCTGTGGCCGAAACGCTCCTGTCGCCGTGTCCGCCCGCAGCGCCCGCAGACTTGCTCGTACCCAACCAGTAACCACCATACCCGATCAGGGCACCCGCAGCGGCGAGAAGCAGGATTTTCCTTGCATGGGAGCGTTTCATTTGGCTGCCCTCTCTTCATTTGCCATGTCCTGCGGGATCAGGCGCAGCTCCAGTCCCGCCCAGACCAGTGCGGCCTCCAGTTCGAGGGCATTGACCTGCAGTCTGCGCTCGAGGGCGGCGCGCCTGGCCTTGAATACGGCGGTCAGCGTTCCGGTTCCGCCGCGATAGTCGGCCAGCGCGGTCTCGACCTGCTGCGCCGCAGTCGGCAGCAGCTCCTTCTCGAGCCGGGCAATACGGCGCTTTAGGCTCTCGAGCTGCCCCAGCTGGGTCTCGAATGATGACTGTGTCTCCAGCAGCGCCTCCTCGTACTCCAGCCTTGCCCGTGTGCCCAGTTCGGCTTTCTCCGCG
Source organism: Massilia sp. (assembly GCA_032115075.1). Taxonomy (GTDB): domain Bacteria; phylum Pseudomonadota; class Gammaproteobacteria; order Burkholderiales; family Burkholderiaceae_D; genus Telluria. The sequence goes on from DAMCRY010000001.1 coordinate 51,662, forward strand.
ATCTCGCGGTCCTGGCGCTGGGCCCGGCGGATGGTCAAGGGGATGCTGACGCCAAACGAGACCATGTTCGAAAACTGGCCCCCGCGCTGCGCGAAGCCGGCTTCGAAAGACCAGTCGGGACGGCTTTCTCGTACGGCCGCGCCTGCGTCGGCATTGGCCAGGTCGACAGCCCGTCGTGCGCTGAGGACCGCCGGGTGCATCCTTTCCAGGTTCGGCATGGCGAAGCGAGCGCTCGCGGTGTCGAGCTTAGGCACCTCATCGGCTACGGAGCTTGATTCGGTGCGGGTCCAGCGGCGCAACTGGAGGAGCGCCGTCTGCAAGTCCTGCTCGGCTGCCTCGACGCTGTCTCCTCCGAGCAGCAGTTCGGCCCTTGCCTGCAGGACGTCGCTGGCCGAAGCCTTTGCCCCGCGATGCGCCGCCTCGAGGGCCGACAGGTCGCTCTCCATTTCACGTGTAATCGATGTGGACAAGCCGAGCGCGCGCTGCTTGTACAGCACTGTCAGCCAGGCTTTACCGGTTTCGACGCGGATATTCGCTACCTTCTCGAGATGGGCAGCTTCTACGGCCTCGACGGACCGGCGTGCCAGCTCCGTCCTGGCCTGCCGCTTGTCACGGGAGACCCATTGCTGTTCGATGCCGATCCGGCGCATCGTCATGAAGTCGGCGTTGGGACGGAAGCGGTCCGGGCCCGTAACGGGCAGGTTATCGATACCTAGTTTCAATGTGGGATCGGGCAGCTGGTCTGCGCGGGCGGCAGCATGCTCGCTTGCCGTGATCGAGGCGCGCGCCGCCTTCGCGGAGGCTGAGCCGGACGTTGCGAGCGCCAGGGCGGCGTTCAGGGTGAGTCCATCCGGAGCCGCAGATATGCTGCTGGAAGCTAACAGGAATAGGGCCACGACCAGGGCGTGACCGGAGCGTGCAGGCTTGGCCGGCACCTCATGACGTGACGTGAAATTAGAATACATACATCCTCCGCAAATGAAAACGAGCGCCGGCCGCTAGCCGGGCGTTTGCCAACAGGGAGGTGGTCAGACTCGGATGCGCAGGGTTCGCAGGTAGGGCGGGTCGGCGACCGGACCGGGAGGGTCGGCGGGCCATGGCAGGGCGATCGCGAGCGCCGAGACGGGGGTGATGATACGAACGAGGCCGGCGGGGGACAGCAGGGTCAGCGCGGGAACCGGGTTATGGTGGTCGACAGAAGCCTTGGTGTCGGCCGAGAACTCGGCGCAATGGACGGGGCGCTCCATGTCCATGCCGGCGCAGGGCTCGCCATCCATCATCTGAATGGGCGCCCGCTTGGCGACCGTCTCCGGACACACGTACGATGCCATCGCCATGCCCGACGTCATGAGGGTCATGACGAGGAGCAGCGCAATGCATCTGAACAGTGCAGGGAAGGAGCGTCGCATCGGGTTTGGTAGTAACGGCGGTCGGTGCCATTCTAGCCATATTTCACAGCTTGGGTAAGAGAACTGAACCTTTAGTCGGCCCCGCTTAGGAGCGACCGCTCTGCATTGGTATTGGTGACCGCAGCGCCTGCGCAGCGGCCTGGACAACAGGCACCTGATGCCACAGTTCGGCAAGAAATGCCATTTTTCCATCTGGCTGCAGCCCACCGTGCTCGATCAAACGGTTAGGGTGGGAAGAGACCGACACCCACCATTGCACGCCGCCGTACATGGTCCCCCAGCACCGGTGACCCTCAATACTCGACTTAACGACCGTGGAGACCATTGGTACAAGTCGACGAGTTTCGTGGTGTATGACCGCGTGGCCGTAAACTGGGTATTCGGAATGGGCACCCGGATCGCATGCAAGAAGCATTTGCCGCATGCGCTCTTCATGGCGGAGGCCGAGCGACACGTGGTTGAACGTCCCTAGCGAACAAACCGAAGCACGGAACAGGACACTCAGATGGAACAATTTGAATGGGGCGTAATCTGCCTCCGTCCAGTGGGCCTCCTCGGCCCAGGGCCAGGGATTCGGAAGCTGTTTAGTGTCGAGCCACCTTTTAAAAGGTTTTTCGAAATGCTCGTTGAAATGCTGTTCACATTCCTCACAGAACAGGTGCTGTTTGATGCCATTCTGGAGAAGAGTCCGTCCACGCTTTCCCAACCCACTAACAGCCATTAACTGCCGCTTATCGTTGTAGAGTTCGCGGTACAGGAACTCTGGAACTATATGCGAATGACGAAGTTCTCGCACCTGATGGCAGAGATAGCATTTTTTCATGGGCTAGAGGTGCGAGAGGAGGATAGCTGATTATCCTACCAGTCCACCTCGCTCCAGGTGAACGAGAAGGTGAAAGCGAAGCCCTCGTGCGAAGCGGGCTATGCCAGGAGCGCACGGTAGAACTGCTTGTTCTGAGGTTAATAAACTTCTTAAAGGCCATATTTCGACGGGAAAGCGAACGGCAGCACCTTGGCGGAATGCGGGGCAACCGGGCCGAATGTCACGCATTTGTGTGCACGCTACCCCGGGAGCATGCTACATTGACCATATGCGCGCCAGGCTTCGATCATTTTTCTTGTGCCTACTCATCGTCTCCCTACCCTTGCAGGGCATTGCGGGAGTGGCGAGGTTTGAGTGCGGCATGGCGCATCATCCCTTGACCGCCGCTGGCGAGCCTGGTGGCATGCAGATGGACACAACGGCGGCTGTCGATTCGCACGATGGCGAGCATGGGCATGCTGCCGAACCCGCGCAAAGCGTTGCATCGCCGGATCAAGACTGCGACGACAACGGCTCGCATGCGCGATCCGGCTGCGGCACCTGTGCAAGCTGCTCCATTGGCGCCTATGCGCCGCCGCCTGTAATGACCGTGACTGCAGTCGAGGAAGCAGTCAGCACTGCCCTGCAATTTTCCTCATCTTCATTCACCGGGCATGTACCGGCCCGGATCGAACGACCTCCACGCACTGCCGCGTCAATCGCGGCGTAATCCTTCACGGCTAGCGCCGGCGATGCGTTCCTGATTCCCGGGAGGCCGGCTCGCGCCCGCGTTCGCGCCTGCACGGATGGCCATCCCTACCGGGCACGCGTTCCTGGAAATCAGATCAAATAACCGAGTCGTGCACCCGTGGCTACCCGCCGCGGGGCAGGCGTGTCCGCGTCCCTGGTTACCGGCATGGGGAACGTTTGGGGCCGAATCGCGCAGATTGCTGCGCCAGAAGTCGCATTTCAAATCGGAGAACCAACGGAGAACCATATGAAACGTTCAGAAGTTACTGACCGCTGCGCGAGCAGCTGGCGGCGCCGTTTCCTGCAAGGGCTGGGCGCAGCTATAGGCCTTGCAGGTTTCAGCCCGGGGCCGCTCTTTGCCGCGCAGGACCGGCGCAAGCTTCGCGGTACCAGTTTCGACCTCGAGATAGGGCCGATGCCTGTCAACTTCACCGGAGCAGACCGTATCGCCACCGCGGTCAACGGCCAGGTGCCCGCACCAACTCTCTATTGGAACGAGGGGGATACCGTGACGATCCGGGTCACCAACCGGCTGCCGACGGTCAGTTCGATTCACTGGCACGGCATCCTGCTGCCAGCGGACATGGATGGCGTTCCGGGGTTGAGCTTTGCGGGGATCGAGCCCGGACAGACCTTCACCTACCGGTTCGAGGTCAAGCAGAGCGGTACCTACTGGTACCACAGCCATTCCGCTTTCCAGGAACAGCTCGGCTTGTACGGCCCTATCGTCATCCTGCCGAAAGTCGGCGAGCGGGCCCAGGCAGATCGCGATTACGTCGTCATGCTGTCGGACTGGACGGACGAGAAGCCGGAGCGGGTCATGGCCAACCTGAAGAAGATGAGCGACTTCTTCAACAACAAGCAGCCGACCTTCGGCGAATTCGTCCGCGACGTGCGGAGCATGGGGTTCGCCGCAGCCGTCGAGAAACGCAAGATGTGGAACCAGATGCGCATGATGCCCACCGACTTCAGCGACGTCACCGCCAGCCGGAACATCAGCGGTGCGCTGCGCTACCTGATCAATGGCGCGACTGCGGAAATGAACTGGACCGGCCTGTTCAAGCGCGGAGAAAAGCTTCGGCTTCGTATTATCAACGGCTCCGCGACGACGATCTTCGACCTGCGTATCCCAGGTCTGAAGATGACGGTCATCTCCGCCGACGGACAGGACGTCGAGCCGATCCCGGTCGACGAGCTGCGCATCTCGGTCGCCGAGACCTACGATGTGATCATCGAACCTGCGGAAGACAAGGCGTACACGATCTTCGCGCAGTCGATTGGACGCTCCGGATTCGTGCGCGCCACGCTCGCGCCGCGCCCCGGGGTGCAGGCGCCGGTTCCGCCGGTGGACGAGGCCGAATGGCTTACCATGACGGACATGATGGGGGCGATGGCGATGTCGGGGATGCACGGCTCCCACAGCGCCGCAGGCGGGCACGCAATGGGAGCGCAAGGAGCTGCTGGCACGAGTTCGCCAGAGACGGCGGCCGGTGCGGCTGCCGACCACAGTCACATGCAGCATGCGATGCCGGCTGCGGCAAGCCATGCCGGCCACACGCAAATGCCCCAGGCAGCGCCGGGGCCTGCCAGTCCGCCAAAGGTGACCCATGCGCGGTCCGAGTACGGACCAGGCGTCGACATGCATGTCGACATGCCGCGCACGAACCTGGATGACCCCGGCCCGAACCTGCGCAACAACGGGCGGCGGGTCCTGACCTACGCGGACCTGCGCACCGTCGGCGGGCCGGTTGACCCCCGCGAACCGAGCCGAGAGATCGAGCTGCACCTCACCGGCAACATGGAACGCTTCATGTGGTCATTCGACGGCCAGAAGTTCTCCGAGGCCTTGCCCATCCATTTCCGGTTCGGCGAGCGGCTGCGAATCGTCCTGGTGAACGACACGATGATGAACCACCCGATCCACCTGCACGGCATGTGGAGCGAGCTCGAATCGGAGCGCGGTGAATTCCAGGTACGCAAGCACACGATCAATGTGCAGCCAGCCCAGCGGGTCACGTTCCGTGTCACGGCCGATGCGCCCGGACACTGGGCATTTCACTGCCACCTGCTGTATCACATGGAAGCAGGGATGTTCAGGGAGGTGGTCGTATCATGAAAAAGTTTTCAACCCTTCCCCGGCATGCCGCTTTTGCGTTGGCATACGTAGTGTCGTTACATGCTTCTGGACAAACGCCGGGGCAACAGTCGTCCACCAGCCACGAGATGCACGGGATGGACCACGCGAAGATGGGCCATGGCGCACCCGCCGCACCACGCAAGCCTTCGCAGCAGAAGCAGAAGCCCCCGGCGGAACCGGCCACGCACAAGAGCCATGGAGAGGCGCCTGCTGGTCAATCGTCGACAGCGGGCCAGGAGCATGCCGGGCATGCCATGCCAGAGCCCGAGAAGGCGCAGTCGCAGCCTCCCAATGCTGCCCAGCAAGGGCAGCAATCTCTGTCGCAACCGGATGCGCACGGGAGCCAGGCTGCCCCGGCGGCCACGCCGGCTCCCACGGCCGGGCAAGGGCACGCAGGCCATGCCATGCCGTCCGCGCAGCCTTCGACGAAAAACCCCCAGTCGGCCCAGCCTCCCCAGGGTCACGACGCGCACCAGATGGACCATTCGGGGATGGGGCATGGAAGTCCGGCCCAGCAAGCGCCCCGAAACGCTACTGCCGCGGCGGGCACCGCAAACGCGATGGGCCCGGGACACTCCATGCAGATGGGCCCGATGCAAGGAGGGAAACCGCCGCCGGACGCACGCGATCCGAATGCCTACAACGAGGGCGCGCGCCACGCCAACTTCGGCAACCACGAGATGAACGACAACGCCCCGTTCGGCAAGGTTCTGCTCGACAAGGCGGAGTTCGCGAAAGGCGATGGTGAGCGTGGCCAGAACGTCGAACTCGAGGCCTGGTACGGCAACGACTACAACAAGGCCTGGCTCAAGACCGAAGGCGAGCGGCGCGGCGGCACCCTTGAAAGCGCGCGTACCGAACTGCTGTGGGACCGGGCATTCGCCACATTCTGGAGCACTCAGCTCGGTCTCAGGCACGACAGCGGCGAGGGCGGCAGCAGGGACTGGCTCGCGTTCGGTGTGCAGGGCCTGGCGCCGTACTGGTTCGAAACCGAGGCGACTGCCTATTGGCGCCCGGGCAGCGGACTTGCCGCCCGGTTCAACGTGAAGTACGAAATCCTGTTCACGCCCCGCCTGATCCTGGAACCCGAACTGTCGGCAAACCTCTACAGCCGTACCGACGAAGAGCGTGGGACGGGAAGCGGATTGTCCGATATCGGCGCCGGCCTGCGCCTGCGCTACGAGATCACCCGCCAGGTCGCGCCCTACATCGGGGTGACGTGGAACAGACAGTTTGGCCGTACCGCCGACTTCACGCAGCAGCGTGGCGGCGACCGCAGTGAAGTCCAGGCTGTGGCCGGGATCCGTCTGTGGTTTTGAACGAGATGTTGAGATGAGGACCGGCGCGGCGGCCCAGCCGACGCCTTACCAAGAGGGATTCCTGGAATTGAATTTGAACCTGACCCATTGAGGAGAACGTCATGAATCAGCAATACGAAACCTGTATCGAAGCGTGCAATGACTGCGCCGACGCGTGCGACATGTGCGCAGCCGCCTGCCTGCAGGAGGAAGACGTGAAGATGGTGGCCCGCTGCATCGCACTCGACGTCGACTGTGCGCAGTTGTGCCGTGTCGCAGCCGCGATGATAGCAAGGGGTAGCGCAGCCGCAAAAGTCGTCTGCGAGGCTTGCGCGGCGATCTGCGACATGTGCGCTGAAGAGTGCGCCAAGCATCAGATGGAGCACTGCCAGCGGTGCGCCGCTGCCTGTCGCCGGTGCGCAGCTGAATGCCGTCGCATGACCAGCGCATAAAACCACGCAGTTTTCGTAATCACTCAGCAGGGGAATTCATGCGTGAATTCCCCTGGCCGCTCCTTGTCGCCTCGAGCAAAGTCGGAATAACGTGCGGTAAACACCTTTTTGGTTAACTTTTATGTGGCGAAAACGACGAAAACTTTATTTTTCTTGCGCGGTAAAGATTTTGGTAATACATTAAAAAAAGCAACAAGCTGTATAGACAAGTAGTTTGGCTCTTGGCTTTCAAGACGTGTTCCGCGCTGCGGGCCACTGGTTATTGTCCTGATTCTCATAAAAACAAACCCGGAGGGTAAATGGTTCACAAGTACATCCCAGCAACGACGGCTGCCATTGCACTGATGCTAGGGCAACAAGACGCACACGCACAGCAACCTGCTACGACTGGGGAACTAGTTCAAGGCGCAGGGATGGAACGTGTCCAGGTCACGGGCAGTCGGATCAATTTGCGGCAAGAGCAGATTTCGGGCGTCGGCCCGGTCACGGTGATCGACGCTGAGACGATCCAGCGCTCGGGCGCCATTTCGGTCGAGACGCTGCTGCAGCGCTTGCCGTCTTCCGCCGGAACGGCCGGCAACCAGAGTAGCGCCTATTGGACCAGCAACGGCTATGGGACGACCCAGGTCAACCTGCGCGGTCTCGGCATCGACCGTACCCTGGTACTGCTCAACGGGCGGCGGGTGGTCTCGGGCGGCACCGGTGCGAACAGTTCGGTCGACTTGAACATGATCCCTGTCGCGATGATCGAGCGCATCGAAGTGCTGAAGGACGGCGCATCGGCAATCTACGGCGCTGACGCCGTGGCCGGTGTCGTCAACATCATCACCAAGAAAGCATTCGACGGCGTGGAAGCATCGGTCCGTTATGGCAAGACCGAAGAAGGCGATGGCGCCGAGAAGTCCGCCGACATCGTATGGGGGATGCGCAGCGACCGTGGATCGCTGATGGCATCCCTGAACTACTCCGAAAGCGAAGCGGTCAACCTGGCCTCCCGCGCGCCCTGCGCGCTGTTCGAGGACGAGGGTGAACTTGTCTGCTCGGGCAGTTCGTCGACGATCGGCGGGCGTGCGCTGCTGGCAAACGGCCGTCGCGTCAATTTCAACCAGGACCCGGGCGGGAATCCGCGTGCGTTCGAAACCTATAGCGCAGCCAAGCACGGATATAACAGCAACCCCTTCCTGAACGCGGTCAATCCGATCAAGAGGATCGGCCTCAGCACGTTCGGAAACGTGCGCCTGAACGACAAAGTCGACCTGTTCACGGAACTGATGTTCACCAACCGCAAGTCGGAGCAACTGGCAACGCCGGGCGCCATCGGCGTCTACCGCCCGATCAGGATCGCTGCGAGCCATCCGACGAATCCGACGGGACAAGACCTGGTCCTCGAACGGCGCCGGGTTGCCGAGGTGGGGCCGCGCTACTTCTTCCAGGAGACAAACACCTTCCGGGTGGTTGCTGGTCTCAAGGGGAATATCGCGAATACCTGGGACTGGTCTGCATCCGTGAACTGGGGGCGGAATACCGGGGTTGACGGCATGACCAACATTATCAACCTCGACAGGGTCGATGCAACGCTCAATGCCGCCACCTGCGGCACCAGTCCGACCGCGGCGCCATGCGGGAACTACCTCGGCTACGGCAACCTTAGCCCAGCTGTGCTCGACTACATCCACTTCACGACGCGAGATCATGGCGGCAACGACCAGAAGAGCTTCAATGCCAGTGTCAGCGGAGAACTGTTCTCGTTGCCGGCAGGGCCGGTCGGCTTTGCCTCGGGCTTCGAATACCGCCGCGAAAAAGGCTGGCGCGATCCCGACAGCCTGATCGTGTCGGGTGCGGCCAATACCAACGCCATGGACCCGATTGCCGGCGAATACAGCGCACGCGAATTGTTCGCCGAACTGTCAGTCCCGCTGCTGGCGAAGCTGCCCATGGTCCAGTCGCTGGGCCTGAACGCGGCGGCGCGCTACTCCGACTACAGCCTGTTCGGCTCCCAGGCCACCTACAAGGTCGGCCTGGACTGGCAGATCATCCCGTCGCTGAAGATGCGCGCCAACCGGTCGACCGCCTTCCGTGTCCCGAACGTTCCCGAGCTGTTCGGCGGGGTGTCGGAAGGAAACCTGACGACGACCGATCCATGCAATAACTGGAACACGCTCGATCCGAATTCGGCGGTCTACAAGAATTGCCAGGCTCAGGGACTGCCCGCAGGCTTCAGGCAGTTTGGTCCTTCGATCCTGACCACGGGCGGCGGCAACCCGGACCTCGAGCCGGAAGAGGCCGACACGTTCACGGTGGGCGCGGTGTGGACGCCGTCGAAGTCGCTGACCCTGACGCTGGACTATTTCAACATCGAGATCGACAACGCGATCGAGACGGTGCCGGGCTCGACGAAACTCTCCGTCTGCTACAACTCGCCGGGCCTGAGCCACATCTTCTGCAGCCCGTCGAGCTTCACGCGCGATCCGCGTACGAAAGAGATCAACTTCCTGTCGTCGCAGCCCGCAAACGCGGCCCAGCAGCGGGTTTCGGGGATCGACTTTGGCGCACTGTACGACTTTTCCCTGTACGGATGGACTTCGTCGGTCTCGGTTGACGTCTCGCGCCTGAACCGGTTCGATATCACGCCCTTCCCGGGCGGCGACGTGATCGAATATGCGGGCAAGATCACGGGTGGCCGCGGCAGCTATGCGAAATGGCGTTCAAGCGCATCGCTGACGGCAGCGAACGGGCCATGGTCGGGTTCCTATACCGTCCAGTACATCGGCAAGGCTGACGACATCAACGCAGCCCCGGCCGATATTGGCTCCCGTGCACCGAGCATCGCATATCATAACGCCAGTGTGAAATATGCCTTCAGCAAAGCAATGGCGGTCTCCTTCGGTGTGGACAATCTCTTCGACAAGCGTCCGCCGTACATCCAGAGCTGGACGGACGGGAACACCGACACGATGACCTACGACCTGCTCGGCCGCCGCTGGCACGTCCGCCTGGGCTACAAGTTCTAAGCGGCTCATCCTGTCCATTCGTAGCCCGGCCTGTCTCGCAGGCCGGGCTGACTCAACTCATTGTCGAAATATATGCAACTAGCTTTCTGGGTGCGCCGCGCCCATAAATGGATCGGGCTGCTGATCGGCGTGCAGGCGCTGCTGTGGATGATCAGCGGCCTGTACATGGTCGTCGTGCCTCTTGAGGTCATCCACGGAGACCATCTCGCCCATGTCCCGACCGAACGCCTCAACCCCTCGGCGAGCCGCATCACACAGGCACAACTGCACGAAAGCCATCCCGGCATTACTTCCATCCGGCTGAAGGTGCTGCTCGGGAAAGAGGTCTACGAGATCAAGCAGGACAAGAAGGTCAGCTTGGTCGATGCCGTCAGCGGCAAGACCATCAGCCCGCTCGACCGGGACAGCATCATCGCGCTGGCCGACGCGGCGTACGTCGGCGAGGGCAGCATCCGCAGCATCGAATGGATTACCAAAGCGCCGCAGGAAGTGGGCGCCCGGCCGGTTCCCCTCTGGGCCGTGCATTACGACGACGTGGATCCGGGCAGCAGCACCCTGTATTTCTCCCCATTCTCCGGCGACCTGGTCGCTAGGCGTCACGAACTATGGCGATGGTTCGATTTCCTGTGGATGTTCCACATCATGGATTACGAGGAGCGTGAGGACGTCAACAATACCCTGCTGCGCGTTGCGTCCATCACCGGCCTGGCCTTTGCACTGAGCGGCGCCTGGCTACTCTTCTACAGCTTCCAGCGCAGGAGGCAGGCATGAGCCCATGGATGAGAAGGCTTCACAAGTGGGTAGGGCTGCTTCTTGCGATCCAGTTCGTACTGTGGATGTCGAGCGGCGTGGTCATGAGCCTGCTCGATGCGAAAAAGGTGCAGGGCCGCGAGTACCGTATCAAGCCGCAGGCAGCGCCCGAATGGCCGCGCAACGTGCTCGCGCCCGACGCGGTCCTTGCAGCCAGCGCAGGTAAGGTCATGGCAATCACCTCGGGCTGGCTGCTCGACAGGCCTATGTACCGGCTGCAGGGCGACAAGCGCAGCTGGCTGGTCGATGCCAGTGACGGGCGCAGCGTGTCCATCGACGGCGCACTCGCGCGGACGATCGCAAGCGCATCGTATTCCGGCAGCGGCAAGGCAGGCACGCCGCGTCTGCTCAACTACACCCTGGAGACCCGCGCACACAAGGAGCCGGTGTGGCGGGTGGATTTCAATGACGAGGACGAGACGGCCGTGTACGTGTCCAGCGTTTCAGGCAATGTGCTGGAACACCGGAACAATACCTGGCGCCTGTTCGACTTCTTCTGGATGCTCCACATCATGGACTACAGCGAGCGTACGGACTTCAACAACCCGCTGCTCGTCTCAAGCGCGATCGGCGGGCTGTGGATGGCACTGACTGGCGTCTGGCTCCTGTTTGCGAGTGTGCGACTGGCGGAGTTCGTGCCGACGCGCTTGCGCCAGCGCCGCAGCGTCAACCTGCTGGGTAGCGGTGGACAGCTCGCGCGTTCAGTCGACGCCGCCAAAGGCGACACGGTGTTCCGTGCACTGGCGCGCTCAGGGCTGCAGCTGCCGTCGAACTGTGGCGGCGGGCAGAGCTGCGGGCTATGTGAAGTACGCTGTGTCGGCAAGGTGCCGGAGCCTACCGCGGCCGACCGGGCGCTGCTTTCACCCGCGAAGCTCGAGGCGGGATACCGGCTGGCGTGCGGCCTTCCGGTCACGCGCAGCCTCGACATCGATGTCGGCGATACGCTTGCCCTCGCAACCGAGCATGCTGCGACGGTCACCAGCGTGCGGGCGGTGACGCCGTTCCTGCGCGAGGTCACGGTACGGCCGCAAGTCCCCCTCGGGTGCCGGCCTGGCGCGTATGTACAGGTGCATGTGCCGGCCTATGCACACGACGCCAGCCACATCGAGGTGCCGGATCATCACCGCGACGACTGGAATAACGTCGGTGTACTGGGGCGGCTGGCGAACGACGCACCTCTACGCAGGTCTTACTCGGTCGCAGTACCTACCGAATGCTCAGACGGCCAGATTGTTTTCCTCGTGCGGTTCATGCCGGGAGAACGGCCGGGCAGGGGATCGAGCTACATGTACACGCTCAAGCCTGGCGACACGGTGTCGTTCAGCGGGCCATTTGGTGACTTCGCGCTCAAGCCAGGCGCGCGCGAAAAAGTGTTCATCGGTGGCGGCGCCGGCATGGCCCCACTGCGCGCCATGATCCACGAGCTTCTCGCAAAGGGTGCGAGCGAACCAATCCACTTCTGGTATGGCGCACGCAGCATGCGCGACGCTCCCTACCTGGACGAGATGCATGCGTTTGCCGATAAACACTCCAACTTCCACTGGCACCTGGTTTTGTCGGAGGAGGCCGGGCAGCCCCCTCATCGTAGCGGACTGGTGCACGAGGCAGTCAGGAATGAGCTTCTGCACACGCATCCCGACATCGGTACGCTCGAGTTCTATGTTTGTGGGCCGCCGGCGATGCTGTCTGCTACCCGCGCGATGCTGCGCGATCTTGGCGTGGACGAGTCGAAGGTCGCTTTCGACGACTTCAAAATCTGAATAGTGCTTGACCTTGTCACCATGGGAAGGTTTACAGTGAAGGCTCAATTTAGCCAAGGGAGGTAGCAGCATGTATGAATTGCAAGTTGAAGGCATGACCTGTGGCGGTTGCGCCAATAGTGTCAAGAGGTCGGTGCAAGCGGTCGATGGCAATGCGAAGGTGGAGGTTGACCTGGGCAGCAAGAAAGTCCGGATTGACACCAGCGTCGATATCGACAAGGTAAAGGCGGCCGTCGTAGAGGCGGGATATCCCGTCACTGCAAGCGCACGCGTATGACGTAGACAACAGGATGGCGATTGCGACACCTTTTCTGCCCGGTGTCCAATCGCACCCATTCCCAAGCCGACGTCGCTGCATGGCGTCGCTTTATCGACACGGTAAGGTGCACGGTGTCGAATCCGGTATATCTGCACCTCATCTACAGCCCGCCATTCACGCTGCTCCACGGGAGACCAGGCGCCTCGCCGGTTTTCTCCCATCCCGACAGTCTTTCATCTTCGGGTGGCCGGACAAGGCGGTATTGTCAGTTCTCCCGGAGATGCTTGACCTTCCCATGATGGAAAGGTTTACAGTAATCGTATCTTGAACGCATTGTAGAGAACCACCAATGAGCATTCCAAACAAACAGCCCGCCGGCAGCGGCGCATTACCCATCAGTCTGCGGATCGAGGGCATGACCTGCGCTTCCTGCGTCGGCCGCGTGGAGGCCGCGCTTCGGAAAGTCCAGGGCGTCGGCAGCGTCGCGGTCAACCTCGCTACGGAGCGGGCTGAAGTACGGCCAAGCGGAGACGGCGCGGTGGACCGTGCAGCCCTGGTCCAGGCAATCGAGAAGGCCGGATACGATGTTCCCGCCCAGACAATCGAATTGTCTGTCGAGGGCATGACCTGCGCATCTTGTGTCGGGCGGGTCGAACGAGCCCTCAACGCGGTGCCGGGTGTGAGCCAAGCCACGGTGAACCTGGCAACCGAACGTGCGACGGTACGCGGCGTGGCGGCGACCGAAGCGCTGCTGGCGGCTATCGGCAAGGCGGGGTATGAAGCCAAGCTTCTCGATGCAAGCACCCGCTCCAGCGGTGATGACGGCGAGGCCAAAAAGGATGCCGAACGTCTGGCACTCAAGCGCGACCTGCTGCTTGCTTCCGCTCTTGCGCTACCGGTCTTCGTCCTCGAGATGGGCGCGCACCTGATCCCGTCCATGCACCATTGGGTCATGGAGAACATCGGTGAAGGGCCGAGCTGGTACCTGCAGTTCGTGCTGACATCACTGGTATTGTTGATCCCTGGCCGCCGCTTCTACACCAAAGGTTTTCCTGCACTGCTGCGGATGGCACCGGACATGAATTCGCTTGTGGCGGTGGGTACCCTGGCGGCATACGCATATTCGGTCGTCACCACCTTCCTGCCGCGCCTGCTCCCAGCGGGCACCGTGAACGTCTATTACGAAGCAGCGGCTGTGATCGTGGCGCTGATCCTGTTAGGCCGATTTCTGGAAGCCCAGGCAAAGGGCCGTACGTCGCAAGCCATCCAACGATTGGTCGGGCTGCAGGCAAAAGTGGCCCATGTGGTACGCGGCGGCCGTGCAGTGGACATACCTGTCGCCGATGTGATCGCCGGCGATATCGTAGAGGTGCGCCCGGGCGAACGCATTCCGGTCGATGGGGAGGTGATTGAGGGCGACAGCTACGTGGACGAGTCCATGATCACCGGTGAACCTGTCCCGGTCAGAAAGGTGCATGGCAGGGCCGTAGTCGGTGGCACGGTCAACCAGAAGGGCGCCTTTACCCTGCGCGCCACGGCCGTGGGTGGACAGACCGTCCTGGCGCAGATCATTCGCCTGGTGGAGCAGGCGCAGGGCTCCAAGCTGCCGATCCAGGCGGTCGTTGACAAGGTCACGATGTGGTTCGTGCCTGCAGTGATGGCTGCGGCCTCCGTCACATTCCTGATCTGGCTCGTTTTCGGGCCGTCGCCAGCCCTGAGCTTCGCCCTGGTGAACGCCGTGGCGGTGCTCATCATCGCCTGTCCTTGCGCGATGGGGCTGGCGACGCCGACCTCCATCATGGTCGGTACCGGACGCGGAGCAGAACTGGGCGTGCTGTTTCGTAAGGGCGAGGCATTGCAGCTCCTGAAGGACGCAAAGGTCGTCGCAGTAGACAAAACCGGCACGCTGACCGAAGGGCGCCCCGCGCTGACTGACCTGGAAGTTGGCACGGGCTTCGAGCGCGCGCAGGTACTGGCAAGCATTGCAGCCGTGGAGTCGCGTTCCGAACATCCGATTGCGCGTGCAATCGTCGAGGCTGCTGAGCAAGAGGGCATCGCGCTTCCGGCGCTTACTGGGTTCGAATCGACTACCGGCATGGGTGTACGTGCACTGGTGGATGGGGTGCGCGTGGAAGTGGGAGCGGACCGGTACATGCGCTCGCTCGGTCTGGATGTGGGAAGCTTCGAGCCAACGGCCGCGCGACTCGGGAAAGAAGGGAAGTCGCCGCTGTACGCGGCAATCGATGGCCGCCTGGCCGCCATTGTCGCCGTGGCCGACCCGATCAAGGCCGATACACCCACTGCCATCGCTGCCCTGCATCGTCTGGGGCTCAAGGTCGCGATGATTACTGGCGATAACGAGCGCACCGCTCGCGCGATTGCGGCGCGCCTCGGTATCGACGAGGTCGTGGCTGAAGTACTGCCCGAGGGTAAGGTGGACGCGGTCAAGCGACTCAAGGCCGAACATGGCTCCGTCGCGTTCGTGGGTGACGGCATCAACGATGCGCCCGCGCTGGCCGAGGCTGACGTCGGCCTGGCAATCGGCACTGGTACCGATGTCGCGGTAGAAGCAGCCGACGTGGTACTGATGTCAGGCAGCCTGCAGGGCGTTCCTAATGCGATCGCGCTCTCGAAAGCGACCATTGGCAACATACGCCAGAACTTGTTCTGGGCGTTTGCCTATAACGTTGCCCTGATCCCGGTGGCGGCGGGCATGTTGTATCCAGCGTATGGCGTGCTGCTGTCGCCCGTGTTTGCTGCCGGGGCGATGGCATTGTCCAGCGTATTCGTCCTTGGCAATGCCTTGCGGCTGCGCGGGTTCAATCCGCCCTTGAATGATGAGTGATATTGGAGACAGCACATGAATATCGGTGAAGCATCGAAGGCATCTGGCGTGTCGGCCAAGATGATCCGCTACTACGAAGAGATCGCGTTGATACCGCATGCGGCGCGCAGCGAGTCGGGTTACCGGGCGTACACCGGTAGTGACATGCACCGCCTGCGCTTCATCCGGCGCGCCCGAGACCTCGGCTTTTCTGTAGCGGAGATCGGCGAACTGCTCAGTTTGTGGGATGACCGGTCGCGACAGAGTGCTGACGTGAAACGGCTTGCACAGTCGCATATCGCTGACCTGGAAGAGCGGATCAGGAACCTGCGTCAGATGGCCGATACCTTGAAGGAGCTCAGCGACTGTTGCGTAGGAGACGAACGGCCGGACTGTCCGATCCTGGCCACGCTGGAAGATCCGGAAGAGGTGGGAGAAGAACGGGCGGCGCACGCAGCAAGTCCCGCGCGCCGCGGGCTACGAGGCAAGGCGCCGGCTTAAGGTTTAGCCAAGCGCCTTGCAGGGATAACTGTTAGAAGAGTCAACCAACCGCTGCAGCGCAAGCTTCGTCCCATACCGTTGCAGTAGAGCCGGAAGAATGCTGATTACTTCGCCTTCCGAGACGACCAGTGCACGTGAACGATCGCCCATGTGTCGCCACGCTTCTCCAGCACTGCCGTTCCGGTACCGAAAGCGTGTACCGGCTTGCCGCGCGATGTCCCGGTGGTTTCCGTCTCCTCCCAGACCACAGCAGTCTTGCCGTCGATGCGCTCGGTTTGCTTGAGCACCTTGCGAGTCGACGACTTCGCGAACTCCATGTCGCCGCCCAGATGGTGACTTGCATACTCGTCGCGCGAGCGTTCGACGTAACCAGCTTCATAGATTGCAATCTCGGGTGCCAGCAGGCTGAGGGCCTTCGCTCTATCGCCGGCCACCAGCGCGTCGTGAAACGCGGCTAGAGCTTCCTTTGGTGAAGCCGCCAAGCTGGCGGCCGAGGTGGCGGCCAGAATGCCCGCCAGTGCCAATTGTCTCAGGGATGTCCTTGTCATTGTTTTTCCTTTGATTGAGTGAAGTGTTCAGGATGCGGTTGGTGGCGGCGTCGAGCTCAGGAACGCTGCCGCGACAATTGCTGCAATAAGGAAGACTGCTTCCGCCCGCAGGATCAATACGAACCTCCGGTCCGGACTCGACTCAGCTGCGATAAGCGTACTGGCTTCGTTCCCGTTGCCCGCCTTCCGGTCTCCACCAGTTTTGGCACGCTTGGAAGCTTTGCGAAGGCGCGAAAGCATCGCAGGCATGACAACGAAGCGATTCAGGCCTCCCAGCGCGGAGGCGCAGAGCACCAGGCCGATCTTGACCAGCAAAGTCGCCGCATAGGGATTGCCGAATGCGTTGTCGAATCCGCCGAGGCCTCGCCAGGCGGCGATGATACCGGTCGTGAAGATCCCGACCAACGCGATGGTTGCCGAATGCGACAGTGCGGCAATGTAGTCGGCGCAGTCGCGGCGGCTCTGCAGTTCTGTACCAGGCCCGCCAGGCAGGGCGATCAATCCGGCCACAAGCACTTCGCCTACCCAGAGGCTGATCAGGACCAGGTGCACCCAATCGAATGCCACTGCCCATATGAAATCGCCGCCGGCGCCCGCGTGGCTGACCATGCTGCGGCTGTAGAGCAGCACGCCGATCGCCCCGATGCGGATCATTGATGCGGGCTTGCCCCTCTGGTCGCGTGCGGTGCAAACGGCACCGATGACGATGAGTGCTGCCGCGCCGATCATCCACGCCATCCCATAGTGGGTAGCGGTGATCACCGAACGGACAGCCGGCAGCGCCTCGGCAAGCGGCACTTCCGCCATCGACGCCGCCTCGACCCAGAGGATCGCCACGTACGCCAACATCGCCGAGCCGGTCGCGCCAAGCACGGCAGTGCGCAGGCGAGGCAGAAGTCCGGTTACCCAGGAAGACGTACCCGCGCGAAGCCAAAGCGTTGCCGCGCTCGCACCAACGAGCACGGCAAACGACAGGTTCAGGACGACTGTGACGGCGCGCTGCAGGGACGCGAGGTCAGACTCCACTTATTTCACCTGGAAATTAAACTCGCCCTTGACCTTGTGCCCGTCCCGGGTGACGGTACTCCATTGGACACGGTACGCGCCGGCATGCAGTCCGGGCGTAGTGGCAATCAGGGCTTTGGCGTTGGCGGGATCCGATGCAATCTTCGAAGGCTCGACAACAGTGCCTTTCTCGTCGACCAGCTTGATTTTGCTGAACGGCAGTTCCAGCGGCTCGTTGAACTGCAGGCGCACCTGTGCAGGCGCCGGACTGACGACACTGTTGGCTTGGGGAGTCGATGCCTCGAGCTTTGCGTGAGCGAAGGCGGCGGGAGCCGACAACGTGGAAATGGCCGCGGCTGTGGCGACAAGCAGATTTTTAATGTTCATGTTGTTTCTCCTATGTGTCCCGCATTCGTGGAATGCGGGACTCGACGATGGCCCGATACTGCTTACTGGGCCTTCTGCATCTGCGTGATTGTCACGGCGCCGTTCACCCGGTCGGCCGAAAACTTGACCTTGTCGCCTACCTTGACTTGCTCCAGCATTGCCGGGTCCTGGACACGGAAGACCATCGTCATCGCGGCCATGTCGAGGTTCTTGAGTTCCCCATGGCGCAAGGTGATCTTCCCTGCGTCCTTGTCGATCTTCTTGACTTCGCCGTCGACCAGTTCGGCCGGTGCCGCCTGGTGGCCCGCATGGGATGCGTGCGCACCGTGCGAGCCGTTGCCGGCGTGGCTACCGTGGCCATTGTCCTGTGCCGTTGCGATCGACGCGCCGGCGGCCATGGCGATTGCCAGAGTCAGTTTCGAGAATGCGTTCATGGTGTCTCCTTTCGTGGTTGGTTCAGTTGTAGTGCTTGAAAACTTTGGTCTTGCCGTCCGCCTGTACAAGCAGGACGTCATACGGGTCCTTGCGCGGCCCCTCCATGCCTGGAGAACCGAGCGGCATGGCCGGGACTGCAAGCCCCTTGGCCTTTGGCTTTTCCGCCAGCAGGCGCTTGATGTCGCTCGCCGGCACGTGCCCCTCGATCGCATAACCCTGCACGATGGCGGTATGGCAGGAGCCCAGCTCGTTCGGAATGCCGCCGCGTTCGCGGTAGTCCGACGGGTTGGCGACGTTCGTCACCTTGGGTGCAAAACCGTTGGCCTTCAGGTGGTCCACCCAGGCCGCGCAGCATCCGCAGTACTCGCTTTTGTAGACGTCGATGACTGGCGCAGCTGCCATTGCCAGCATGGGCAGGGACAATGCCGCGGCCAGCGCCGATTTCGAGATGAGTCGCTTGAACATGAGGTCTTCTCCTCGACGGTTGTCAGTGATGGCCCTGGTGGCCCTTGGGTTTACGGACGGTGACTTCCACCTCGGGCGTCTTCGCCGCCGGCATGGCCTGGCCGCCCGGGTTGTGGTTGCGAACGGCCGCCGGCGGCTCGCCCTTCCATTCATAAGCCACCGTGCCCGCAGGGTGCTTGTACCAGCCCGGATCCTTGTAGTCGCCCGGCTTCTGATCCTTGCGGACTTTCAGCACGGTGAACATGCCGCCCATCTCGACACCCCCGAACGGCCCTTGGCCAGTCATCATCGGCAGGGTGTTGTCGGGCAGCGGCATCTCCATGTCGCCCATCGAGCCGCCTTTTTCGCCCATCACCATGTAGTCGGGTACCAGCTTGGTGATCTTCTCGGCCACCCCGCGGTGGTCCACGCCGATCAGGGTTGGGACGTCGTGGCCCATGGCGTTCATCGTGTGGTGCGACTTGTGGCAGTGGAAGGCCCAGTCACCCGGCTCGTCAGCGATAAACTCGATAGCGCGCATTTGGCCAACGGCGATGTCGGTCGTCACCTCTGGCCAGCGCGACTCAGGCCGGGTCCAGCCGCCATCGGTGCCAGTAACCTCGAACTCGTGTCCATGCAGGTGGATCGGGTGGTTCGTCATCGTCAGGTTGCCGGTGCGGATGCGCACGCGGTCGCCTTGGCGCACGTTCATGGTATCGATGCCCGGGAAAACGCGGCTGTTAAAGGTCCAGATATTGAAATCGAGCATTTCGTTGACCCGCGGGGTGTAGCTGCCCGGCTCGATGTCGTAGGCGTTCAGCAGGAATACGAAATCGCGATCAACCTTGTGATGGGCCGGATTCTTTGGGTGCGTGACCCAGAAGCCCATCATGCCCATCGCCATCTGGACCATTTCGTCAGCATGCGGGTGGTACATGAAGGTACCCGGGCGGCGAGCGACGAACTCGTAGACG
Organism: Massilia sp.; assembly: GCA_032115075.1. Lineage (GTDB taxonomy): Bacteria > Pseudomonadota > Gammaproteobacteria > Burkholderiales > Burkholderiaceae_D > Telluria. Next base: position 71,468 of record DAMCRY010000001.1, read on the forward strand.
AAGGTCTTGCCCGGCTGGATGCCCGGCTGGTTCAGGCCTGTGACGCCGTCCATGCCGTTGGGGAGGCGCTGGCCATGCCAATGGATGCTGGTGTGCTCCGGCAGTTTGTTGGTGACGAAGATGCGCACCCGGTCGCCTTCTACCACTTCGATGGTTGGTCCGGGACTCTGGCCGTTGTAGCCCCACAGGTTGGCTTTCATGCCGGGCGCTATCTCGCGAACCACGGGTTCAGCGATCAGGTGGAACTCCTTGACGCCATTGTTCATGCGCCAGGGCAGGGACCAGCCGTTCAGGGTGACGACCGGGTTGTATGGCCGGCCGTTCGGTGGCGGTGGAGGTGGCTGCGTAGCCGCGCTGGTCATGATTGGGGCTTCCGGGAGGGTGGCCGCGCCAGCACGGCTGACCAGTCCGGCGCCGACCAGGGCGGCTGCGCCAGTGAAGAAATCTCGACGAGAACTCATTGTTGATTCATTCCTTGTTTAGTGTTCCGCGGCAGCTTCGGCGGGCGCGGCGGTTGAAGCCATGGAGATCGCGGACCCTGCGCCGCCGCTGCCGCTGATGGCGGCCTGCAGATCCGTTTCGGCGATCCAGAACTCTCGCTGCGCGTCGATGGCCGCATTCACGCCCGCGATCTGTGCGCGTGCGTCGGCCAGCAGTTCGAACACGCTCAAGAGCATGCCGTTGTAGCGAAGCAGGCTCTCTTCGGAAATCTTCTTCCGCAGTGGTACCAGCTGGTCGCGATGCTGCCTGGCGACGTCATAGTTTGTCCGGTAAGCGGAATACGCTTCGCGGACCTGTGACCGGGCATTGATGGCGGTATCTGCGGTGCGGTGGACCGATTGCATGTAGAGCGCCTCGGCCTTCGCCACACGTGCGCCTCCCCAATCGAAGATCGGCAGGGCGAGTTCGATCTCGTATCCGTTTTCCCGGGGTGCACCGGACTTGCTCGAGTTGACGTATCCCGCGTCGAGGACGTTTATGACGCCGGTTGCCTTTGTCAGGCCCAGTGCGCGCGCAGTCGACTCGGTGCCGAGCTTTGCCAGGCGTACATCGAGGCGCTGCTGCATCGCGAGCGACTCGATATTGCCTGCCTCGCGCGGAACCGCCGGCAGCTCGGGCAGCTTGTCCGGAAGCTGGAACGCCGTGTTTTCTCCCCACACACCCATCAGCCGGGCAAGCTGCTCGCGCGCGGCCGTCGCACTGTGCCGTGCACGTGCCAGCTGGGTCGAGGCTTCGCTCGAGAATGCTTGTTCGCGCGCCTGGTCGAGGGCGCTCAGGTTCCCGACCTTGGCCATGCGCTGCGCCAGTTCGGCACTCGCGCCGGCCGCTTCACGCACTTGCTCCGCATAGCGCGCCGACTGCACTGCCGCGACGGCATTGAAGTAGGCCTTGCGCGTGTCTGCCGCGAGCCGGACCGCTTCGTTTGCCGCGACCAGCTTGGCGCTCTCGAAACGGCGCGACTCGATATCGCGACGGATCGGGATGGTCACGAGTCCGACGAGATCGAACATGACGCTGCGTTCGATCTCCGTTTCGCCGCCGCCGGACATGCGGCTGAAGCTGAAGCCGGGGTTGGCCATGCGGCCGGCTTGCACCAGATCCGCCTCGGCGACACCCAGTTCGGCGAGCGACGCCCGCAAGCCGCGGTTGTTGATCAGGGCGACACGGACCGCGCTGTCGGCGGAGAGCGGCTGCTTCAGCAACTGATTCAGCTCGTCCTGGATGGCCGCGCTATCGGCATTCGTCCTGGGCAGGCGAACGTCCTGGCCGGTGCGCTCGGCGGTCAAGGATGAGACAGCGTCCAGGCCGCCGTCCTTGGAGAACGTCGCGCAACCGCTCAACGCGAGGAGCATGGCGGCTGCTGCGACGGCACGCATTGTGGGAATTGAAAGCTTTGTTGTCATTATGTGTTCGGCTTAATGATGTTTGCTGTGATCCACAGGCGCAGGACTGGCCGGCTTCGCTGGCGAAGTGGGCGCTGGTGCGGACGGAGCCGGCGCTTCTTTATGGCCGTGGTGGTTCTGCTCACCGCCGTGGGCACCATGTCCCGCATGGCCCGGCGCTCCGGCAACGGCATCGTTTGCGGCGCGCCAGGATTTGTCAGGCGTCGCTTGGGCGTCCTGCGGTGCAGGCGAACGACTGGTAATGACCGACTCGTACACGGTCGGTGGTACTGCCACTGCGGGGTCCGCAGGGTCTGGCAGCGGACGGGATTGCTGGGCGTGCGCGTACATCGGCAGTACCAGCACGGCGCCAATAGCGGCAGCCAAAAGCTTGGAAGTCATGGACAATCCTCAAAATCAGTAACAGGGCGTGCGTAGACACGCGCGAATGCTCAAGAGCGATGACGGCACTAGAGGATAGCGGGTCAGCTCTTGTTACGATTAAGCGGATTAGTGCCGGGGAGGGCGCTGGGGGCCGTCCTGGATGAAGCCTACGGCGAAGGCCGCAGGCGCAACGACGACTACGTCTGAGCCATCGAAGGCCGGAACAACGAGATGAGTGGAGGGTGGCGCGACAGCACCCAGGCAGAATGCGGAACAGGCGCTGCAGGTGGAGTGAGGCTTTTTGTCGGCCTTGGAGTCTGCCTGATCGACATCGACCAGGGAATCTGCCGCTTGGCTGGCATGGTCGCCACCGTGGTGAGCATGCGCACTGGCCATGTGCTCGTGCGACAGCAAGCCAGGGTCGATCGAACCCTGGCTGGATTGCTGGTGAACCGGACCGCACGACATACGGTTGGCCGCAACCGCGTGCAGCGGAAGCACGGCCAACATTAGCCAAACGAAAAATGTCTTGAGTGCGCGGTTCATAGATGTGGGAAGTATAGCACGCCAATTTTGGCCTGGAGCATCCTTAAGGCTGACTAAAGTCAGGCGCTGGCCGAGTGGCATGCAGTGATTGGCAGGCGCGGCTGATCTACGGAGATGTACAGACAAGGTGCGTTAGCGCACAGCCTTAATCATCGAACTCCTTCCAGAATCGCCAATGGAGGCGCCACATTGTGCGGCACTAAGTGCTGATCATTTACTCAAGGAGAAGAATATGAAGAAAGTTCAAACCCGTATCACTCTCATGGCCGGTGCATTTGCACTCGTTTCCGCTGTGTCGCTGAATGCGTTTGCGCAGTCCGGGCAACACGCGCAGCATGGGGCCCCGTCAGGCCAAGCTGGTCAACACCACGACATGCCTGGACACGAGATGATGCAGTCGATGGAGGCCATGCACCAGAAGATGTCGAGCATGCAGATGACCGGGGATCACGATCATGACTTCGCCATGATGATGCGCTCGCATCATCAGGCAGGTATCGATATGGCAAAAGCCCAGCTCAAGAACGGCAAGGATCCGCAAATGCAGGCGATGGCCAAGAAGGTAATCTCCGACCAGACCAAGGAGATCAAGAAGCTCGACCAGTGGATGGCGAAGCACAAGGCGACGAGCAAGTAAGCGGCGACGCAGACGGTACCGGTGTGCACTATGCGCCGGTGCCGCTGTGAGCCCTGCGTCAGCGCTTTCAGGTAGAGATGGTTGCCGATCTGTATCGTACAACGGGACATCACAGCAGATGCTACATTTTTTGCATGACTGCCGCCTTCCGCAAAATTGCTTGGTGTCTGCTGTCCTTGTTGGTCGGGTACCATGGGTATGCGACCGCAGCCGTCACATGCCACAACTTGAAGGTGGAAATTCAGCTTGTGAAGGCGGATTCTCAAGCAGAGAAAGATGATTGCCCCGACATGCGCGCCAACATGCGCTCCGACATGGCGGAAGGTACCGAAGGTAGCTGTTGCAAGTCGAAATCGCTCTGTTGCTCGAGCTTCGTCGTCCCCTATGCCCCGGTCCCTTCATTTCTGCCGCTGAGCGCGCCTTCCACCTCCCCCGAGCGGTCGCATTCCCTTCAGGCCGACTTTTCCAGTTTTATTCCTCCGGTCCTCGACCCTCCGCCGCGCGCCTGATTCATTGCGCCGTTCTACCCTTGTGTCTCGCCATCCCGTTGCGCCTTCCTGAGCATCGCCGGACTGCAAGGCATTCAGGTTAATTACGAAGCTGCAAGTCCGTGCTTTTTGGCACGGGCATGGTGGCGCTCGCATGAACAACTGAGCAATGAGGTAAATCATGAAAAGCAACAATGCATTGCCCAAGCCGGCTCTGCTGGCGACTCTTCTATTGTCTGTGGTGATGCCGGCACACGCCGAGATCACTGTTTTCACCAACGAGGCATCGTTCCTGTCAGCGGTGCAGGCGGCCGGCACCGATCGTTTCGACGATCTGCCAACCTCCGAACTGGAGGCCCAACTCTCACGAACTGCCGGAGCATATGGGTATCGCATCAATGCGGGCCCGGGAGACGGAGGCTTCTTTCCTGTGATGAATAACGGCGACGTTTATCTGGCGCCGACGCTTGCTTCGGATGTTGTCAGCTTCAGCGCATTCTCACTTGGGGTGTTTGGCTTCGGGGGAAGCTTTTTTGCGACGGACGCCTATGGAAGTTACGTGTCCGGGCGAACGATCGAGCTCACGGCGATGGATGGATCAGGTAGCACAAGCTACACCCTTGAAGGATCCTCACCCACGTCGTTCCTCGGTTTCCTGTCGACCAACCCCTTGACCGAAGTATCGCTGCGCACTATTGGCGAGCAAGGAAATGTCTACTGGGCGACTGCGAACGATGTTGTCCTTGCAGTTCCGGAACCATCAGCGTACGCGATGTTCCTGGTGGGGGCAGGAATCGCGGCTTGCTCTGTGCGGCGCCGGCGTCGCGTGCCCTATACCTCAGCCAAATGACTCGTTCTCTATCGTTCAAAGGAGCAATCATGAAATTCGCAAGCAAGCAGTTCAATCAGTCATACCGTGTCGGCAACATTCGTGTGCTCGGCCGTAGTCTCGCCCTGAGCTTGAGCCTGCTCGTGCCCGGCATGAGCGTGGCGCATGCCGATGGGCCGGGCAGGGGAGCGACCGCGCAGTTTGAAAAGAACTACCTGGTCTTCATCATCAATCACCATTATTCCGCCCTGCGGATGACGGAGCTGGCTGCCGGCACGGACCTGGCGCGAGACGCGCAAGTCGTGGCTCCCCAGGAAGGGACATCGCCGACCCCTGGCTTCAATGCGACACCGCCAAAGGCGAGCGATGACGAGATCAAGTCGATGGCGCGCATGGGCAACCGAGAGCAGCGCGAAGAGATTGGCCGTGCCCAGCGCTTTCTGAGGGAGTGGTACGGCATCCAATATCAGCCGCAGCTCACGGCCGATGGAAGACGCATGATCGCTATGCTCGAGGCAACCCCAGCCGGGGCGCAGTTCAACCAGGTCTTTCTGAGGTCCTTCAGTAACCATCACCTGAGCGCGCTTGCACCGAGCCTGCACTGTACAGTGAAGAGCGATCTGAACCACGACGGTTTACGGCGTTACTGCGAAAACATCGTCGTCGTCCAGAAGAACGGAATCAACGATATGCGCGAGATGCTGTGCAAGCGCTACTCGGACTGCGGCTTTGTGCCCATGACAGGCGACAAACGGAAGGACAATGAGTTCTGACCGAGGAAAGGGTTGAAGCGGCTGCAAACCCGTTTCAACCTAGATGTCGCGCACACCAACCTGCGCCTTCGTTCAGCGGAAAATTCGCTTGACCTTTCCATTATTGGAAGGTTTATAGTGGAATAACCACTTTCCGGAGGCGTCTTATGTATGAGTCCATTGGCCCCGAGGCCCACCGTTCCGTCGATCTCGTGACAGCAATGTCCAGCACAGGCCTGCACGATTCGGTGGGGTCGAAACAGATAACGAGCGCGGTGTCCGGCTCGGAGAAGACGACAGCGACCTCGCGCTGTCTCTTCTGCCGATACCGAAGCTCAAGTGCCGGGAAGGAGTCGGCACATGCCTAGAATTACCGTACTGCCGCATCCGGATTGCGTACCTTCCGGGGCGTCGATCGAAGCCGCCTCCGGCACAAGCATTTGCGATGCGCTGCTCGAAAACGACATCGACATCGAACATGCCTGCGGCAAGGTTGGGGCCTGCACGACATGTCACGTCATTGTACGGGAGGGTTTCCCATCTCTCGCGCAAGCCAGCGACAATGAGGAAGACATGCTTGACCGGGCTTGGGGCGTCGAGCACTTGTCCCGTCTGTCGTGCCAGGCGATCGTCGCGGAGGCGGATCTTACGGTCGAGATTCCACGGTATTCCCTGAATCACGCCAAGGAAAACGCATAGACATCTTAGGCCGCGCACCGCTTGCGACAAGTGGGCCGTGCGAGAACCTCAGTCGCTTTTAACTGGAGCTGCCATGAAAAACGAAATGCATGATCACGCTGGTCACCAGCGTAAGAATCAGGAATGTTGCCACTCGCATGAGCATCATGCCGGCAATGCCGAACCCGGCGGCAGCATGGCCGACGCCTCGCAGCATCATTCGTCTACGTTGTCCGATAAGCCCTATACCGATCCGGTATGCGGAATGAGCGTTGCAGACCGGCCAGATCGACGCATCGAGCACGAAGGAGTCCGCTTTCACTTCTGCAGTGTGAAGTGCATGGACAAGTTTCGCGCCAATCCCACCAGCTATACTGAGAAAGGCGCCCTTGCCGCTATGCCGGAGGCGCCGCCAGGGACGATTTACACCTGCCCGATGCATCCGGAAATCCAGCAATCCACGCCGGGCAACTGCCCGATATGCGGAATGTCGCTGGAGCCACTGCTGCCATCGCTGGAGGAGGAAGAGAATCCGGAGTTAGTGGACTTCCGCCGTCGTTTCCGGTGGACGCTGCCGCTGACCGTGCTCGTCACGATCCTAGCGATGGCTGGGCACCGGATCTTCAGCGGAGGGCTAGCATACCAGAGCTGGATCGAGCTCCTCCTCAGCACGCCGGTAGTGCTGTGGGCAGGCTGGCCATTCTTTGTCCGTGGTGCGCAGTCGCTCAAGAACCGCAGTCCGAATATGTGGACCTTGATCAGTATCGGGGTCGCCGCAGCGTACGGATACAGCCTGGTTGCGACCCTGTTCCCAGCCCTGTTCCCGTCCAACTTCGCAATGCACGGTCGGATCGGCGTCTACTACGAGGCCGCCGCCGTCATCGTCTCCCTGACGCTGCTCGGCCAGATCCTTGAGCTGCGCGCACGTTCGCAGACTTCGGCGGCGATCAAATCCTTGCTCGGCCTGGCGCCAAAAACGGCCAGGCGGATTCGTGCGGACGGAAGCGAGGAAGACGTCGAACTTTCGCACGTCCACATCGGCGACTCGTTGCGGGTCAGGCCTGGCGAGAAGGTGCCGGTCGATGGGGTTGTCCTGGAGGGCGAAAGCGCAGTGGACGAAGCCATGCTCACCGGCGAACCGCTGCCGGTCACGAAGCGGCCGGGCGACAAGGTCATCGGCGCGACCATCAACGCGAGCGGCAGTCTTGTCATCCGTTCCGAGCGCGTGGGGTCACAGACCATGTTGTCGCAGATCGTGCAGATGGTCGCGCAGGCGCAGCGTTCGCGGGCGCCCATGCAGCGCCTGGCTGACGTGGTAGCCGGCTATTTCGTCACGGTCGTTGTCGTCATAGCGCTACTCACCCTGCTGGGGTGGGGCCTGTTCGGGCCGGAACCGAGCTGGGTCTATGGGTTCGTAAATGCCGTCGCGGTCCTGATCATCGCCTGTCCCTGTGCATTGGGGCTGGCGACGCCGATGTCGATCATGGCGGCGACAGGCCGCGCGGCTACCCAGGGTGTGCTGTTCCGCGACGCTGCGGCGATCGAAGCCATGCGCAAGGTCGACACGATCATCGTCGACAAGACGGGTACGCTCACGGAAGGTAAGCCTGCGTTTGACCGGGCGATGGCTGCCTCCGGATTCCAGGAAGAGGATGTGCTTCAAATCGCCGCCAGTATCGACCAGGGGAGTGAGCATCCGCTGGCACATGCTATCGTCGCTGAGGCAGGCAGGCAGAACCTGCCGCTACACAAACCTGAGTCCTTCGAATCGTCCAGCGGGATCGGAGTACGCGGGACCGTGAAGGGTGAACGGGTTGCATTGGGCAACACCGCACTGATGGACATCGAAAAGGTCGACTGGACGCCCCTGCAAAGTGCTGCGGAGGAGCTTCGGCATGTCGGCGCCAGTGTGATGTACCTGGCACTTCAAGGAAAGCTCGTAGGCCTGATCGCAGTGTCGGACCCGGTCAAGGAGACGACGCCGGAAGCCCTGGCAACCCTCCGCGAGGCTGGCATGACGGTCGTGATGGCGACCGGCGATGGTGTGACCACGGCAAAGGCGGTTGCTTCAAAGCTCGGCATTTCGGACGTTTACGGTGAGGTCAAGCCGCAGGATAAGCTGGCCCTCGTCGAACGGCTCCAGCAACAGGGCAAAGTCGTCGCAATGGCCGGCGACGGCATCAACGACGCGCCGGCGCTAGCGAAGGCGGACGTCGGGATTGCGATGGGTACCGGTACTGACGTCGCGATCAACTCCGCTCACGTCACACTCATCAAAGGCGACTTGCGCGCGATTGCGCGATCGCGACTTCTTTCGCTGGAGACCGTACGCAACATGAGGCAGAATCTCGGCTTTGCATTTATTTACAACGCCATGGGAATTCCGCTGGCTGCAGGCCTTCTTTATCCCTTTACCGGGCAACTCCTTTCTCCAATGATCGCGGCGCTGGCCATGAGCTTGAGCTCGGTGTCGGTGATCGGCAACGCACTACGCTTGAGGGGAAGCACTGCATGAACTTCGTTATTACTGACGAGATGGTCGATCTGACGGTACTGGTCGGGGTCATCTTTGGCACCATCGCCGCCGGATTCATTGCTCACGGCAAGATCCAGCGACGTCGCGGTCTCAAAAGCTGGACGAAAGAAACCAATACACGCCGCAGGAGAAAGCTTCGCAAGGCTGCCAAGAACAGGTAGGGCGCAATTTAGCTCGTCAACACAACCATTCGCCAGACAACGAACCGCTGCTGCTCAGGCCAACGATCGTGGCGTTATGGCCATAGAAGCATAGGAGATTAGCCATCCACGCCCTCTAATAGAACAAAGATGTAAGCGCCTGTGTGATGCCCGTCGCGGTTCTTAATTTGACTAAAGGTCGTGGTTAAACTTAGTAGCGGGTTCATGCACCCAGCTAAAATTGTGCAAATCACCTTCACTAGGATCCGACATTATAGAAGTAATGTCATGCAGCCAAAGATGGGCTACAAAAAAAGCTGACTTGCCGGGTGAAGTACAGTATTTGAAGACTCCAACTGCGCGCCGTTGCGGACACCGCGTCACAACCCAATTATTTATCCTTTAAAAGACTCGAAGTCATATTTGGTGCATACCAGCTCCTAAACAAGTGATCGCCGGGACGCGAAAATTCACATGGGTTTCTGTTAGGTCAAAAAGTCATCGAACGTCACACGCATAAAAAAACTGTGCAAGTTACAACGCAGCTTCTTCGTTCATTCACTGTAACAGTGGCTTGTGTGATTTTTCACCTCCTTGCACAGCTCAGAGAAACAGTATAAATAATATCAATCGGCTCGCCAATGGAAGGCGCGCGATATCACGAGAGTAACTCACTGAATGATATAGCATGATTAAGCGGCGACGATCCGTTTACTCTAGGTATCTCAAATTCGATTGGACGTAGGGTGGTACGATAATAAAATGCGTCACCTAGTGCATATTGCGTTGCCGCGACTAGCAGCATAAGTTCCTATATACCATCGTTTCCATGGAGTCGCTTTAGTTAGTAAGACCTCCTCACCACCACCCATATTCCCGTGGTATCGCGTTGACTCTAAGATGCGATATTTCTTATATTTACAATCAAGCTCGTGTAGTGAAATCCGCGAAGAATAAGTTACTTGACCTGGGAGGATTTGAGGCTCAATGTAGTCGATTAGGGAGAGTACATGCACAATATCAGGCGAAGTCCAGGTCTTATTCTGTTCTAAGTACACAGTAGCTCCCGGAATTCGCCGTGATTCTTTCCACTGCGTGTTCTCCGAATTGATTTGCGCAAACGACATCAAGGCTAGCGTTAAGTAGAGCATAATTTTTCATTGCCTCCAAGCCATGAACCACTGTAATATTTTGTAAAAGCTGAGAGAGTTAGGCGAGATCATTCGTCGCCCGCTCTGAGATAATCTAGACTACCCACACTGAATAATTATAGATTTGCTCAAGTTTTAGAATCTTAAGTGCTCCTGTCGTGATCTGAAGTGTCGCGCCACAAAATATTTGTGTCGCCCCAAGCAATATCATCGACCTGACCGGCTCCGTCTAGATAAACAGTACCGTCATCAAACTGGAAAAATAGGATTTCGAATCCTTCAATGTCAAGAATCGACAAAATTTTGTGAATTTTCCCAGATTTCCATTTTTCCTGATCGGAAAAACTGCAGTAGACTCTTATATAAAAATCACTTTGACTAGCGACAAATTCTTGAACGTCGGCAAGGCTACTGAACAAGTATTTCCTAAGGCCGTAACTATCCCAGCAGGTTCCTGGTGATAGTTCGACGTAAAAGATTCGCAGGGGGGCAGAAACATCCACCATTCTGTATCGCCTTAAACCCGAGTGCCGCAATCTGCTTTGTTGAAGCGGGGATGCATGCTCCCACGTGTCATGAACTGTGAACATTTGTCTTATGCGGCTGTGCGAGCGGGAAGTTGAACGGAACGATGTTACTCCCCCTGTAGGGGGCATGTAACATGATACACTAAATCGAGCATGGCGCACACTTTAGACAACCAAGAACAATCACGCTTGCGCTCTGCTAAGTGCCACGGCGGTCGCTAGTAGGGGCGGAGCTGGGTGAAGAAGCGTTCAGACTTCGCAAAAACATGCAATGAAAGCATTTCTCCTGTCAAAACTAGGACAAAATGCAAATAGAACAAGAGCTTGAGACGCTGCAAGAGAGGTGCACATACGGCCTAAAAAGCTTGCGCCGGACTATTCGCTCGGGCAAATGAACAGATGAGGTCGAAGCGATGAAGACGCTTCCGTCGTAGGACCGACGAGCAAACGATTCAGTCCAGGATTTGTAAAATTGCATCCATGTAAGCGCATCACAGAGATTCAGAATGTCCTTGGTAATATGTCTCATGAGACTTCTACCGCTGGACGCACGAACACTTCGTAAGGGCAAATCACCTACGTTTTCGGTTTGTATTTGCGTTATTTAGTGAATCAAGCTCTGACTTCTTTTCTCTGATTCTATGCTCAATCAAATAAAGCTGCTGCTTCATCGCTCTGATCGATTGTTCAATTGTTACAAAGTCGTCGTGACCTGAAATCTTGTTGTATTTTTTCTTAAGAATCGTTACATATTTGCGCAGAGACTCTAAATTCTGATGACCAGCTCGCTCCGCCACTTTCCGGAGGATAAGATCCCAATCGATACCTACAGCGGATCCACCATTGGATCGTAGCGTCCCAATCGCAGCCTCTACCTCGGCATGTAAAAGGTTGGTAAGATAGTAGGCCCGAAGCCTATGTCCATGTCCTTCTACATTCGCTTCACTAAAGAATGCAGTAAACAAATTCGTCATCGATGTCAGCGTAAGAGCCTTACCAGTCTTAGACGAAACAAAAATCTCCTTCGGCTCGCTGTAAGCTAGACCATTTCTTTTAAATCGTCTGATGATTTTATCCCTGGGACCTTCAATCCAATCGCGAGTGCGCTCGAGGAGGTCAGGTAACACACCGATGTGACGGGCTTTGCCGCCCTTTGTAATTGTCAAACGCAACTCGTACGCATGACCAAGGGAACGAAGACGGTCAATAGCGGGCCACTCTGGGATTTGATCAACAGTTAAGTTCTGAGCCTCAACACGGCGTACCCCAGTTTGTCCATACCAATCAATAAGCAGATGATTGCGGTCTGTTAGATCCTGATTCCCGGGGTTGTCCGCAACTACGTATAATTTGGTTAAATCTTCGCTGGTTGGTGTCGGCTGTAAAGAATCTGCGTCCTTATTCTTTGGTCTAATTCCCGAAATGATTCCATATCGAGAACGGCGAAATCTTCCATTGGCCGCCTTCTTGCTTGAAAGCATTGGTTCGAAAACTGCATGGTCATTGTGTCCCGGCACTCTCACCATGTTCGTAATGTACCCATGAATCTCTAACCAGCAGTACAGATCGAAAACTGAATCACATCTTGCTCCTATAACATACAGCTTATTGCCACGAGCTTCCTGCATATTCATCCAGGATAGGAGTTCTTTGTCTGTTACGTTTGTGTAAGGAAGTCGAATCTGCTCAAGATAGTTCCAAAAATTCTGAATAGATTGCGCATATGTCTTAACTGATCCAAGCTCAAACTTTTCGCGTATTACAAGATTACGTAAGTAGTCGCAAACGGGGGTAACGAAGTGATGTCTGGAATCGAGTAGTACCGGAATGCCGGTATATGACTTTCCAGCATAGACAAATCCATCATCAGTAAAGTCTAGCGAGCAGGGCATAATATTAGAACTTCTCGTTATCGGAAGGCTTCTTAACGGGACGCAAACGAGTAATGCTCGATCCGTTTTCGCGAATTCTCTGCAGCTCTAAGCGAAGTCTAATTATCTCTTTATTCTTATCTTCGAGCTCTGATCTAACCATCGCATAATCATTAACAAACGCTTGTAATTTACGCTCCAAAACTTCCGTCTTGTCTTTAAGCCGAGTCGCCTCATTCTCAACCTTACTGGGTCTGCTCCTCTTCTTCGCTAACGCTGCGAGCACAACCTTCATTCTGTTGTGCAGTTTGATGTATTCCTCGTCCGTCTCGTAAAGTGCATTCCGTGAAAATTTTAGTACGCCGAGTTCTTCATCCTCCCACTCAACAAAAGTTGTAGGTCGCATGTTATCGGGCACATTCTCAATAGTGTCGGCCTCCAGCAACGTTTCCAGTGTCTTTACTTTATGATCAAATTTCTCAATCGCGGCTTTTCGTCGTTGCAGTGCAACATGTGGTGTGCGCATAACTCGAATGATTATCGGAAAAATAGGGTTGGTAATTCTTAGCCGGCCCTGCAGGCGACCTTAGCTTATCTCTGCAATTGCCTTATTTAGCTTTTGACAAATCGCATTACTCGCGTTCCTCAATATGGGGGGCGAGTCTGGCGAGTCTACGATATTTTGGTGCATCCGAATCGCTGCGGAAAAAATGGGCAATGCAGAAGAGGTCAACATGTTACATTCACATCCTGTGCATACTGTTTCACTTGCCTTAGTAAAATCCGCATCACCGGTACTCGTACAATTACAGATATTCTCCTCCTGACCTTTCCTCTTTACACAATATCCCCAAGGAAAGCCTGCAAGTTGAAGTCCTGTGCGATCGACGAGCTTCTCTAGTTTCTGCTTATATTTTCGCTCTGATACTACCTCAACTTTTCTTGCCATCTGATTGCGAAGTCGCTCAGCCGCCTCTTTTAGCCTCGTGCCCTCGATTCCACCAATAGGATTTATGCCAGAGGCTGCATTTGCTAAAATCTGTGCAGTATGTTCTTTCGCTGCGTAAGCAATAATTTGACCCATATCGGTTTCTGTCACGTAACGACGAGTCATTTCCCTCGTGAAATGTCGCAGGTGATACTGGAGGGCACCCCAGTCACCCTTATCATAAACCCATATGTACAAGATGGCAAAGAAGCGTCGGAACTGATGTCCTTTGAACGTCCATCGAGTCCCATCGTCCAATTGCGGCACATCTATCAGATAACCAAACCTGCGCAAATGACTGCTCAATGCAAAATTTGGTAGTTTTGCGGCGCTAAGTCCGTGCGTCCGACTTGTGCCAGGGACATTATATTGAAAAATATAGGGCACCTCGGTAAGGCCTCTTGCTTTCTCGCTTATCTGCTCCAAGACATTGATTGCGACGGCGACTATCTCTGGAACGGGTATTTGCGACTCTGTTCGTAGCGTTTTATGGATAAAACAGCTGAGCCAGAGCTTTCCTGATTCATCAGTATACAATGAGCCATATTTTAGTCCGATGATTTCCGACACGCGCCGGGCGGTAAATGCAGCAATCACTATCGAACATGCAGTCATCAACGAGATAATTGCGCCATGTATCGTCATCCCCCCGCTCCCCGACTCAGCCAAAATCGAATCCAGTCGTTCTTCTTCGACATTCTTTGCGCGTTCTAGCTGTATCGGGAATGGACTCGCAGGTCCGGATGGCCAAGTCTTTATCGACCTTAGATGCTCAGCATAACTCCCTTGACGACCGGTGATGCTGTCCCTGGATGCTTCGTCTGCTCGTCTTTTGAGGTCCAGGATAAGAGGCGAATAGTCTAATACCCAGCGTGCCGACCGCTCTATTAAATGTGTCGCTTGTTTGATCGGAACAGTACCTGTACGCCCAATTTCTGCTCCTAGCTTGCGGGCTTCAGCCCGTGCTGAGGTAAGCGCTAGCGGATCTCTCAGTGGGGCATCATTCAAATATCGTCGATGTTCATACAAATACTTGAAGGACATGAGGAAACGACGAAGATGTTCCTCAGAGATGGGCTTGTCTTCCTGGTCATCTCTTGATTTCGCTTTGCGGCTCTTAATAATGCTAGGTTGGTAAAAGCAGCAAAGGGCCTCAAACTCGTCAAATAGAGACGCTAATACGTTTGAGCTGAACCCAATATGATCTAGTCCTGCGTCGGCTAGAACTTGCCGCCGGTCCAACACGACGGTGCTCGTATTGCTATTTGCTTTCTTAAACGGAAATACTGCCTTGGCTTTATTTCGACGATCAGCTTTCTCCTCACCTGGCGCAAAGTTTGCTTTCGCGACCTGCGCTTCGAGGTGCCGCTCGAGAGTAGACTCGGTATTTAAGATACTGTGCACCCCATACACGGCAAGGGCCGCATACTCTTCGCGATCAATATTGGTCAGTTGAGAAAACCGCTCGATTTCACGTCCGATCATCCAACAGGCGAGCGTAGTGAGGTTGCTAACTATGGCAAGCTGAACTTCAGCACTGTCAACTTCGGCAAGTGGACCCGTCCTAACGCCATATGCTATGCGTTTTATCGATTCGTATAGGTTAGGATAATCCTTGAGCTTACGGCCACCGGGCACCGTTACGTTAAAGCTTATCACCCGGGGGTTTTTCTCACCGATATTCTGTACTAACCACTCGTGATTTTCGTAATTAGTCAAAAGCCAATGGGGCCGAAATCCTCCGACGGTATGGAGGGCATTCGGGATGCTTTCATCTACAACATTCAGATCTAGACTTCGTGCAGTGGCCATAATCAAAATAACGGAAATGGTTTATAATTAGGGCGACGCGCGTCTGCGATCGACTTTGCCTGAATATAACTCGATGCTGTTTCGCCTTGCGAAAATTTAGCTAGAGCGACTTCCGCTAGCGTGCGCCATGGAAGCCAGCGATTTTCCCACGCTATAGCGTTCGACATGATCTCATTCTCCTCCCTAGATTCAAGGTATTCATTAAAGAGAATCAAGTCGGCAATGTTATCCGCTGTTCCGACGATGTATCGCATTTCGCATCCGGGACAGGCGTCTAATCTTGTGCAGCTTTCGCCTTGCTGCGTTCCAGGTTGGATGCCTGCTTTTGAATTCAAGCATGCAACGCCAAGGCCAGAACGCGCTGCGTTAGAAAAGAGCTTTACAGCAGCCTCATGGGACATTCCAAGTTTTTCCGCCGCACCGTCAATGGATTCGATTATTACAGCTTGAAAAGCTATCGTGAATGCCCGGATCTTCTCAATTTGTACAAGTTTCGTATGCGTCCGCTGTGTATAAATGCCGGTCGTTGTGGCGGAAGCGTGATCTGCTTGCGCCTGTGCAGTCTCGATGCGTATCAGTGGATCTCTGTGCTGCAGTTCCAGAAGACATGAGGGGCGAATAGATGACGGGCGAATGTCAAGATTATGCAGTTCAGGATGATCCCGTAGAAATGCTTTGAAATCCTCACGGGCCCTAGATTCCGTAATCGTTACAATATGTCCCTGCTGAGTATCCAAGAAAAGTGTGTTTGCGACACTAACATCGGCTTCTTCTCGATAGCGAACCGACATTGAAAGGTAATACCGGATTGCCTGTACAGCAGATAGTTTCTGACCTGGTTGCGGCGCAACCGGAAGGCTGTCATTGATACGTACGTAGTGCGCTCGTGCTTTTTGACCGAAGGATACCGTCATGTGTGTTGAATCTTCGGTTTTCGTGAGGCAGTTTGTAGGCATCTCGCGGACGACCTCACAGTTCGCGCCCGTATCTACTAGAAGCAGGATCCACAGAGCGACAGTCGCGCGTTTATGGGGATGTAAGTATGCTTGAAGTTGCTCGTGGCCACCCCAGCGCCTCTTCAGGTGGTGGTATCTGCCACTGATCCCACTTGAGTTGCCGTCTAGTGCTTCCAGCATGAGGCTAAGGGCATTGCCGAGGTTAGGTAAGGTAGTACCAGTTATAAGTTTTGTAGCATTACGACGGCGGTCAGAGACTGATCGTTCCGTGTAGTCGAGTAGTGCAATCAGTTCCTGCGATGAGTGTGTAGCTTCTATCAGTGCCCGTTGACCAAAGAGCCAATGCTCGTACCACTGCAGAAAGTCGAGTTCGGCACATCGCCTCAAGGACTCTAGACGAAACGTGTTCAGTTTCCGAATCTCCGAAACGAGAGAATCTAAGTCAAGCAACTTAACGTTTTGTGAAGGGAGGTGCGCATACAGGGCGTTTATGAACTCGATTGCCTCAGACTTTTCAAATTCGTCGAATGGTCGCGTCAGTTTACTGATTAACGCATTTCGCTCTGTGTCTTTCCCGTGTTCGGTGCCGTTTTCTCGGGGAGAGAGTTGTGCGAGGCAGGGACGGCTCTTCGAAGTTTGTCTAGCTTTCGCATTTTTGATGCCTTTTAGTTTGACTTCTGGAACGACATTAGATGATGCTAGAACGGCCCATACTTGGTTCAATGTTCCAATGAGTTTATGCTTTCTGAGGATCGAACGAGAACTCTCTGGCGTTGCAGTATCGCAAATTAAATCTGCACGCCACTCGTAAAGTGCTTTTTCCCACGTCATCGCTTCGATTCTGCGAAACGCGGCGGATCCGAGATTCCGGAAAAAGTCCGGCATAGATCCTATGCCCTTTTGCCTCATAAGAAAAGATAACAATGATGTGACGACTTGGTGACAAACCTTTCTTTGCTGGTTCGTGCGGATATTATAATATCGGTCCAACGCAGGGAGTGCCTCCAATAGGAAAAACCTAGCTAACGGTTGGAAAGCTTCGTAACTATAGAGATTTGTTTTGTCACCTTGTTGAATCATCAGGATGAACGGTGAGTATGCAACTTCTTTCTTCTCTTTCACATAGAAGCCTCTCTGTGTGAATTTCGATTCTCCGTCGACAGCTCTCATCCGTCCTCCAGGTGGAGGAATTTCAAAACGTTTTGGTAGCAAGCCTCTTAGAGCCAGATTTGCCAGTAATTTGTTAGTTGTTAAGCGTTGTTTATCTTTTGTCTTTGCAGATATCATGTTTCCGGTCTTACCTGACACCCGATCTTCAAGTATCGAACGCGCCAGATAGTCAACAAACTGTTGCCATCCATCTTCGCTTAGTGCCTCGGTCGAACGATAATGCATTGACTCTAGGAACGGATGTAGCTGGCCAAGAAAATGATCGAAGCGTTCAGCATAGTTGTCCTGCCAGGTCCTTTCGGTTACATTTGCTGTTTTGCGCAATTCCCGAATCAAGGCGCAAGCAGAGGCGACAAACATGGCGCCAACTCTGTCTGCAATTCTGGAATATTCATACGTTATTGATGTCCCGTTCGTAGGCTCAGTATGCAGGACGTAATACGGGCTTTGCTTAACCGAGGCGAAATGCTGGAGATCCACACAAAGAATCCCGGCGTCTGCGTAACGCTTAAGTATTGCAAGATTCTTCTCGTAATGATGTGTATCACTCGTCGATAAATTGCAATTTGTTATGCTGCGACTCGCTAAGAAATCATTGGCAAATTCGTGCAAATGCGATGATTCCATCGCACTAGTTGATACAAGGTGGTACTTATCTAGAGTATTCTTTAGTATGCAGAAGAATGAATCTAGATGAGCAACCGCTAGTATAAGACCGACCGCTCGAGATCCCTTAATTAAAAATTGCTTATCGTAAGAGTCTCGCGCGTGTTGGCAAACGGCAGCTACAAACGTTGAGCCCAGTCTTTCTGCATAGCGTGAGTATTCATATGCTCTGCTTCGCGCACTGCCCAGTGGTTCGACGACAAGATATGGGTTCTCCATTTTCGAGGGCGCATTGTTCATTTGAAGAGCTACTGTGTGAAAGCGCGTGCAAAGTCTCGAGCTCGGTCTGGGCATCCATCATTTTGAACCTCCGGCTTTGGGAAAGAGGCATAAGTCGGAAATTGATATGCCTCTGATTAAGCCTAGTTCTCGCTATTTTGCGACCGGCGCTGGAATGTGAGGGTGGGGATCGTATCCAACGATTTCAAAATCGTCGAACTTGTAGTCGAAAATTGACTCTGGCTTTCGATGGATTGTCAGGGTTGGAAGGGGTCGAGGCTCCCGTGTGAGTTGTAGGCGTGCCTGATCTAAATGGTTGGAATACAAGTGCAGATCACCAATCGAATGAACGATTTCTCCAACGTTTAGGTTGCACTGCTGTGCAACCATATGTGTTAGAAAAGCTAAAGAATTTGCGTTGAAAGGTACCCCGAGGTACAGGTCGCCAGATCTCTGCGTGAGGTGGGCGGAGAGCCGCCCGTTTGCAACGTAGAATTGATATAGGATATGACAAGGCGGGAGAGCCATTCTACCTTCTGCTGCGTTTTGCTCAGGTGCCTTGGACTCGTCTGGTAAATAGGCGACGTTCCAACCGCTAATAATGTGGCGACGACTATCAGGACGCTTCCGGATTCCCTCGATTAATGCCGCAACTTGATCGAAGACCTCGCCATTTGGCCCCTGCCAGGCACGCCATTGCGCGCCGTACACTGGACCTAAGTCGCCATTTTGGGTGGCCCACTCATTCCAGATGGAAACCCCGTTATCTTTCAGGTACTTTATGTTGGTATCGCCACGGAGGAACCAAAGCAATTCATGCAGGATTGACTTGATGTGCAGCTTTTTTGTGGTTAGGAGAGGGAAGCCCTTGCTCAAGTCATGACGGTACATTCTCCCGAAAACGGAAAGCGTACCTGTCCCCGTTCGGTCGCATTTCTGAACGCCGTTCTCGAGAACGTCACGAAGAAGGTCTAAGTACTGTATGTCCATGCCGATAATCTTTCGTTTTGGGGAGAGCGTAGTACCAGACCTGGACTAACTGGCTCATCCTGAACCGAAGACTATCAGAGTTTTTGTGAATTGTATAGATACTGCCTTCATAGGCTACCGACGAGAAAATGCTTGTTGCGCGCAACGCTCTTTATGAGTACATCTTCGGAATGTGGCAAAGATATGGCACGCCCAGGAAGATGTCGGCGCTGCGCTGGTACAGCTGGCAGGACAGCTTGCCGTCGGCCACGTAGAACTGGAAGAAGGCGTGGCAGGGCGGCAGCTTCATGTTCGGCACGTCGGCCACGTTCCAGGCCGAGACGATCATCCTGCGCGAGTCCGGCGTGGTGCGGATCTGCTCCAGCACCTGGGATATCTGGTCGATGTGGCCGCCGTCCGGGGTCGGCCAGCTGCGCCACTGGTAGCCGTAGATCGGCCCGAGATTGCCCTCGGCGTCGGCCCATTCGTCCCAGATCGAGACGCCGTTTTCCTTCAGGTAGGCGATGTTGGTCGAGCCCTGCAGGAACCAGATCAGTTCATGGATGATCGACTTCAGGTGGACTTTCTTCGTGGTCAGCAGCGGGAAGCCCTGCTGCAGGTCGAAGCGCATCTGGTAGCCGAAGACCGACAGGGTGCCGGTGCCGGTGCGGTCGGTCTTGACGGCGCCATGCTCTTTCACATGGCGCATGAATTCGAGGTATTGGCGCATTGCGTTTGCTAATGAGGACAGTCCGACATTGTAGCGTAGACGGACGGACAAGACCGGAAAGCCTTGTGGCGGCCGCCGGCGCTCCCTGTCAATTCGCCTTCCCACGGTCCGTGCGGATGGGCGCCGTAGGCCATCAGGTACAGGTCGTCGCCGTGCAGTTCCGCGCCGGTCACCTCGTCGCGGAAGTCGGCGACCTGCTTCCATGCGGCCGAGGTAGAACCGGCTAGCCTGCCTCTTCGCGCAACAGGGCGCCCGCGAACAGGGCCAGCGCCGCGTGGATCCGCTCGTCCGGGGCGTTCAGGAGGTTGTCGCCCACGTACAGCTCGAAGGAGCTGGTGCCCGGCAGGACGCCCGTCGCGATGCGGTTGAACATCCAGATCCCGTGCTCCTCGGCCAGCGTGCGCCGGATCTCCAGGGCCCGCTCGGGCGGGACCGGCAGATGCAGGTGCAGCATGTTGACCTGCGGCGCGGCGGGGTTCACGCGGATGACGGGATGGGCCGCCAGCGCCTGGTAGAGGAAGCGCGTGCGTTCCAGGTAGGCCGGCATCGCCGCCAGCCGCTCCTCGAACCCCATGGCCGCCGCGACCACGTAGGGCGAGCGGTGGATGACGTTGCCGCCCTGGCGCCGGAACCATTCGGCGGCGCGGTCGACGAATGCGCGCTTCCCGGCCAGCATGGCGCCGCCCAGGCCGCCGACGCCCTTGTACAGCGAGACGTAGACCGAATCGAAGCCGGCCGCGACCTCGTGCAGGGGCCTGGCGTAGCCGGCCGCCGCTTCCCACAGGCGCGCGCCGTCCATGTGCAGGTGGGCGCCGCGTTCGCGCACGTGGGCCTTGATCGCTTCCAGTTCGTCCCACGGCGACAGCTGGCCGCCGATCTCGCGCAGCGGCAGTTCCATGCCGACGGCGTCCAGCCGGTCGGGAATCGCGGCCAGGTCGGCGACCGTCCAGGGACGATGGCGGTCGCCCGCCTGCAGCGCATGGAAGTGGCCGAGCAGCTGGTAGTTGGAGCGCTCGTGCACGAAGATGTGGGAAGTCGGGTGCAGCGCGACCAGCCCGGGCGATCGCCCGCGCTCCTCGCAGGCCAGGCGCAGCGCCGTGACCTGGGCCATGGTGCCGCTGATGCAGAACACGGCGGCCTCGCAGCCGAGCAGGCGCGCGATCCTGGCCTCGAATTCCTGCAGCAGCGGACCGGCGCCGTAGACGTCGTGTTCGACGTCGTTGGCCTCGCACCATGCCGCCATCGCGGCGTACAGTTCGGCGGGAGGACGGGCGCGGTGGCCCGGGAAGACGGTGTGGCAGCGGCGCTGCAGGTCGGTGTCGTTGGCGGTCAAGGCAGGCTCCTGGTGAAGCCCGCCACTCTACACCGAAGCGTCCGCTCCCGAAAGATCAGGCGGCGAGCTTCAGGCGCTCGGGCGTCGCAGCCAGGGCGGCCGGTGCGCCGTGGTCGCCGTCGAGGCGGAACAGGCGCACCGCGCGCGCCAGCTCGGCGGCCTGGTCCTGCATGGCCTGGGCGGCGGCGCTGGCTTCCTCGACCAGGGCCGCGTTCTGCTGGGTCGCCTCGTCCATCGC
>DAMCRY010000002.1:0-51297 GCA_032115075.1 Massilia sp.
GCCGTCATGCTGGCAGCGGCCGGGTTTGCGCGCCGTTCGCGTCAGGGCTGAGCGAGGGACTCAGGCGGACAGCAGGTCGCCGGTCCGGAAGGACTCGGTCCCGGCGATCTTGCAGACGTGCATGCCGCGCAGCAGGTGGCGGTGCGCGGTGCTCGCGAACAGCAGCCCCGCATGGGCGGCCGACAGGGTGGTCACCTGGCCGCTGACGGGATTGACGACGTCCGCCACCGGCTCGCCGGCCTCGACCAGGTCGCCCAGGCGCTTGTGGAACACCAGCACGCCGGCATGCGGCGCGGCCAGCGGTTCGACGGCGTTGAGCGGCGTCGCCCGGCATGGCGTTTCCGGCAGGGCCTCGAGCGGGATGTCGAGCACGCCCATGTGGCCGAGGTATTGCAGCATCGCCGCCGCATCGGCGCGCGCGTAGTCGTAGCGCACGTCGTTCTCGCCGCGCAGCTCGACCGTGACGGCGGCGCAGGCCGGCGGGATCGCCGTGCCCTCGAAATGGTCGGCCAGGTCCCACCACAGGCGGCTGCAGGCTTCGTCGAAGGCTTCGCCGCCCGAGGCCTTGGCCACCAGCAGCACGCGCGCGCCCAGCAAGGCGGTGAGCGGGGCCACCGTCTCGACCAGCGGGGTGCCGGTGTACATGTGCATCAGCGCTTCGTTATCGCAGTGCAGGTCGAGCACGATGTCGGCGTCGATCGCCATCGACAGCAGGGTCTTCTTGAGGGTCTCGACGTCGTCGTGCGGCTCCCACATCGCCACGTGCCGGCGCGCTTCCTCGCGGATCAGGGCGACGTTGGCGTCCACGTCGCTCCCCAGGCGGCCTTCGAGCGACTTCTTGAGTTCCTCGGCGACGTGCTTGTACAGGCGGTTGAAGTTGACCCCGGTGGCCAGGTGGTAGCGGCCGAAGGGCGCGCCGTGGATGACCTGGGACAGGCCGATCGGGTTGGCCGCCGGGACCAGGATGATTTCGCCCTTGATCCGCCCCTCGGCGTCGAGGCGCTCGAGTTCCTGGCGCAGCACGTGGGCCACCAGCATGGCCGGCACCTCGTCGGCGTGGACGGCGGCCTGGATGTAGACCTTCTTGCCGCCGCCCGGGCTGCCGTAATGGAACGAGGTCAGGTGGGCGGTGGCGACGTTCTCGTCGACGGCGATCGGGTGTTTCAGCGAATGCATGGGGCGGCTCCGGTGCGGCAACAGGGTGAAACGCGATTATGCGCGATTCCGCCGCCGGGCTTCGCACAGTGCTTGCGCGCTGGCGCCCTGGGCTATAATGACAGCCGTTTTTTCCTCACTCATAGCTCCTCACTCCCATGTCTTCCGATACGCCCACCAACGGCCCGGCGCGGCCCATGCTTTACGATCCGACCGAACACCGCATCCGCAGCTTCGTCACGCGGGCCGGCCGCCTGTCGACCGCGCAGGCGCGCGCGCTGGAGGAGCTGGGACCGAAGTTCCTGGTGGAATACAAGCGCGAGCCGCTGGACCTGGAAGCGGCGTTCGGCCGCAAGGCCCCGGTGATCCTCGAGATCGGCTTCGGCATGGGCGACACCACCGCGCACATCGCGCGCCTGATGCCGGAGAAGGATTTCATCGGCGTCGAGGTGCACACGCCGGGCGTGGGCAGTTTGCTCAAGCAGATCGGCGAGCAGGGCATCACCAACCTGCGCCTGATCCAGCACGACGTGGTCGAGGTCCTGAACCACATGATCCCCGATGGCTCGCTGGCCGGCGTGCACGTGTTCTTCCCGGACCCGTGGCACAAGGCGCGCCACAACAAGCGCCGCCTGATCCAGTCGCCGTTCGTGAAGGTCCTGTGCGACAAGCTGGCGCCGGGCGGCTACCTGCATTGCGCCACCGACTGGGAGGATTACGCGGTGCAGATGCTGGAAGTGCTGGGCAACGAGCCGGCGCTGCAGAACACCGCCGAGGGCTATGCGCCGCAGCCTGCCTACCGGCCGCTGACCAAGTTCGAGAACCGTGGCCTGAAGCTGGGGCACGGCGTGTGGGATCTCGTCTTCACCAAAAAATAAGCCGGCCTGCCGCCTGATGGTGTTCAGTTAGCAGTGGAATCGTCGCCCCGGCGGAGGCCGGGGCCCAAGTTGAGCGTCTCGCCAGCTCATGCAAACTTGGGTTCCGGCCTTCGCCGGAACGACGTTCATAAGCTAACTGAACGGCATTACGGCCTGCCGCCGGATTCCGTAGGGGGGGCGGGTTCAACCGTCGTTTGATTCATGGCGCTGCGTCCTTTCGTCCGTGATGTGAACGCGCCGACGGCACAGCCGGCTCGGCGCCCCCGTCCAGCCTACGAAGCGCGCGAGCGCCGTGCGTACAAGCCGAAGTACAGGATCACCGCATAGCACACCGCCGGCACCAGCAGCGACATCTTCAGCCCCGCCACGTCGGCCGTGTGCCCCATCGCCAGCGGCACGACCGCGCCGCCCACGATCGCCACGCACAGCAGTCCCGACCCTTCCGCCGCGCGCTTGCCCAGCCCGTCGCAGGCCAGGGTGAAGATGGTCGGGAACATGATCGAGTTGAACAGGCCGATGGCCAGCAGCGACCAGCCCGACAGCGCGCCGGTCGTCAGGCCCGACACCAGCAGCAGGCCGATGGTGGCGAGCGCCGCGCTGGCCAGCACCTTGCCCGGCGAGAGCAGGCGCAGCAGCGCCGCGCCGATGAAGCGGCCGACCATGGCGCCGCCCCAGTACAGCGGCACGTGCTTGCCGGCTTCCTCGGCGTTCAGTCCCAGCACGTGGGAGTCCATCAGGTAGTTCACGATGATCGAGCCGATCGCCACTTCCGCGCCGACGTAGAGGAAGATGCACAGCGCGCCGAGCGCGAAGCGCGGCTGCTTCAGGAGGTCGAAGGCGTGCAGGATGCTCGTCGCCGGCGCCGCCGTCTCGACCAGCTTGCGGCGGTTGGCCCACACCGCCACCGCCAGCAGGCCCAGCGCGATCGCCAGGCCGATGTAGGTGTTCACCACCACGCGGGTCTCTTCCTGGCGGTAGGTGTCCAGCGCCGCGCCGCTCAGGGTGGACACGTCGACCGTCGCCAGCGAACCGAGGATCAGGATCGCGCCCACATAGGGGAAGAGCGTGGTGCCGAGCGAGTTGAAGGCCTGGGCGAAGGTCAGGCGGCTGGACGCCGTCTGCGGCTTGCCCAGCATCGAGATCAGGGGATTGGCCACCACCTGCACGATGGTGATGCCGGATGCCAGCACGAACAGCGCCAGCAGGAAGGTGACGAACACGCCGGAATAGGAGGCCGGGATGAACAGCAGGCACCCCAGCGCCATCGTCACCAGGCCGACCACGGCGGAGCGCATGTAGCCGATGCGCTGGACCACGGCCGCGGCCGGAATCGAGACGAAGAAGTAGGCCGCGAAGAAGGCCGACTGCACCAGCATGGCCTGGGCGTAGCTGAGGGTGAACAGGTCCTTCAGCTTGGGGATGATGACGTCGTTCAGGCTGGTGATGCCGCCGAAGACGAAGAACAGCGCGAAGACGAAGCTTTGCAGGCCGGGGGCGTTGACGGGTGCATGTTCGGGAACATGCGCGTCGGCGCCGTCCCTGGCGGGTGCGACGGTGGTGGGGGTGGGAATAGCCATTGCAATTACATCATTTCGTTGATGATGGCGACGATTTCGTCGCCGTAGGAAACCAGCTTTTTCTCGCCGACGCCGGACACGCCGCGCAGCGCTTCGATCGAGGTCGGCTTGACCTTGGCGATCTCGCGCAGGGTGGCGTCCTGGAACACGACATAGGCCGGCACGCCGTGCTCGCGCGCCGTGCCCATGCGCCAGGAGCGCAGGCGCTCGAAGATCTGCTGCTCGGAGCGCGACAGCTCCATCTCTTCGTAGCCGGAACTGCGCGAGGAGGACGGACGCTTGGCCTTGACCGGCTTCTGGTACTGGCGCAGCTGCACCTTCTGCTCGCCCTTGAGCACCGGGCGCGCGGCGTCGGTCAGTTTCAGCGAGCTGAAGGCGTCGTGGTCGACCGTGACGAAGCCGAGCGCGATGGCCTGGCGCACGATGGCGCGCCATTCCTGCTCCGAGCGGTCGGCGCCGACCCCGTAGACGGTCAGCTTGTCGTGGTGCCACTGGCTGATGCGCTCCGTTTGCGCGCCGCGCAGCACGTCGATCACGTGGCCGGCCGCGAAGCGCTGGTCGACGCGATAGACCGTCGACAGCAGTTTCTGCATCGGCACCGTGCCATCGAAAGAAACCGGCGGGATCAGGCAGGTGTCGCAGTTGCCGCAGGGGCCGGAGCGCTCGCCGAAGTAGTCGAGCAGGCGCATGCGCCGGCAGCTGAGCGTCTCGCACAGGCCGAGCATGGCGTCGAGCTTCATCGACAGCACGCGCTTGAAGGTCTCGTCGGCCTCCGATTCGTCGATCATCCGGCGCTGCAGCACCACGTCCTGCAGGCCGTAGGCCATCCAGGCGCTGGCGGGGGCGCCATCGCGGCCTGCGCGGCCGGTCTCCTGGTAGTAGCCCTCGATGCTCTTGGGAAGGTCGAGGTGGCAGACGAAGCGCACGTCCGGCTTGTCGATGCCCATGCCGAAGGCGATGGTCGCGACCATCACGATATTGTCTTCGCGCAGGAAGCGCGACTGGTTCGCGGCGCGCTGGCCATGCTCCATGCCGGCGTGGTAGGGCAGGGCCTTGATGCCGTGCTCGCACAGGAAGTCGGCGGTCTCCTCGACCTTCTTGCGCGACAGGCAGTAGACGATGCCGGAATCCTGCGCGTGCTCGCTGCCGATGAAGTCGATCAGCTGCTTGCGGGCGTTGGTCTTCTCGACGATGGAGTAGCGGATGTTCGGGCGGTCGAAGGACGAGACGAACTGGCGCGCCTCAATGAGCTGCAGGCGGTGCGCGATCTCGGCGCGGGTCTGCTGGTCGGCGGTCGCGGTGAGGGCGATGCGCGGGATGGTCGGGTAGCGCTCGTGCAGCACCGACAGGCGGATGTACTCGGGGCGGAAGTCGTGGCCCCATTGCGACACGCAGTGCGCCTCGTCGATGGCGAACAGGGAAATTGGCGAGGCGTCGAACAGCTCGAGGCAGCGCTGGGTCAGCAGGCGCTCGGGCGCCACGTAGACCAGGTCGATCTCGCCGCTGCGCACCAGGCGCTCGATGCGCAGGGTTTCCTCGAAGGTCTGGGTCGAGTTGAGAAAAGCGGCGCGCACGCCGACTTCTTCCAGCGCGTCGACCTGGTCCTGCATCAGCGCGATGAGCGGCGAGACGACCACGCCCACGCCGTCGCGCAGCAGCGCCGGGATCTGGTAGCACAGCGACTTGCCGCCGCCGGTCGGCATCAGGACCAGCGCGTCGCCGCCGCTGGCGACGTGCTCGACGATCTCGGCCTGCTGCCCGCGGAAGGCCGGGTAGCCGAATACCGTCTCGAGCACGTGCAGCGCGCGCGCGCCGATGTCCGAAGTCATGTTGTCGTTTCCACCCACTATGATTCCTTGTTTCTGCCGATCATTCTGCCCAGTGCACCAGGTCGAAGTGCGCGGTCACCAGCACCAGGACTCCGAACACGATACGGTACCAGGCGAAGATCGTGAAGTCGTGCGTGCTGATGTAACGCAGCAGCCAGCGCACGCACAGGAAGGCCGAGGCGAAGGCCGCCAGCCCGCCCAGCCCGAACAGCGGCAGGTCGGCCAGCGACAGCAGGTGGCGCTGCTTGAACACCGAGTACACGGTGGCCGACAGCAGCGTCGGGATCGCCAGGAAGAAGGAGAATTCCGTGGCCGCCTTGCGCGACAGGCCGAACAGCATGCCGCCGATGATGGTCGCGCCCGAGCGGCTGGTGCCGGGGATCAGGGCGAAGGCCTGGGCCACGCCGACCTTGAGCGCGTCGAGGGAGTTCATGTCGTCCACGCTTTCCACGCGCGAGGGCCGGTCCGTGTTCGCGCCACCGGTATGCCGGCGCTCCACCCACAGGATGACCAGGCCGCCGACGATGAAGGCGGTGGCGACCGGGACCGGCGCGAACAGCTCGCGCGTGATCGCCTCGTTGAACAGGAAGCCGAGCACGGCCGCCGGAATGAAGGCGATGACGACGTTGCCCAGGAACCTGCGCTGCTTCGGGTCCGATCCGAGGCCGGTGACGACGCCCGCGATGCGCTGGCGGTATTCCCAGATCACGGCCAGCATGGCGCCGGCCTGGATCGCCACCTCGAACACCTTGACCTTCTCGCCGGTGAAATTCAGGAGGCTGCCGGCCAGGATCAGGTGGCCGGTGGACGAGATCGGCAGGAATTCGGTGAACCCCTCGACCAGGCCCATGATGATCGCTTTGATGGCGAGAACAATATCCATGAATGCTAAATAAATTTCTGGCAATGCGGGGTGGTTGCGGGGGAGTGTCGTAGCGGACGGGTGCGGGGCCGAAGCTTATCATGCGCAGCCCCGGCGCTTTTGCGCCAACTTCTTGCGCCAGCCGAGTTCGGTGCACGTTCGGTGCAAGACCATGATTGTACCGTGACCGCGTTTCTTCCGGGTTACATCGGGCTGAAAGCCGGGCTCGCCAACAACGCATCTGGCGTGCGCCGTTCGCCAAAACGCGTGCTACACTCGAACCCATGAGTATTATCGTGGTCCTCATCCTTGCCGCGCTCTCCTGGGCGGCATTCCATGGTTGGCACAAGCCCAACGCCTTGCGCTACCGACCCTGCCAGGGCCGGGTCTGGCGCAGCACCTTTCCTGCGGCTTCGCGCAAGGACATCCGCGACTTCCTGTCGCTGTTCGTGTCCGCCTTCGCCTTCCGCGACAGCGAGAAGCTGCATTTCCGCCCCGACGACGAAGTGCTCGGCATCTGCCGCCAGGCCACGCCTGCGCGCCGCCAGCCGGACAGGTCCGAGATCGAGCGGCTGGCCCAGGCCCTGCGCGAGCGCTACGGCCTGATGCTCGACGAGGTCTGGCACGACGGCCTGACCCTGGGCGGGCTGTTCCAGCGGGTGCAACAGGCGCGTGGCAAGCCGGTCGCGGCCTAGGCGCGACGGCCAGCCTGTCGGATTACCCGCCCCGGGTAAGGGCGGGCTCTTGTATTTATGCCAGCACGGTATCACGTGCCGGCCATGCTCAAGCAAAAACTCAACTGGAAGCGGCCGCTGTTCTACCTGCTGCTGCCGGTCTTCCTCGTGATGGTCTTCTTCGGCTTTCCGCTGCCGGTCGCGCCGCCGCCCGCCACCAGGCCGGCGCAGGAGCAGACCGTGGTCGTGAAAAAGAAGAAAAAGCGGCTTGGGCTGGTGCTGCCCGAGAGGCCCGATGGCCAGTAGGGTGGGTGAAGCCGCCCACCCTGCAAAACCAGCGAGTGATCAGGCCGGCACTGGCCGCGTCAATCGTTCCAGTTCGTCCAGCCAGCGGATCGCCTGCGCGCGATCGTTCCTGCACATCTCGCTCGACGGCTGCAGCCCGCCGCAGAACGCCGGCCGCTCCGGCTTGCCGAAGATGCGGCAGCGGTTGTCGTCGGCCAGCTGGACGCAGCGCACGCCGGCCGGCTTCCCGCCGGGCATGCCGGGAATCGGGCTGGTGATCGAGGGCGCGGTGCAGCAGGCGCCGCAGTCGGGGCGGCATTGCATGGGGAGGGGGGCGGTGGTCATAAGCGGAAGGAGTATACCCGTCCTGCGCGCCATGGCGGGCGCGTCCCCGGACGTTTTCCTGCTACGTTGTGTCCATCGCACAGCCAACACAGGAGCCCTCCATGTCCAGCCCGCTCAAACCCCTGAACCGCCAGGTCGTCGTGATCACCGGCGCCTCCAGCGGCATCGGCCTGGCCACCGCGCAGGAGGCGGCGAAGCAGGGCGCGAAGCTGGTGCTGGCGGCGCGCGGCGCCGACGTGCTGGAAGCCGTGGTGCAGGGGCTGGTGGAAAATGGCTTCGAGGCCATCGCCGTCGTGGCCGACGTGGCCGACCGCGCCCAGGTCGAACGCATCGCCCAGGCCGCGATCAACCGCTTCGGGCGCATCGACACCTGGATCAACAATGCCGGCGGCACCATCTACGGGCGCCTGGACCAGGTGAGCGAGGAAGACAGCCGGCGCCTGTTCGACATCAATTTCTGGGGCATGGTCAACGGCTCGCTGGTGGCCTTGCCTTACCTCATCCGCCAGGGTGGCGCCCTGATCAACCTGGGCAGCGAGGCCTCCGAAGTGGCGATCCCGATGCAGGGCATGTACTCGGCCAGCAAGCACGCGGTGAAGGGGTTTACCGATGCGCTGCGCATCGAGGTCGAGCATCTCGACCAGTCCCCGGTGTCGATCACCCTGATCGAACCGACCGCCGTCGACACGCCGCTGCCCCAGCACGCGCGCAACTACATGGACCGCGAACCGAAGCTGCCCGCGCCCCAGGTCGATCCGCACGAGGTCGCGGCCGCCATCCTGCATGCGGCCGTGACGCCGATGCGCACGGTGCGGGTCGGCATCATTGCCGAGCTCGACATCATGATGGAGAAGGTGGCGCCCGGCCTGGCCGACCGCCTGTCGGTGTTCCAGGTGCCGCGCCAGCAGCAGGACGTCCCGCCGCGCAATCCGGACGGCGCCCTGTACGCCTCACGCGCCAATGGCCGTATTTATGGACCCGGCGCCAGCTAGGACATATCGTATTGACGGTTGCAATCGTGTAACGTTTCGATTGACTGGGCTACCTGCCCCGTCTATATTCTGTGGCTCATCAGTTGGTTTCTAGGCAGAAACATGCAATGTCCACTCGACAGCAAGCCGCGCTGGGAACGCCGCAAGGATGCCCGCCCGCAGGAACTTCTTGCTGCCGCGATCGACCTGTTCGTCGAGCGGGGCTTCGCCGCCACCCGGCTGGAGGACGTCGCGCGCCGCGCCGGCGTGTCCAAGGGCACCCTCTACCTGTATTACACGAACAAGGAAGAACTGTTCAAGGCGGTCGTGCGTGAAAGCATCGTGCCGGTGATCGGCGAGGCCGAGGTCTCGATCAACGAGTTCGCCGGCCACAGCGGCGAGCTGCTGCGCACCGTGATGCTGAACTGGTGGCGCCGCGTCGGCCAGAGCAAGGTGTCCGGCATCAGCAAGCTGATCATGGCCGAAGCGGGCAATTTCCCCGAACTGGCCAAGTTCTACCAGGAAGAAGTCATCACCCGCGGCACCCGCATGATCTCGTCCATGCTCGAGCGCGGCGTGGCGCGCGGCGAGTTCCGCGACATCGACATTACCCAGATGACGCAGGTGCTGATCGCGCCGATGATGATGCTGATCACCTGGAAGCACTCGGCCGTGGCGCCCTGCGACTGCGGCGACCTGCAGCCCCAGGCCTTCCTCGACGCCTTCCTCGACATGGCCCTGCACGGGCTGCTGCCGCGGGTCGATCCGCGGGCCGGCTGAGCCGCCGTTTGCATCCCCGGTTGCATCAGCCCGCCGTTTTTTTGGCGTTCAACCCCTCCAAACTGCAGACTGTCGCAATTTACCCTGGTCCCGGGGAGCCCATCGCTAAGATGTGCGTCCTGAGGCCGTTCAACGATAAAATATCGGATTATTTATTTTTCCATCGAGAACGCAAATGAATATCGAACAAGCCCGCTTCAACATGATCGAACAGCAGATCC
This sequence comes from Massilia sp., assembly GCA_032115075.1. Classification (GTDB taxonomy): domain Bacteria; phylum Pseudomonadota; class Gammaproteobacteria; order Burkholderiales; family Burkholderiaceae_D; genus Telluria. The sequence goes on from DAMCRY010000002.1 coordinate 9,578, forward strand.
GCCCATGGAACGTCCTCGACCAGGACGTATTGGACCTGCTGCACGTCGTCAAGCGCGAACAGTTCGTGCCGGCGGCCTACCAGAACCTAGCCTTCGCGGACGTCGAAATCCCGCTGCCGGGCGGCGAAGCGATGTTCAACCCGAAGGTCGAGGCGCGCATCATGCAGGAAGTGGCGGTCAAGAAGCACGAGAACGTCCTCGAGATCGGTACCGGTTCGGGCTACATGGCGGCACTGCTGGCGCACAAGGCGCGCCACGTGACCACCGTGGAGATCCAGCCGGAAGCCGCGACCCTGGCGCGCGAGAACCTGGCGCGCGCCGGCATCGGCAACGTGACCGTCGAAGAAGGCAACGGCGCGGCCGGCTGGGAAAAGGGCGCACCGTACGACGTGATCGTGGTGTCGGGCGCGCTGCCGGTGCTGCCGGAAGCGCTGGTAAAGCAGGTGAAAGTGGGCGGCCGCCTGGCGGTGATCCTGGGCGAGGCGCCGGCGATGAGCTTCAACATCGTTACCCGCACCTCGGAAACCGGCTACGACACGGTCCGGATTTTCGAAACCATCGCCAAGCCGCTGACTGGTGCGCAAGCGCCGTCGCGTTTCCAGTTCTGAGGCCGCGATGCAGCACGTGACCGCCCCCGAGCTGGCAGCGAAGCTGGCCGACCCGGCGCAGGAACAGCCTCTGTTGCTGGACGTGCGCGAAAACTGGGAATTCGAGACCTGCCATATCGCGGGCTCGACCCAGATACCGATGCACCTGATCCCGCTGCGCGCCGGCGAACTGCCGGACGAGCGCGAGATCGTATGCATCTGCCACCATGGAGCGCGCAGCATGCAGGTCGCGAGTTTCCTGGAACGTAACGGATTTGAAAACGTAACGAATTTGACGGGCGGAATACACGCCTGGGCCGTACAGGTCGATCCTTCGATGCCGAAGTATTGAGCTGATTCCAACACTTTTGATGACTCCTGTGGAGAAAGCAATGCAGAAACCCCTACTTGCCGTGCTGCTCGCCAGCGCATTTTGCTCGCTGAATGCAAGCGCGGCCGACCTGATCCAGGTGTACCAGCAAGCCTTGGCCAACGACGCGACCTACGCCAGCGCGCGTGCGTCGGCGGCGGCGGGCCGGGAACGGATCACACAGGGGCGTGCAGGGCTTCTCCCGACCATCGGCATCACCGGCAGCGCCGGCAAGAACGACCGCGACAGCTCGCCGTGGAACGAAGGCACGGTCATCGGCACCGACCCGAGGACCGGCGCCGACATCCTGGCGCGCGGCAGCGGCTCGAACCTGCGCACCACCGACTACACGATCGCGCTGACCCAGCCGCTGTTCCGCTGGGATCGCTGGGAAACCTATCAGCAGAGCAAGCTGCAGCAGGCCATCTCGGAAGCGCAGTTCGCCCAGGCCCAGCAGGACCTGATCACCCGCGTGGCGCAAGCCTACTTCGACGTGCTGGCCGCCCAGGACAAGCTGGAATCGACCCGCGCCCAGAAGACCGCCGTGACCGAGCAGCTGGCGTCGGCCAAGCGCAACTTCGAGGTCGGCACCCAGACCATCACCGATACCCACGAAGCGCAGGCGGCCTACGACCTGGTGATCGCCCAGGAATTCGCGGCGGTCAACGACCTCGACAACAAGAACAATGCGCTGCAGGCCATCATCGGCACCGCGCCCGGCAACCTGTCCCCGCTCAAGAGCGGCATCACGCTGAACGCTCCGTCGCCGGCCAACGTCGACCCGTGGGTGTCGTCGGCCGAGAACCAGAACTATGGCGTGACCGTGTCGCAGCTGCAGGTCGAAATCGCCAAGCGCGACATTTCGAAGACCCGCGCCGGCCACTACCCGACCCTCGACCTGGTGGCCAGCAGCCGCCGCACCCAGGTCCATGGCCAGAGCGACGCGGCCGGCATCGACAAGAACAAGGCCATCGGCGTGCAGTTCACGGTGCCGATCTTCAGCGGCTTCGGCGTCACCAGCCGCGTGCGCGAAACCATCGCGCTGGAAGACAAGGCGCGCAACGACCTGGAAGCGAACCGCCGCCAGGCCGCCCTGCTGGCCCGCCAGTCCTTCCTCGGCGTGAACAGCGGCATGGCCCAGGTCAAGGCACTGGAAGCGGCGGAAGTGTCGAGCCAGTCGGCGCTGGAATCGAACAAGCTGGGCTACCAGGTCGGCGTACGCATCAACATCGACGTGCTGAACGCGCAGCGCCAGCTGTACCAGACCCGCACCGACCTGTCGCGCGCCCGCTACGACACCATCCTGAACGGCCTGCGCCTGAAGGCCGCGGCGGGTTCGCTGCGCGAGTCGGACCTGGCCGCCGTGAACGCCCTGCTGCAGAAGTAAGCGCGCGTTTGCCATCCCCTACCGCCCGGCCTGCCGGGCGGAATGTTAAAAGGCCCGAGCCGGAGCGGTTCGGGCTTTTTTGCATCTGAGATGGGTAAGCCCTTGATTTCCATCCAAAATAGTTGACGCACGACAAGTCGCGCGCCGGCGGATTTTTTTTGCAAAGCTGATAAACTGGCAACGTTAATGCGCCTTCAAACGGCAGCCAACATGAGCCCGCTTCCTCCGGGCTCCGAGTCAGATTTCTATTCCTAAGGATAAATAACATGCAAGAGAATATCGCGATCGTCGGCGCCGGTTTTTCCGGGGCCGTCATTGCTCGCCAGCTCGCGGAAGCCGGCTACAACGTCGAGATCTTCGAATCGCGCCCGCACATCGCCGGTAACTGCCATTCCGAACGCGACGCAGAGACCGGCGTCATGGTGCACGTCTACGGCCCGCACATCTTCCACACCGACATCGAGCGCGTCTGGGAATACGTGAACCGCTACAGCCGCTTCATGCCCTACGTGAACCGCGTCAAGGCCATCACCAACGGCGCCGTCTACACGCTGCCGATCAACCTGCTCACCATCAACCAGTTCTTCGGCAAGACCTTCCGCCCGGCCGAAGCCCAGGAATTCCTCGCCTCGCTCGGCGACAAGTCGATCGAGAATCCGGTCACCTTCGAGGACCAGGCGCTGCGCTTCGTCGGCCGCGAGCTGTACGAAGCCTTCTTCAAGACCTATACCGTCAAGCAGTGGGGCATGCAGCCGACCGAGCTGCCGGCCAGCATCCTCAAGCGCCTGCCGGTGCGCTTCAACTACGACGACAACTATTTCGCCCACAAATACCAGGGCATGCCGGAAGACGGCTACACCGCGCTGGTCGAGAAGATCCTCGACGTGCCGGGCGTGACCGTGCACCTGAACACCACCTTCGACCCGGCCAACAAGGGCGACTACGCCCACGTGTTCTACAGCGGCCCGATCGACGCCTGGTTCAAGCATACCGAAGGCCGCCTGCCGTACCGCACGCTGGACTTCGAGGTGTTCCGCGACACCGGCGACTACCAGGGCAATGCCGTCATCAACTACTGCGACGACAGCCAGCCCTACACCCGCATCACCGAGCACAAGCATTTCTCGCCGTGGGAAAAGCACGAGAAGACGCTGATGTACAAGGAATACAGCCGCCAGTGCGAAGAGAAGGACATCCCGTACTACCCGATCCGCCAGGCGCGCGACAAGCAGCAGCTCGAACGCTACGTCAACGTGGCGCGCGAGGAGCCGAACGTCACGTTCGTGGGGCGCCTCGGCACCTACCGCTACCTGGACATGGACGTGACCATCAACGAGGCACTGTCGACCGCCGACAAGTTCCTGGAATGCGCGAAGAGCAACGAGCGCATGCCGGCCTTCGTGATCGATCCGCTGGCGTAAGCGATCGCTTCACCGTAGGGTGGGCGGGAAACCCGCCCACCCTACGGCTTACTCCCCGCACCGCTGCCTATTTGCCCCCATCCTTGCGCGGCCGCAGCAGGCCCAATCCGGTATTGGTGCGCACCGCGATCGCGCCGTCGTCGGCCACCGCCTCCGCCTCCAGCATCACTATCCCCGCCGGCAAATTCTTCACCCGCGTAGGGAACTTCGGGAAAGGCTGATCGACATCGTTGCCTGCATTGACGGGTTCAATCCAGTCTAGGACGGGCCCGGCTGAGCGTTACGTAAAAGACGGGTTCGCTTAAGCACGGTCAAACGGGACACCGACGGAAGGCAATATCGGAGACTAATTCCTGAAAGAAAAAACGGCGCCGTGGCGCCGCTTCGGGATGCCGGTTGGCTTATGGCCGCTTAGTTGCCTTCGCGGGCCTTGCGCCATGCGATCATCTCGGCGATCGTCAGGATCGGGAAGCCGCGCTCCTCGGCGAAGCGCTCGATGTCCTCGCCGCGCATCATGGTGCCGTCCGGATTCATCAGTTCGCACAGCACGGCGGCCGGCTGCAGCCCGGCCATGGTCGCCAGGTCGACCGAGCCCTCGGTGTGGCCGGCGCGCGCCAGCACGCCGCCCGGGGTCGCGCGCAGCGGGAACACGTGGCCAGGACGCACCAGGTCGTCCGGCTCGGCATTCGCCGCGATGGCGGTGCGGATCGTGGTGACGCGATCCAGGGCCGACACGCCGGTGGTGACGCCGTGGCGCGCCTCGATCGAGACCGTGAACGGGGTGCCGTAGCGGCTGCCGTTCTCGGCGGCCATCGGCGGCAGCTCCAGCGCGCGCACCTTGTCGGCGGACAGGCACAGGCACACGATGCCGCTGCATTCGCGGATCATGAGCGCCATCGTTTCGACGCTCAGCTTTTCCGCGGCGACGATCAGGTCGGCCTCGTTCTCGCGGTCGAAATCGTCGAGCAGGATGACGGGAACACCGGCACGCGTGGCCGCCAACGCGGCGGCGATGCGGCCTTCCAGGTCGGTGCTATGAAGGGAGTATTGGGGTGTGACTAACATGTGAGACGCTCCTCGCAAGTATGGCTATGGCGAAAAACGCATCAGGGCAAAGCGGATACGCACGCCCACCGGCCACAGGCGTGACCAGGCAAGCGCGTGACAGCGCACATCTTCTTTCATCCGGACTATACCGTCGGCCCTGGCTTCTCACCAGGTCTGCTGACCCTGCTGCTGCAGGCGCTCGCGGGCTCGACCCTTTGCAGGGTCATACCGCCGGTGGGGAATCGCACCCCGCCCCGAAGACGTATTTGATTGTGACCTGGCAATCCAGGCCCGGAGATTGTAGCAGCGCCCGGCAAACTCTGCCGGGCGGTGAACAAGTCGACCCCGGCACGCAATCTGATACCAAGATCGCTGCGTGCGACCGCGCTACCGTGCTGGAAGGCCGCAGGGCGGTCCAAACCTACGACAAGCGCAACCGGCTGACCAGGACCGCCTTCGGCGACGCCAGCCCCGCCATCGACCGGATCTATACGCCTGACGTCGCTGAAGTACCCGGGCGACGCGACGGCAGTCGCATACAACCCGAATGCACTCGGCGAGCCCCAGCAGGTTGGATCGTATGCCACCAGTATTACCTACCATCCGAACGGCGCGATCGCCGGCTTCAAGTACGGCAACGGCATCGTCCGCACGATGACGCAGAACGCGCGTGGCCTGCCGCAGACTGCCGTGGACGTGGGCGTGCTGAGCGACAAATACACCTACGACGAGAACGGTAACGTCCTCGGCATCGAGGATGTGGCGGGCGGCGCGACTACGCGCTCCATGACCTACGACGGCCTGGACCGGCTCAAGACGGCTTCGGCGCCGAACCTGTGGGGACTGGCCACCTACGAATACGACGGCCAGGACAACCTGGTGGCGAGCACGATCACGGGCGGCGCCAACGCGCGCAGCGCCACCCACGCCATCGATTCCCTGACCAACCGCCTCGCCTCGGTCACGGCCAGCAACGCCAGTTTCACCTTCGCCTACGACTACGACGTGCAGGGCAACATCATCCGGCGCGGCAGCCGCAACTACGTCTTCGACGTCGCCAACCGCATGTCCAGTGCCACCAGCCTGGCCACCTACGAATACGACGGCCATGGCCGCCGGGTCAGCGTGGTGGGCACCGATGGCGTCAACCGCATCCAGGTCTACAGCCAGGATGGGAAGCTGCTCTACACCACTGCCGGCACTGGCAGCGCAACGAAATACATCTACCTGCACAACCATGCGATCGCGGAGGTGAAATGATGACCAAGGTCTTGTCCTTCGCCCGTACCTTGTCCATGTCGCGTCCTGGCTTGTGGCGCAACAGCCTGTTCTCGCTGTTGTCGCCGCTTGTCCTGATCGCCTTGCTGCTGGCATTGTGCGCCGCCGGCAGCGCCCATGCGCAGTCCAAGCCGGATACCACGTCGCCGGTCGTTACGCCGATCCCGGGGCCGGACGCTGCGCCGCCGCCGCCGGAAGATCCCGAGGTGATGGACGATTCGGTGATCGTCAGCTTTTCCGCGCCCACTTCCATGACGACGGGCACCGCCGAATGGGTGATCGTAACGGTAAAGAACACGGGCAACACGACTTGGTCAAGCAATATCGACGGCCCCTACCGGCTCGGCATCTTCAACCCCCTGGACAGCCAGATATGGGGCATCGGCCGCGTTGCCGTTACAGGCAGCGTTGCGCCGAACAGCCAGGCCACCTTCGCCTTCGCCATCGTGGCGCCGACCACGCCCGGCACCTACAGCTTCGATTGGCGCATGCTGCGCGAAGGGAAGTTCTGGTTCGGTGCGATCGCCACGCGCACGATCACGGTCAGCGCGCCGGCGCCGGTCTACGACGCCCAGCTGACCAATGCGACGGTACCTGCCAATATGACGGCGGGAAGCACGTATAACGTCTCGCTCACGTTCAAGAACACCGGCAACGTGACTTGGAGCAGGGCAGAAAATTACCGCATCGGTTCGACCAGCCCGGTCGACAACGTGACCTTCGGGCGCAACCGGGTCGACATGAACGTGGCCACCGTGGCGCCAGGCCAGTCGGCCACCTTCGACTTCCAGGTCCAGGCGCCGGCCACGACGGGTAATCACGTATTCGACTGGGGCATGCTGTGGGAGGGCCAGCGCCGTTTCGGGCAGACCACCGCGAGGACGGTGACGGTGAGTGCGCCAATACCCAAGCCGGTGATCGCGGTCGACCACATCCCGGCGCCGGTCGCCGGCAGCAATTTCACGACTTACTGGAGCGCGAGCAACGCGACTTCGCTCACCCGCGTCTGCACCGCGGGCGGCACCGGTTACAAGGTCAGCGAATCGCTGGCGGTCAGCGGCAATCGCACCCAGACCGCGCAGGCGGCCTGGGTCGGTTATCCGTCGACCTGCACCTGGACGGCTAGCGGCGCGGGCGGCACGACCACCCGCGTCGAGACGATGACGACGGCGCCGGCCCCGACGCCGAAGCCGGTGATCAGTGTCTCGCGCAATCCTTCCCCGGTGGCCGGACAGTCGTTCACGACCAGCTGGAGCACGAGCAACGCCACTTCGCTGTCGCGCGTCTGCACGGCCGCCGGCACCGGCTACAAGGTCAACGAGACGCTGGCCGTGAACGGTTCGCGCACCGAGACGGCCCAGGCGGCATGGGTGGGTTATCCGTCGAGCTGCACCTGGACGGCGAGCGGCGCGGGCGGGACCACGACCTATTCGGAGACGATGTCGACAGGGCAGCCCAAGCCCACCGTCAGCGTCACGCGCACGCCTTCCCCGGTAGCCGGACAAACGTTCACGACCACCTGGAGCACGAGCTACGCGACTTCGCTGTCGCGGGTGTGCACGGCATCGGGAACCGGCTACACGGTCAACGAGTCGCTTGCCGTGAACGATTCGCGCACCGAGTTCGCGCAGGCAGGCTGGGTGGCGTATCCGTCGAGCTGCACCTGGACGGCGACGGGAACGGGCGGCAGCACGACCTATACCGAGACGATGACGACGACCGCGGCGTCGACGCCCAAGCCGACCGTCGCTGTCACGCGCACGCCTTCTCCGGTGGCAGGGCAATCGTTCACCACCACGTGGAGCACGACCAATGCCACCTCGCTGTCGCGGGTGTGCACGGCATCCGGCACCGGCTACACGGTCAACGAGTCGCTTGCGGTGAACGGTTCCCGGACCGAGACCGCGCAAGCGGGCTGGGTAGGTTATCCGTCGAGCTGTACCTGGACGGCAGGCGGCACCGGCGGCACGAGCACCCACGTCGAGACGATGACGACGACGGCGCCAGCCAGCAGCGGCGTGACCTACCTCCACACCGACGCCCTGGGCAGCCCGGTGGCGCGCAGCAACACATCCGGTCAGGTGATCAGCCGCACGCGCTACGAGCCGTACGGGTATGTCGCGAGCGGGGCGGTGCCGACGCTTGGGTTCACGGGGCATGTGAACGATGCGGATACCGGGCTGACGTACATGCAGCAGCGGTATTATGATCCGGTGGCGGGGAGGTTCTTGAGCATTGATCCGGTGACCACCGACGAGGACACCGGAAACGGTTTCAACCGCTACAGCTATGCCGAAAATAATCCGTATTCATACGTCGATCCAGATGGACGCGAGTCTGACCCTGTCCAAACGGTAACCGTCACAGCTAAGCGACCGACACCAGTATTCTGGATTCCGATTCAATCGTCGAAGCCTGTTGATCCGCTTATAAAACCATGGGTCGGCCAAAATAGTGGGGTTTCCCAGACAGGATCGCCGGACTGGGAACCTGACGACGACGACCCGCGAGGCAGAAGTAGGTCAAGTAGTCGTTCGCGCAGCGGCAAACTCGAGAAAAAAGAAAAGAGTGTCAACCAACTTAACAGTGAAATAAAACAGGGACAGGCGCCAAAAGGCATGAAACGCGTCGATACTGGGAAAATCACAGGAGAGCAAACGCATGTCCATTTCAAAGATGGTTCTGCACTGAACAAAGATGGCAGTTGGAAGCATGGTCAATCGCACTTGTCAAATGAGGCGAAAAAATGGTTGACCGACAACGGATGGACGTTACCAAAATGACAGATTTTACTAAACTAGAAATATGGTTGAATGCGGCCTTGCAACGCACGGAGCGGTTTGATTCGATTCACTTCGACGAATTTTGGGAGTGCAATTCTTTTGGCGGGGATGTGTTAGTTAGTTTTGCATCTCAGGTTGTAAGTCATTGTCTTAATTTTTTACAGAAATTTGCGAGTGGGTATGAAGTACGATTTGTTGTTGTTTATCTCTCTGCTGGCATCACTGAAGAGGTTGAATTTTGGAGCGAAAATATAATTCAGAGGATTAGTGGTGCTGATGAGCCGCCTACTCTTTATTTGCTCCGCTCTGAACATGTTTTTGACGAGGAATCTGAGGAGTATAGAGTACCCGTGGAGCTTAACATCGTCGATCTAAAGGCGGATTGCGTCATTTTCCGCTCCTTCAGAGATCGAGAATCAATTGAAAAGTCTTGGGAGTTCAACTCGGGGCTGTATTTCATTGCTAAAATCTAATTTTGAGTTCTAATTTTTATTTTCTATAGACCACCCTACCATTTTCTCGTGGGGAACCGGCGCTCGGCATCACGCGCAATCCGGTCAAGCCAGTGGCGGGACAGTTCTTCACTACCTCCTGGAACACGACCAACGCGACTTCGCTGTCGCGCGTGTGCACGGCTTCCGGCACCGGCTACAAGGTCAGCGAATCGCTGACCGTCAATGACGAGCGTACCGAACCGGCACTGGCGGCCTGGGGTACCCGTCGAGCTGCACCTGGACGGCCAGTGGTCCGGGTGGGACCAAGACGTATTCCGATACCCTGACGACCGTTGCGGCGCCCACGCCGAAGCCGACCATCGAGGTCACGCGCAATCCCGCACCGAAGGCTGGACAGTCGTTCACCACCACGTGGAGCACGACCAATGCCACCTCGCTGTCGCGGGTGTGCACGGCATCCGGCACCGGCTACACGGTCAACGAATCGCTTGCGGTGAGTGGTTCCCGGACCGAGACCGCGCAAGCGGGCTGGGTCGCTTACCCGTCGAGCTGCACCTGGACCGCGACCGGTGCGGGCGGTACGAGTACCCGTGTCGAGACGATGACGACGGAGCCGGGCGCGGCCAGCAGCAGCGTGACCTACCTCCACACCGACGCCCTGGGCAGCCCGGTGGCGCGTACCAACGCATCCGGACAGGTGATCAGCCGTACGCGCTACGAGCCGTACGGGTACGTCGCGAGCGGGGCGGTGCCGACGCTTGGGTTCACGGGGCATGTGAACGATGCGGATACCGGGCTGACGTACATGCAGCAGCGGTATTATGATCCGGTGGCGGGGAGGTTCTTGAGCATTGATCCAGTGGTGACCTTTGCAGACACTGGGGACAGTTTCAACCGTTACGCTTATGCGGAAAATAATCCGTACCGCTACGTCGACCCGGACGGTTGACAAGCCCTTCCACTGCCACTTCCCCCACCGCCTGTAATTATTACGGGGAAGCGGCCGACGTCTGATCCATTCGTATCTCCGGTGCAGTCGTCATCTCAACAGGGTGATCCTGTTGCTCGCAAGCTTGTTGAGATCTACAACAAGCTCACTGCACCATCGTCTGCGTCACCGCCACCTGATGATGAGGATGGGCCTAATTCTGAATACGTTCGCACAACAAAGGGGCGTAGTGTCGAGAATCGCAGTACAAATGTTGGTAAAAATGAATTCAAGCGAAATCTCCGCGAGAGTGGGTGGAAGGAGTCGGTTTCTAAAGACGGCCAGACGACCATCTTCGAGAAAGACGGTGCGCGATACGTTGTTCGCGAAAATGCAAGAAGCACAGGTGGGCCAACGGCAGATTTCTACAAGGCCAACAGCTCATCAATCGATGTAAAGATTAGGCTAGGAGGAAATTGATGGCGATGCAGAGCAGTTGGGCAAAGTTCCCTTCCGAGTCTTTTTCGGGGCAAGAGCTCCCGGAACAGGTTTTCTCGGACGGCGCAGGAAATTTTCTTCTTTTTGAGTTCGCACGTGCGTTTAGCGAAGGGGCTTGGCGGCTATTTACAGCGCTGGCATCTATTTATGGCGACCATGCCGTCCTGTGTCGCGCAGTTGAGCCGGATGCGAACGACTACTACGAAAAAAATTTCGGCACACCAGCTGAATTTTCTTTTCCGGTCGAAGATGCGGCAGACTCGTATGTGCATAAATTACATTGCTGGCCAGAGGCGAGTATTGCCGACGCGCTAGCGTACAGAGCTGAGATCGTCTGGTGGGCGGGGACGTCAGGAGCGTGGGCCTGTTGGGGAGGGCGTACTTCAGGGCTATGCGTGCTTCGCATGGCACTGACCGACTCACGTTGCGCAAATATAGTTGCGTCGCTCAGCCATCTGATACCAATCCTGTCCTTGGAGGAAGCGTTGTCTGATGTTGTTGCCTCAGAGATAAATGGCGAGGCGATGGTTTCCTTTGAAAAGCAAATGCGCCGTTATTACCCGCAGATAGCGCTACGTTCGGGCACTTGAAGTGACCTGATCGGAATCTTGTAGCCACTCGGATGGTTAGTCTTCATGTTATTTTTATACATGGAGGCTAGATGAAGAAACGTTTTACCGAAGAGCAGATCATTGGGATCCTGCGACAGGCAGAGGCCGACGGCGTGGTCATCCGCGATCTCTGCAGGAAGCACAACATCACCGAGCAGACTTTTTTCCGGTGGCGGAACAAGTACAACGGAATGACGGTGCCTGAAACGCGTCGGCTGAAGGACCTAGAAGCCGAGAACGCCAAGTTGAAGAAGCTTCTGGCCGAGCAGTTGCTGGCGATCGAAGGACTGAAGGAGATCGCCGGAAAAAAATGGTAACCCCGGCAGCCAGGAGGCAAGCGCTTGAGATCCTGAAGAGTAAAGGCTTATCCGAACGCGCTGCCTGCCGATTTGCCGGGGTAAGTCGGCGCATAGCGAATTACGAGCTCAAACAGCCAGTCAAGGATCAGGCCCTGGGAGCCCAACTGATCGAGGCTTCAGCCCGCTATCCGCGTTTTGGCTATCGACGCATCGCCGTGATGACGGACACGAAGGTGAGCCGTGTATGTCGCCTTTGGAGCAGGCTGGGATTGAATCTGCCGAAGCGCCGGCCCAGGAAACGTCGCTGTGGCAACGACATCCGTATTCCCGGCTCGACTGCGCCCAACGGCGTGTGGACATATGACTTTGTGCACGACCAGCTGGCCGACGGGGGGGCGCTCAAGATGCTTTGCGTCCTTGACGAAAACACGCGCGAATGTCTGGCGATCGAAGTGGGCAAGTCGCTGCGCAGTCAGGACGTCATCTTGACGTTGTCCAGGCTGATGCGCATCTATGGAAAGCCGGCTTTTATTCGCTCCGACAACGGTGCCGAATTCACTGCTACGGCCGTCATGAAATGGCTGCGTGACCAGAACATCGGGCCGGCTTACATCAAGCCGGGCAGCCCATGGCAGAACGGCTTCGTCGAGAGCTTCAACGGCAAGCTGCGCGATGAATGCCTGAACCGGGAGTGGTTTGTCAGCCGGCAGGAGGCCAAGCTGATCATTGAGAAATGGCGTCACTTCTATAACAATGAGCGCCCGCACTCTGCACTTGGCAACCGGACGCCAGCCGCAGTTGGCCGTGAACGGCGCCAGGAACAGGCTGCCTGAAGTCGAAGACTAACTATCGCCATGGCTACAAATTAGCCGATCAGGTCACACTCTTTCGGGGCGATGGCAGACCACAGGCACCGCCAAAGCCAGGCAATGGCGGAACCTTCTGAACTCAGGGCAGACGCTTAGCTGCTCAGCCCAGCGCCAGCCGCATCGTCCTTGCGCTCGATGAGCTCGACCTTGTAGCCGTCCGGGTCGGTGATGAAGGCGATCACGGTGGTGCCGCCCTTGACCGGGCCCGGCTCGCGCGTGATGTTGCCGCCGGCGGCGCGCACGCCGTCGCAGGTGGCGTAGATGTCCTCGGCCGAGATGGCGATGTGGCCGTAGGCGGTGCCCATGTCGTAGCTGTCGACGCCGTAGTTGTAGGTCAGCTCGAGTTCGGCGTGGTCGGGGTTGCTGCCGTAGCCCAGGAAGGCGAGCTTGTACTTGTATTCGGGGTTGTCGCTGGTGCGCAGCAGTTTCATGCCGAGTACCTTGGTGTAGAAGTCGATGGAGCGTTGCAGGTCGCCGACGCGGAGCATGGTGTGCAGGATGCGCATGAGAATGTCTTTCAGGAGAAGCGGAAAGCGGGCATTTTATGCGTTGGGCGCGGTTTTTGCAGCGCACAGGCAAGCAGCGTGACCTCGCATCAGCCGCTTGAACGCGCGGACGGCATAGCCGTCCACCTTGCGGAACCTTGAAACGCGGCCGTGCCGGGCCGCGTTCATACGCGTCAGTTCTCGAGACGCGAGGTCAGCGTGATGTCGGCGTTCAGCAGCTTCGATACCGGGCAGTTTTCCTTGGCCGTGTTGGCGGCCTTGTCGAAGGCTTCCTGGCTGGCGCCGGGGATCTTCGCCACCAGGTCCAGGTGCACGGCGGTGATCGAGAAGCCACCTTCGACCTTCTCCATCGAGACGGTGGCCGTGGTGCGCAGCTCCTGGGCCGTCAGCCCGGCCTGGCCGAGCTGGCCGGACAGGGCCATCGTGAAGCAGCCCGCATGGGCGGCGCCGATCAGTTCCTCGGGGTTGGTGCCGGGACCGTCCTCGAAGCGGGTGTTGAAGCCGTACTGGGAGTCCTTCAGGACGCCGCTGCCGGTCGAGACCGCGCCCTTGCCGTCCTTCAGGCCGCCGCTCCAGACGGCGCTGCCGTTGCGTTTGATCGTCATTGTTCGTTTCCTTTATCGGTTCTTGCCCGGTTCCGAGTCGACGCTGTCGTGGCGGGTCATCGAGCGGTGGCGGTCGGGCTGGGGATTGGCTTGTCCGGTCGCGCCAGGCGCCGGGTCGACGGCCTGGTCCAGGCCCTGGCCGTTGGTGCCGTAGCAATCGGTGTTCTGCAGGCCCTGCGCCATGTCTTCGGCGGCCTGCTTGATGATGCCGCGCGGCTCCTGGTCCTGCGCGTCCGGGCTTTCGTCGCGCTCGTGCGGCTGGCGCTTGACGTTGTCGCCGTCTTCGATCGGCGCCTTGGTGTTGACGAAGCGGTCTTTGGTTTCGGTAACCATGTCGGCTCTCCTTCTGTTGCAGTTGATGCAATCGTAAACGGGCGCCGCCGAAACAGTCGCGCAATTGGCGTCAAGGAAAGACATGCAGACGCAGACGTGCTGGAATACAAGAAAGATGCTTTTTTGCAATTAACCTATTAACATGGCAGTTTGGAGAAACCTGCAGGACTCGTATCTTGACCGCCCACGCCCTCGACACCCACCAGCACGCCGGCTTCTGCAAGAACTGCGACGCCGCCACCTCCGGCAACTACTGCCACCAATGCGGGCAGGCGACCCACCTGCACGTGCCGAGCGCGCGCGAATTCCTGCACGAGTTCATCGCCCACTACGTGGCGCTCGAGGGCAAGCTGTGGCGCTCGCTCAAGCTGCTGCTGTTCAAGCCGGGCTTTCTCTCCCGCGAGTACATCGAGGGCCGCCGCGTGCGCTACATCGAGCCGCTGCGCCTCTACCTGACCTTCAGCATCATCTTCTTCGCGTTGTTCAAAATGAGCGGAGTGGAGATCCTGAATGTCAATGCCGGCGGCCCCACCGCGGCGGCGCCGGCCGTGAGCGCCCCGGCCGCCGTGCCGTCCCGGGAGGCGGCGGAGGATGCCGACAGCAGGGAAATCAAGGGCAAGGCCGCGAACCTGCTGGGCCGGATCAGTCCAAGGCTGGAGCAGGGCGCCGAGCGCTACTTCGCGATGCCGGAACGGGAACGCAAGGACACGGCCAAGCGCGTGTTCTTCAGCTATACCCCGTATGCGATCTTCCTGATGATGCCGGTGTTCGCGCTCTACCTGAAGCTGCTCTACCTGGGCTCGGGAAGGCGCTACGGCGAGCACTTCCTGTTCGCCCTGCACAGCAATGCCTTCGCTTTTCTCATGCTGAGCCTGTTCATGCTGGCGGACGGCTGGAGCCTGGTCCGCGTGGCGTTGCTGGGCTGGCTGGTGTTCTACCTGCCCACGGCGATGCGGCGCGTGTACGGCGGCGGTCGGGCCGTGACGGCGCTGCGCTGGATCGTGCTGATGGCGCTGCACCTGTTCACCCTGGTGATGGCGGTCGTACTGGTGATGGGCATGATCCTGCTCGCTTGACCTTGCCGTGAAGTCGAGCTCACCGTTATACTGTTTATTTGTACAGTCATTTGCTGTGCACCGAGGGGGCGGCGATGGCAGACGCAGGGATAATCGGTTAATCTCAAGCCCCCAAACCCAACCACCCGAGACATGCCTGTGACGCCTGAAAAGCAACAAATCATCGCGCTTGTGGTGCGGCAAAATACCCCCGGTATCGAGGAGCCGGCCCGCCAGCTCACCGGCTTCCTGGCCGGGGAGGGCTACCGGGTGGTGTTCGAAACCGATACCGCCGCCTACCTGGGCAGTCTCGGCATCGATGGCATCGGCGGCATCGAGTCGATGACCGTGGCCGGGATCGGGGAACAGGCCGACTACGCGGTGGTCATGGGCGGCGACGGCACCATGCTCGGCATCGCGCGCCAGCTCGCCAAGTACGATATTCCGATGATCGGCATCAACTCGGGCCGCCTGGGCTTCATCACCGACATCCCGCTCGACCGCATGGTCCCGGCCCTGCACGAGATCCTGCAGGGCCAGGCGCGCGCCGAGGAGCGCACCATGCTGCAGGCGCGCGTGATGCGCGACGACGCCGAGATCTTCTGCAGCGTCGCCTTCAACGACGTGGTGGTGGCGCGCGGCACCGGCGCCGGCATGGTCGAGCTGCGCCTCACGGTGGACGGCGAATTCATGTACAACCAGCGTTCGGACGGCCTGATCGTCTCGACGCCGACCGGTTCGACGGCGTATGCGCTGTCGGCCGGCGGCCCGCTGCTGCATCCGCGCCTGCAGGGCGTGACCCTGGTGCCGATCGCGCCGCACGCTCTGTCGAACCGGCCGATCGTGGTGCCCGAGTCGAGCGAGATCGTGGTCGAGCTGGTGGCCGGGCGCGACATCAGCGTCAACTTCGACATGCAGACCTTCACCAGCCTGCAGCTGGGCGACCGCATCGTCATCTCGCGCTCGCCGCACACGATCATCTTCCTGCATCCGCAAGGCTGGAGCTATTACCATACGCTGCGCGAAAAGCTGCACTGGAACGAATACCCGACCAACGAAGGCAAGCTCACCTAAAACCGAGCGGACAAGCCACGACAGGAGACCCGATTTTTCATGCTGCGCACACTTACCATCCGTGACTTCGTCATTGTCGACACGATCGAACTCGAGTTCTCGAACGGCTTCACGGTGTTCACCGGCGAGACCGGCGCCGGCAAGTCGATCCTGATCGACGCGCTGCAACTGGCGCTCGGCGGGCGTGGCGACGCGAGCATGGTGCGCGAAGGCGCGGCCAAGGCCGACATCAGCGCCGAGTTCACGCTTGGCACCACGGCCCGCAGCTGGCTGGCGGCCAACGAGTTCAGCGCCGAGGAAGGCACGGCCCTGGTGCGCCGCGTGATCGACAATGCCGGCCGCTCGAAGGCCTGGATCAACGGCATCAGCGCCACCGCCACGCAGCTGCGCGACCTGGGCGAGATGCTGGTCGACATTCACGGCCAGCATGCGCACCAGTCGCTGCTCAAGACCGAGGCGCAGCGCGAACTGCTCGACAACCAGATCGCGGTGCGCGATCCCGAGGCCCGCGGCGACGTGCTGGCCACCCACGCCGCCTACAAGGCCTGGCGCGCCCTGGTGCGCCAGCGCGAGGAATTCGAGAACGACGCGCGCAACGTGCTGCTCGAACGCGAGCGCCTCGAGTGGCAGGTCGGCGAACTCGACAAGCTGGCGCCGAAGGCCGGCGAATGGGCCGAGATCAGCAACGAGCACAGCCGCCTGTCGCACGCGGCCAGCCTGCTCGACGGCGCCCAGGAGGCGCTGCAGGCGATCTCGGAATCCGACACCCCGATCCTGTCGCAGCTGTCCTCGCTGAACACGAAGCTGGGCAAGCTGGTGGACGTCGACGCCCAGCTGCAGGCGGTGCTCGACTGCATGGAGCCGGCCCGCATCCAGCTGCAGGAAGCGGTGTACGCGCTGAACAACTACATCGACAAGGTCGAGCTCGACCCGGACCGCCTGCGCGAAGTGGACGCGCGCATGGAAGCGCTGCACAGCGCCGCCCGCAAGTTCCGCACCACGCCGGAAGAACTGCACGAGGAGCACGCCGCCCTGAAGGCCAGGCTGCGGCAGCTGGCCGACGCCAGCGACCTCGAGGGCCTGCGCAAGCAGGAGGAAAAGGCCAGGGCCGCCTACATGGACGTGGCGCGGCGCATGTCGAAGCGGCGCGCCGCCGCGGCCGTCGAGCTGGGCCGGCAGGTGACGTCCGCGATGCAGGAGCTGAGCATGAGCGGCGGCAGCTTCGCGGTGGCGCTCAACGAGGGCGAGCCGGGCGCGCACGGCCTGGAGCAGGTCGAGTTCCTGGTCGCCGGCCATGCCGGCGTGGCCCCGCGTCCGCTGGCCAAGGTGGCCTCGGGCGGCGAACTGGCGCGCATCTCGCTGGCCATCGCCGTCATCACCGCCCACGCCACCACCACCCCGACCCTGATCTTCGACGAGGTCGACACCGGCATCGGCGGCGGCGTCGCCGAGGTGGTCGGACGCCTGTTGAAGCGTCTCGGCCAGCAGCGCCAGGTGCTGTGCGTGACCCACCTGCCGCAGGTGGCGAGCCAGGCCAACCAGCACTACCAGGTGGCCAAGGGCACCACCGGCGAAGGCCGCACCGTCTCGCGCATCGACGTGCTCGACAGCCGGGCGCGGGTGGAGGAGGTGGCGCGCATGCTGGGCGGGATCGAGATCACCGAGACGACGCGCAAGCATGCGCGCGAGCTGCTGGCCTCATGAGGTTTGCCAGGGTGGGCGGGAAACCTGCCCACCTACCGTCACGCCGACTTCATCGTTCTGTGGCAAAGTGATAAGCGCTCCGCTTCGCGGACCCGTCCAACCACAACACAGGAGGAAGTTCGAATGAGCATCGACAAAGTGCTGTACCGCGCCCAGGCCACCTCGCAAGGCGGCCGTGAAGGCACCTCGAAAAGTTCCGATGGCGTCCTTGACCTGCAACTGAGCACGCCCAAGGAACTCGGCGGCGGCGGCGGCCCCGGCACCAATCCCGAGCAACTGTTCGCGGCCGGCTATTCGGCCTGCTTCCTCGGCGCCCTGAAGTTCGTCGCCAGCCAGGCCAAGGTCGCCTTGCCGCAGGACCTCACCGTCACCGGCGACGTCGGCATCGGCCAGATCCCGACCGGCTTCGGCATCGAGGTCGACCTCGCCGTCCACGGCCCGGGCATGGACCAGCAGCAGCTGCAGGAACTGGTCGACAAGGCCCACATCGTCTGCCCCTATTCGAACGCCACCCGCAACAACATCGACGTGCGCCTGCGCGTGACGACCTGAGCACTGAGCTGTCCCGCTGTTGTACGCCGCCCACATGCGGTGGCAGGGGAGGTCACTTTATAATGGCGGCTTCCCCCTCACTTTCCTTCCTATGCCATTCAGAAAAGAACCGCCTTTCTCTCACGGCACCCTGCCCGGAAACGCCATCGTGCTGGTCAACCTCGGCACCCCGGACGAGCCCAGCCGCAAGGCCGTGCGCCGCTACCTGAAGCAGTTCCTTTCCGATCCGCGCGTGGTCGAGATTCCCTCGAAGGTGTGGTGGTTCATCCTGAACCTGTTCATCCTGCCGTTCCGCTCCGGCCAGTCGGCCGCCAAGTACCGCACCATCTGGACCAGGGAAGGCTCGCCGCTCAAGGTGCATACCGCCAGGCAGGCCGCGCTGCTGGACAAGCTGCTGCACGAACGCGAGCACGAAGGCGTGAAGGTGGTGATGGCGATGCGCTACGGCTCGCCTTCGCTGCCCGAGGTGCTGGATAAACTGAAGGAAGAGCACGTCGAGCGCATCGTGGTCCTGCCGGCCTACCCGCAGTATTCCGGCACCACCACGGCCTCGGTCTGGGACGCGGTCTACGCCCACTTCGCCCGCATCCGCAACGTGCCCGAGCTGCGCCTGGTGAAGCACTACCACGACCACGAAGGCTATATCGAGGCGCTGCGCGAGCGCGTCGAAACGTATTGGGAAAACCACGGCCGCGGCCAGAAGCTGGTGATGAGCTTCCACGGCATCCCCAAGCGCACCCTGCTGCTGGGCGATCCTTATTTCTGCGAATGCCACAAGACCGCGCGCCTGCTGGCCGCCGCGCTGGGCATGGGCGCGGACGAGTACATCGTGACGTTCCAGTCGCGCTTCGGCAAGGCCGAATGGCTGCAGCCCTATACGGCGCCGACGGTGCAGGAGCTGGCGCGCCAGGGACTGGAGCGGATCGACGTGATCTGCCCCGGCTTCACCAGCGACTGCCTGGAAACCCTGGAAGAGATCAATATGGAAGTGCGGCACGACTTCGAGGCCGCGGGCGGCAAGGAATTCCACTACATCCCCTGCCTGAACGACTCGCCGGCCTGGATCGCGGGCCTGGCCGAGATCGCCGAACAGCACCTGATCGGCTGGCCGACCATCCTCACCCCGGCCCAGCGCGCGGCGCGCAAGCGCGACGTCCAGGTGGGCGCGCAATACGCAGCCCAGCTCGGCGCGGAAGACGGCGTTGCCGACCTGTTAAAATAAACGGTTCCGTGTACGGTGGACGGCCGCGCCGTCCATCTACGAATGCCAGGGCGACGCGCTGATGCCGACGTAGCACAGCCACGCCAGGACCGCGAGGGTATAGAGCACGACGGCGCCACTGATCAGTTGAAGTCTCATGATGGTTTCCCCTTGCCTGCTGAGCATAGTCGCAAGCTTGACAGGAAGATTAAGACTTTTCTTTGAGAAATGATTCAGGGAATCCGTAAATCTTGTAACAAATGATTTCCGCTTTTTCAGCATGGTATTCCAGCAATACCCCTTGAAAATGTAGGAGATCGCCCCATCTGGGGGCCTGTACATCAGGCAGGACACGTTGCCAATTCAGCCAAGTCCTTGATTCTAGGAGTTTTTTCGATGCAAGACCAAGAAAACCAAGAGGTATCCCAGCAGGCGCAGGCCGAGGCTGCGACCGCTGCTGCCGCAACCGAAGCCGCACAGGCGAGCGCGGGCCAGGCTGGCGTTCCCCCGGCCGCCGAGCTGCCGGGCCAGTCGGACCTGGAAGCGCAGCTGAGCGCCACCGAAGCCAAGCTGGCCGAAACGCACGACGCTTTCATGCGCGCCAAGGCCGAGGCCGAAAATATCCGCCGCCGTGCCCAGGAAGACGTGAGCAAGGCCCACAAATTCGCCATCGAAAGCTTCGCCGAGGCCATGGTGCCGGTGCGCGACAGCCTGGAAATGGCGCTGAAGGTCGAAGCCCCGACGGTGGAGTCGATCAAGGAAGGCGTCGAGATGACGCTCAAGCAGCTGACCGCCGCGTTCGAAAAGAACCGCCTGGTCGAAGTGATGCCGCAACCGGGCGACAAGCTCGACCCGAACAAGCACCAGGCCGTGGCCGTGGTGCCGTCCGAGCAGGAGGCCAATACCGTGGTCGCCGTGCTGCAGAAGGGCTACATGATCGCCGACCGCCTGCTGCGTCCGGCCATCGTGACTGCCGCTGCGCCGAAGTAAGCGCCAAGGGCGCGCTGCGGGGCCGCGGGAGTATCCCCCTTGAAAGCACGCAGTTTTTCCCAATATTCGAATCCATCCGAAACTACAGCATTTAAAAGGAAAACAAATTATGGGCAAGATCATCGGTATCGACCTGGGGACCACCAACTCCTGCGTCGCCATCATGGAAAACGGCCAGCCGAAGGTCATCGAGAACGCTGAAGGCGCGCGCACCACGCCGTCGATCATCGCGTACCAGGAAGACGGCGAGATCCTGGTCGGCGCGCCGGCGAAGCGCCAGGCGGTCACCAACCCGAAGAACACCCTGTTCGCAGTCAAGCGCCTGATCGGCCGCAAGTTCGACGAGAAGGAAGTCCAGAAGGACATCTCGCTGATGCCGTACGCGATCACCAAGGCCGACAACGGCGACGCCTGGGTCGGCGTGCGCGACAAGAAGCTGGCGCCGCCGCAGATCTCGGCTGAAGTCCTGCGCAAGATGAAGAAGACCGCCGAAGACTACCTTGGCGAAGAAGTGACCGAGGCCGTCATCACCGTGCCGGCCTACTTCAACGACTCGCAGCGCCAGGCGACCAAGGACGCCGGCCGCATCGCGGGCCTGGACGTCAAGCGCATCATCAACGAGCCGACCGCGGCCGCGCTGGCATTCGGCCTGGACAAGACCGACAAGGGCGACCGCAAGATCGCCGTGTACGACCTCGGCGGCGGCACCTTCGACGTGTCGATCATCGAGATCGCCGACGTCGATGGCGAGAAGCAGTTCGAAGTGCTGTCGACCAACGGCGACACCTTCCTGGGCGGCGAAGACTTCGACCAGCGCGTGATCGACTACATCATCGACGAATTCAAGAAGATCAACGGCCTCGACCTGTCGAAGGACCCGATCGCCCTGCAGCGCATCAAGGCCTCGGCCGAGCGCGCCAAGATCGAGCTGTCGTCCTCGCAGCAGACCGAGATCAACGAGCCGTACATCGCCATGGCGAACGGCGCGCCGGTCCACCTGAACCTGAAGATCACCCGCGCCAAGCTGGAAGCGCTGGTCGAGGAACTTGTCGACCGCACCATCGAGCCGTGCCGCGTCGCGATCAAGGACGCGGGCATCAAGGTCTCGGACATCGACGACATCATCCTGGTCGGCGGCATGACCCGCATGCCGAAGGTGCAGGAAAAGGTGAAGGAGTTCTTCGGCAAGGACCCGCGCAAGGACGTGAACCCGGACGAAGCCGTGGCCGTCGGCGCCGCGATCCAGGGCTCGGTGCTGTCGGGCGACCGCAAGGACCTGCTGCTGCTGGACGTGACCCCGCTGTCGCTGGGCATCGAAACCCTGGGCGGCGTGATGACCAAGATGATCCACAAGAACACCACGATCCCGACCAAGTTCTCGCAGGTGTTCTCGACCGCCGACGACAACCAGCCGGCCGTGACCATCAAGGTCTACCAGGGCGAGCGTGAGATCGCAGCGGGCAACAAGAGCCTGGGCGAGTTCAACCTCGAGGGCATCCCGCCGGCACCGCGCGGCACCCCGCAGATCGAAGTGACCTTCGACATCGACGCCAACGGCATCCTGCACGTGGGCGCGAAGGACAAGGCCACCGGCAAGGAAAACAAGATCACCATCAAGGCCAACTC
Organism: Massilia sp.; assembly: GCA_032115075.1. Taxonomy (GTDB): domain Bacteria; phylum Pseudomonadota; class Gammaproteobacteria; order Burkholderiales; family Burkholderiaceae_D; genus Telluria. The sequence continues at coordinate 31,757 of DAMCRY010000002.1, forward strand.
GGGCCTGTCGGAAGAAGAAATCCAGAAGATGGTGAAGGACGCCGAGCTGAACGCGGAAGAGGACAAGAAGGTCAAGGAACTGGCCGAAGCCCGCAACCAGGGCGACGCGCTGGTCCACTCGACCCGCAAGTCCCTGACCGAGTACGGCGACAAGCTGGAAGCCGGCGAGAAGGAGAAGATCGAAGCGGCGATCGCCGACCTGGAAGGCGCGCTGAAGTCGGGCGACAAGTCGGACATCGACGCCAAGACCGCGGCCCTGTCGACGGCGGCCCAGAAGCTGGGCGAGAAGATGTACGCCGACATGCAGGCGCAGCAGGCCGGCGCGGCCGGCGGCCAGCAGGCCGGTGGCCAGGCTGGCGAGCAGCCGCAGCAGGACGACGTCGTGGACGCGGACTTCAAGGAAGTGAAAGACGCGAAGTAATCTCCGGCGGGGCAGGGGTGTCAGCCCTTGCTCCGCACCACGGAACCACCGAGCCGCTGCGACCGATTGGTTCCCCGGCTCGGTTTTTTTGCACAGTTCGTATCATCAGTATTTAAACAGGCAAGGTGCCGCCAATGGCAAAGCGTGATTTTTACGAGATCCTCGGGGTCGCGAAGAATGCGTCGGAAGACGACATCAAGAAGGCGTATCGCAAGCTTGCGATGAAATACCACCCCGACCGCAATCCCGACAACAAGGAAGCGGAGGAGAAGTTCAAGGAGGTCAAGGAAGCCTACGAGATGCTGACCAATCCGGAGAAGCGCGAGGCCTATGACCGCTACGGTCATGCCGGCGTCGACCCGAACATGGGCGGCGGCGGAGGCGGGTTCGGCGCCGGAGGATTCGGCGACGCCTTCGGCGACATCTTCGGCGACATCTTCGGCGGCGGCCGCGGCCGCAGCTCGGGCCCGCAGGTCTACCGCGGCGCCGACCTGCGCTACAACCTCGAGATCACGCTGGAACAGGCGGCCCACGGCTACGAGACCACCATCCGCGTGCCGAGCTGGGACAAGTGCGACACCTGCCACGGCAGCGGCGCCAAGCCGGGCACCCAGCCCGTCACCTGCACCACCTGCGCCGGTCACGGCCAGGTGCGCATGCAGCAGGGCTTCTTCAGCATCCAGCAGACCTGCCCGAAGTGCCACGGCAGCGGCAAGATCATCCCGGAACCGTGCGCGGCCTGCGGCGGCGCCGGACGCATCAAGCGCAACAAGACGCTGGAAGTGAAGATCCCGGCCGGCATCGACAACGGCATGCGCATCCGCTCGACCGGCAACGGCGAGCCGGGGACGAATGGCGGACCGTCGGGCGACCTGTACGTGGAGATCCACATCAAGCCGCATCCGGTGTTCCAGCGCGAAGGCGACGACCTGCACTGCGAGATGCCGATCTCGTTCGCGAAGGCCGCCCTGGGCGGCGAGATCGAGGTGCCGACCCTCACCGGCAAGGTCTCGTTCACCGTGCCCGAAGGCACCCAGACCGGCAAGACCTTCCGCCTGAAGGGCAAGGGCATCAAGGGCGTGCGCTCGGGCTATACCGGCGACCTGTTCTGCCACGTGGTGGTCGAGACCCCGGTCAAGCTGACCGACAAGCAGAAGGACCTGCTGCGCGAGTTCGACCGCTCGACCAACGAGGGCGGCGGCAAGCACAGCCCGCAGAGCAAGGGCTGGATGGACAAGGTCAAGGACTTCTTCGAGTAAGAGGCCATGATCAAAAGCCGCTGACCGGTGCGAACCGTCAGCGGTTTTTTTTTGTAGGGTGGTCGGCAGAGCGTGGGCCGGTTCACTGGACCGGCTCACCCCTACTGGTATACTCTTGCCTATTCAGTACGCATCGAAACCAGGGAGAATCATGGACAACAAGACTGGCGTAACCGCCGAAGACCTGTTCGCACGCAACCGCAAATGGGCCGCCTCGATGGTCGCCGAAGACCCGAACTTCTTCAAGGCGCTGTCCGAACAGCAGGCGCCGGAATACTTGTGGATCGGCTGCTCCGACAGCCGCGTGCCCGCCAACGAGCTGCTCGGCATGGCGCCAGGCGAGCTGTTCGTGCACCGGAACATCGCCAACGTGGTCGCGCACTCCGACCTGAATTGCCTGAGCGTGCTGCAGTTCGCGATCGACGTGCTGAAGGTGAAGCACATCATCCTGTGCGGCCACTACGGCTGCTCGGGCGTGGGCGCGGCGCTGACCGGCACCCGCGTCGGCATGGCCGACAACTGGCTCGGCCACGTGCGCGACGTGCGCGATAAGCACGGCAAATACCTGGGTAACGTGGTCGGCCGCGCCGCCACCAACCGCCTGGTCGAACTGAACGTGGCCGAGCAGGTCATGAACACCGCCCACACCACCATCGTGCGCGACGCCTGGGAACGCGGCCAGCCGCTGACCATCCACAGCTGGGTCTACGGCGTGCACGACGGCCTGCTGCGCGACCTCGGCATCACGGTCAGCAGCTACGAGGAGATCGCGCCCAAGCTGCAGCGGGTGCTGACCGGCTACCTCGACGGGGACCAGGTGCGTGAAGAACGACGCGGACAGTGACCTGGCCCGGCTGCGCGACATCGTCCGCGGCTTCGTCGACGAGCGCGACTGGGACCAGTTCCACACGCCCAAGAACCTGGCCTCGGCCCTGAGCGTGGAGGCGGCCGAGCTGCTGGAGCACTTCCAGTGGCTGCGGGACGGCCGTCCCGACGAACTCGGCGCGGGCAAGCTGGTCGAGGTGCGGCACGAGATGGCCGACGTGCTGGTGTATCTGGTGCGCCTGGCCGACAAGCTGGACGTCGACCTGTTCGCGGCGGTGGAAGAGAAGATGGTGCTCAACCGGGCCAAGTACCCGGCCGAGCGGGTGCGCGGCGACGCGCGCAAGTATCACGAGTACAAGAACTACGAATAATACAAGAACGACGAGAACTGATCCCCGGTCCCCGGACCGGGGCTTTCCCCCTACGCCAGCGCCAGCGCGCGCACGCCGCGCGCCTCCCGGCGGGCGCCGCCCGGGGCTGCGCGCACCTGCGCTCCTCCCTCCAGGCGGAACACGCTGACCACTTGCGCCAGGCGCGCCGACTGTTCCTGCAGCGATTGCGCGGCCGCCGCCGCTTCCTCGACCAGCGCCGCGTTCTGCTGCGTCACCGTGTCCATCTCGCCGATCGCCACGTTGATCTGCTCGATCCCCATTTCCTGCTCGCGGCTGGCCATGCTGATCTCGGCCATGATGTCGGTCACGCGCGCCACGCTGCGCACGATCTCGTCCATCGTTTCGCCGGCCTGCCCCACCTGGCGGCTGCCTTCGCCGACGTTGGCCACCGAGGTGTCGATCAGGGCCTTGATCTCCCTGGCCGCGTTGGCCGAGCGCTGCGCCAGGGTGCGCACCTCGGAGGCGACCACCGCGAAGCCGCGGCCCTGTTCGCCGGCGCGCGCCGCCTCCACCGCCGCGTTCAGGGCCAGGATGTTGGTCTGGAAGGCGATGCTGTCGATGACGCCGATGATGTCGACGATCTTGTCGGCCGACTCCTTGATCGCGCCCATGGTGGTGACCACATCGGCGATCACGGCGCCGCCGCGGCGGGCCACGTTCGACGCGGTCTGGGCCAGCCCGTTGGCCTGGCGCGCGTTGTCGGCGTTCTGCTTGACGGTGCTGGTCAGCTCTTCCATCGAGGACGCGGTCTCTTCCAGCGAACCGGCCTGCTGCTCGGTGCGCGCGGACAGGTCGAGGTTGCCCATCGCGATCTCGCTGGAGGCGGTGGCGATGGTGTCGGTGCCGCCGCGCACCTCGCCGACGATCTTCCGCAGGCTGGCGTTCATGTCCCGCAGGGCCGCCAGCAGTTGGCCGGTCTCGTCGGTGGACGTCACCTCGATGGCGCTGGTGAGATCGCCGGCGGCGACCGTGCGCGCGACATCGACGGCACGCGCCATCGGCCGCGTGATCGAGCGCGAGATCAGGAAGCCGATGGCGGCGGCGAGGACCAGCGCGGCCACGCCAACCGCGACCAGCAGCATGCGGGCGTTGGCGTACTGGTGCTCGCCGGTCTGCCGGTCGCGCTGGTTGCGCCTGTTCTGGGCGTCGATCATCTCGCCGATGGCGCCCTGCCAGGCGCTGACGGCCGGGATCACGTCCGAGACCAGGAAGGCCTGGCCTTCGTCCAGGTTGTTGGCGCGCGCCAGCTGCAGGGTCCTGGCGATCAGCGGTTCGGCCTTGGCGCGTGCGGCGCCGATGCGGACCATGATGGCCTTGGTCTCGGCCAGCTGCAGCATCGGCTCGAGCACGTCGGTGGCGCGGTCGTAGTCGGTCCAGGCGCCGGCGATCGCCTTGTCCACGGCATCCATGCCTGCCTGGTCGCTCGTGAGGAGCAGGTCGCGCGTGCCGATCGCGATGCGGCGCTGGGCGTCGCGCATGTCGGTCGCGCTGTCGAGGCGCACGTTGTTGCCGTCGACGACCTGTTCGATCAGGCCGTTCAGCGTCGACATGTTGTACAGCCCCGTCCCGAGGACGAGGACGAGGATGGCCAGGACGACGCCAAAGCCAAGAGCCAGCCGCTGGCCGATCTTCAAATTCTTCATGTTCATCTCATTCAATGGTGAAACGTCGGAAACGTTGTTGCGACTGCGGGGACTGCTGCTCCTCGTGAGAGGCGCACGGGTTCCCTGCGCGCCGTGTGTGACGGGCGCTTCTCGTGGTGGAATGGACGGTGATTCAGCGGTGGGGAATCAGCGGGGAGTCATGTTGTCTTCATGACAGGCGCGAGTTTAGTAGGACTATTCCTACAAAGCAAATGATATTATTTCCAAGTGGAAATGACGCAACATTTTCGTCAACATTGCGGAAGTGTTATGCATCGCGGGTAGGGTCCGGAGACCACGCCTCCCGACCCGCCGCCATCCCTACATCCCGCCCAGGCAGAGATACTTGATGACGAGGTAGTCGTCCATGCCGTACTTCGACCCTTCGCGTCCCATGCCCGACTGCTTCACGCCGCCGAAGGGCGCGATCTCGTTCGAGATCAGGCCGGTATTCACGCCGACCATGCCGCTCTCGATGCGTTCTGCCACCCGCCACACGCGGCCGATGTCGCGCGCATAGAAATAGGACGCCAGCCCGTAGTCGCTGGCGTTGGCCAGTGCGACCACCTCGTCCTCGGTCCTGAAGCGGAACAGCGGCGCCACCGGACCGAAGGTTTCCTCGTTCGAGAGGCGCATGGCGGGCGTCACGTCCAGCAGGACGGTCGGCTCGAAGAAGGTGTGGCCGAGCGTGTGGCGCTTGCCGCCGAGGAGCACGCGGGCGCCCTTGGACACGGCGTCCTCGATGTGCTGCTCGACCTTCTTCACCGCCTTTTCCTCGATCAGCGGCCCCTGGTTCACGCCCGGCTCGACGCCGTTGCCGACCTTGAGCTTGCCCACCGCGGCAGCGAGTTTTTCCGCGAAGGCGTCGTAGACGCCGTCCTGGACGTAGATCCGGTTCGCGCATACGCAGGTCTGCCCCATGTTGCGGTATTTCGAGGCGATCGCGCCTTCGACGGCGGCGTCGATGTCGGCGTCGTCGAACACGATGAACGGCGCATTCCCGCCCAGTTCCAGCGAGAGTTTTTTCAGCGTCGGCGCGCACTGTTCCATCAGCAGCCGCCCCACGGGCGTGGACCCGGTGAAGCTCAGCTTGCGCACCGTGGGGTTGGCGCACATCTCGCCGCCGATGGCCTTCGAGTCGCCCGTCACCACCGAGAACACGCCCTTCGGCAGGCCGGCGCGCTCGCCCAGCTCGGCCAGGGCCAGGGCCGAGAAGGGCGTCAGTTCGGCCGGTTTCAGCACGATCGGGCAGCCGGCCGCCAGCGCGGGCGCGACCTTGCGGGTGATCATCGCGGCCGGGAAGTTCCAGGGCGTGATCGCCGCGCACACGCCGATCGGCTCTTTCGTGACCAGGATGCGCAGGTTCGGGGAAGGCGGTTCCAGCACGTCGCCCTCGATGCGCTTGGCCTGCTCGGCGAACCATTCGAAAAAGGAGGCGGCATACGTGACCTCGCCCTTGGACTCGGCCAGCGGCTTGCCCTGCTCGAGCGTCATCAGGAGCGCCAGGTCGTCCGCATGCTGCATCATCAGCTCGTACCAGCGGCGCAGGACGGCGGCGCGTTCCTTGGCGGTCTTGCGGCGCCATGCCGGCCAGGCCTTCTCTGCCGCCTCGATGGCGCGGCGCGTTTCAGACGCGCCCATGTGCGGCACGGTGCCCAGCGTCTCGCCGGTGGCGGGATTGGTGACGGTGATGGTGGAAGCGTCATCGGCGTCGGTCCATTCGCCGCCGAGATAGGCCTGCTGGCGCAGCAGGCCGGGGTCGTTCAGGTTCGGCATGTCCTTCTCCATGGCTGCGTTGGGAGTGAACATGCTAGACCTTTTTGCAATGCGCAGGCGGACGGTCGGGCGCCGGGAGGGCAGTATCAGCGCACCCTTCGCACCGACGAGACCATGCCGTCCAGGCCGCGCGGGAGCGGATGGCGGCCCGGCCCGTAGATGACACAGCGCCCGCGGTAGTCGTCATGCTCGCAGACTTCCCATTCGCCTTCGCGGACGATCATCGAGCCCGCGCGGTCGTTGAAATTGCGTGAACGCAGGGAGTGCACATCGCTTCCCAGCATGATGCCCTCGCCGCTGAAATGGCGATCGGCGAACAGCTCGACCGGCGGACCGCGCCGGTCGTCGTCCCTGGGCCCGCGCCGGCCCCACCCGCCATCGTCCTGGCGCCAGTCGCGGTCGCGGTATCCATCGCGTCCGCGTCCACGCTCCAGTTCACGCACCGATGACGCCAGGTCGTTGAAACCGTCGAACATCCGGTATTCGCCCGGCCCCAGCACGATGCAGCGGCCGCCGAAATCCTTGTGCTCGCAGATCTCCCACGTGCCCGAACGAACGATGGCCGAGGATGCGCGGTCGTTGAACCCGATCCTGTCCAGGTTCAGGACCGGTTCGCGCAGTGTCAGCGGACGGCCGCGGTAGTCCGCATCCGTGAACAGCGAGATCTCGCCGGCGGCGGCGTGGTTGAACGATGCCAGCAGGGCGAGGGCGGCGAGCAGGGGTTTCATCATTTCTCCATGAGATGCGGCGCGGGAGCGACGCGCACCCGGCACGTCTCCATAACGCGATGCCTCTGGAGACGGTGCACTGAAGAGCTGTAACAGATTGCTACGACGACAAACGGCGCCGCCGCGCCACGCCCAGGCCGAGCAGGCCGGCGCCGAGGGTCAGCAGGGTGGCGGGCTCGGGCACTTCGCCCGGGCGGGTGATGTCGGCGGTGAGTACCGAGCGCGCGAACATCACGTCCTGGGGCGAGGTGCAGAAGCCGAGCACGCGGCGGTCGCAGCCCACGCTCAACGACACCCACAGCATGCCGTCGTCCAGCACCGAAGGATTGAGCCCGAAGGTGTAGTCCTGCCCGAACAGCGTCACGTTCGTGGTGGTGCCGGCGAAGGCGCCGTCGAAGCGGAAGGTCACGGTCTCGCCATGGGCGCGCAGCACGTCGCTGAGATCGTACAGGTAGATCGACAGCGAGGCCGAGTTGACGACCGGGCCCGGCAGGCCCTGCGGGCGCAGGTCGTGCAGGTAGCTCAGCGACACGTAGGAGTTGATGTTGAAGTCGATCAGCGGGTCGACGGTGTGGGTGATGAGTTCCGCGGATGCGCTGCCGCAGATGCCGAATGCCAGTGCGGCCGCGCCGAGGATGCGTTTGAATGCCTGCATGGAGCTCTCCCTGGGATTGGTGGCCTTCCTCATATGCTGCGGGAAGTTGAATTCCTATAAGCAATCCGCGTGCCCGGACCATGAATCCCTGTGGAATCAAGGCGTTACGGTCGTGGTGGAGACTGCTGGCCGAGCGGGTGTCAAGTTCGGCGACAGTGGCAAAGGGAAGAGCGGGCCGCAGTCTGGACGCTTGCTGAAATGAAATAAAATTTCATGCATGCGATATTTCTGAAAGGAAATTTCATGGGGCGGTGTCTGCCGTGTTGGCATCCTTCTCGGCTTACCGTTAAGCTTTTGCTATGGAACTCCGTTCCCTGGCGGATCAAGAGGAAGCGGCACAGCCTCTCGCGCTGTTTGATCTCGCGCAATTGATCTGCGCACTTGATCTGAATCATTGGCCACTCGCGCCCGAACCCGAATGCCCGTATCATGGTTCCGTGCGCTTCACGACAAGGTAGAGACCATGCGCCCCATCGTCATCGTCCCCGCATGCACGCGTGATTTCGGCGAACACCCTTACCACGCGGCCCAGCACAAGTACGTCGACGCCGTCGTCCTCGGCGCCGACTGCGCCCCCATGATCCTGCCCTCGCTGGGCGCCTCGCTCGACCTGGAAACCATGCTTGACCTGTGCGACGGCATCATGCTGACCGGCTCGGCGTCCAATGTGCACCCCAGCTACTATTCCGAAGAGGTGCTCGACCCGTCGCTGCCGCAAGACCCGGCGCGCGACCAGACCACGCTGCCGCTGATCCGCGAGGCGGTCAAGCGCGGCATCCCGATCATCGCGATCTGCCGCGGCTTCCAGGAGATGAACGTGGCGCTGGGCGGCAGCCTGCACCAGGCGGTGCAGACCGTGGCCGGCAAGTTCGACCACCGCGAGAATCCGGAACTCGGCATGGACGAGCAGTACGGCGACGCCCACAACGTCACCCTGACCCCGGGCGGCTGCCTCGAGCGCATGCTGGGCCAGCCGGAGATCCCGGTGAACTCGCTGCACGGCCAGGGCGTCAACGAACTCGCGCCCGGCCTGACGGTCGAAGCCGTAGCGGAGGATGGCCTGGTCGAGGCCTTCTCGGTATCCACCGCGCCCGGCTTCACGCTGGCGGTGCAGTGGCACCCCGAGTGGCGCATCCAGCACAACCCCTACTCGATGAAGATGTTCGGCGCCTTCGGCAACGCCTGCCGTGCGTACCAGGCCGAAAAACAGGGGCAGCGGCTCGAGCAGCTGCGCGCGCAGTCGCCAGACCAGTTACGGAGTTCCGCATGACCGTGTTTGCCATCCGGCCGGCCGATCGCCTGTGGGCGACGGGGGCCATCCCCTAGCTTCCCTGCCTGATGCGAAGGGCGCACCGGCCAGTCCGGCCGTGCGCGTGAATCCGAACCAGACAGAGAGGCAATCATGGCAATCCGCGACAATTTTTCTTACACCGACATGGAGGAGTGGCTCAACGCGAAACGGGTCACCGAGATCGAATGCCTGGTCCCCGACCTGACCGGCGTCGCCCGTGGAAAGATCCTCCCCCGTATCAAGTTCACCGAAGACCGCGGCATGCGCATCCCCGAAGTGGTGCTGGGCATGACCGTGACCGGCAACACCCCCGAGCGCGACGAATCCTACAACCGCGCCATCGCGGCCACCGACCGCGACATGATCCTGAAGGCCGACCCCACCACCATCACCATGGTGCCCTGGGCCGTCGACCCGACCGCCCAGGTCATCCACGACTGCTACTTCTCCGACGGCACCCTGGTCGACTACGCGCCGCGCAGCGTGCTGCGCCGCGTGCTCAAGCTCTACGCCGAGCGCGGCTGGAAGCCGGTGGTGGCGCCCGAGCTCGAGTTCTACCTCACCGCCAAGAACATCGACCCGAACCTGCCGCTCTCCTCTCCGGTGGGCCGCAGCGGCCGCGCCGAGACCAGCCGCCAGGTCTACAGCATCGACGCCGTCAACGAATTCGATCCGCTGTTCGAGGACATCTACGACTACTGCGAGATGATGAACCTCGACGTCGACACGCTCATCCACGAGATCGGCGCCGGCCAGATGGAGATCAACTTCCTGCACGGCGACCCGCTGGGCCTGGCCGACAAGGTCTTCTACTTCAAGCGCACCCTGCGCGAGGCCGCGCTCAAGCACGAGATGTACGCCACCTTCATGGCCAAGCCGATGGCCGACGAACCGGGTTCGGCGATGCACGTGCACCAGAGCGTGGTCGACCTCGAGACCGGCCGCAACGTCTTCAGCAACCCGGACGGCACGGCGTCACCGGGCTTCCGCCACTACATCGGCGGCCTGCAGCGCTACATGCCCTCGGCGATGGCCATCATCGCGCCCTACGTGAACTCCTACCGCCGCATCGTGCGCCACTCGGCCGCGCCGATCAACCTGCAGTGGGGCATGGACAACCGCACGGTGGGCTTCCGCGTGCCGGTGTCGGGCGCGCAGGACCGCCGCATCGAGAACCGCGTGATCGGCGCCGACGCCAATCCCTATCTCGCGCTGGCCGTCACGCTGGCCTGCGGCTACCTGGGCATGACCGAACGGGTCGAGCCGAGCGCGATGGTCGAGGACAGCGCCTACGACATGCCGGTCGAGCTGCCCCAGGGCCTGTCCGAGGCCATCACCCTGCTGCGCCGCGAAGACCGCTTGCGCGATGTCCTGGGCGAGCGTTTCATCGACGTGTACTCTGCGGTGAAGGACCTCGAGCACCAGGAGTTCATGCGCGTCATCAGTCCGTGGGAGCGGGAACACCTGCTGCTGCACGTGTGATGGGGCGTCCAGCCCGGGGCTGTACACGATGGGAGCCAATCATGACCACCAATTCGATGCCGTCCTCGCTGCGCATCGCCGCGCCCGAGGCAACGGAACCCTATGACACGCAGGCCCTGCAGCAGCTCGACTCGGCGCACTACCTGCACCCCTTCACCGACCACGCCGCGCTGAGGGAACGCGGGGCGCGCGTCATCGTGCGCGCCGACGACGTCTATCTGTGGGATTCGGACGGCAAGAAAATCATCGACGGCATGGCCGGCCTGTGGTGCGTGAACGCCGGCTACGGCCGCGCCAGCATCGCCGACGCCGTCCACGCCCAGCTGCTGCAGCTGCCCTTCTATAACAGCTTCTTCAACACCACCAACGTGCCGGCCGTGAAGCTGGCGGCGCTGCTGGCGCAGATCGCCCCGCCCGGCTTCCAGCACGTGTTCTTCACCGGCAGCGGCTCGGAAGCCAACGACACCATCGTGCGCATGGTGCGGCGCTACTGGCAGCTGGCCGGCCAGCCGGAACGCCAGGTCATCGTCAGCCGCCGCAACGCCTACCACGGCTCCACCCTTGCCGGGGCCTCGCTGGGCGGCATGGCGGGCATGCACGCGCAGGGCGGCCTGCCGATTCCCGGCATCGAGCACATCGGCCAGCCCAACTACGCCGAGCACGGACATGGCATGAGCGAGGCCGCGTTCGGGATCCATGCGGCGGGCTGGCTGGAAGAGAAGATCCTCGAAATCGGGCCGGACAAGGTCGCCGCCTTCATCGGCGAGCCGGTGCAGGGCGCGGGCGGCGTCATCATTCCTCCGCCGACCTACTGGCCCGAGATCCGGCGCATCTGCGACAAGTACGACATCCTGCTCGTCTCGGACGAAGTGATCTGCGGCTTCGGCCGCCTGGGCGCATGGTTCGGCTGCCAGCTGATGGGCTTCCAGCCCGACCTGATCGCCTTCGCCAAGGGCGTGACCTCGGGCTACGTGCCGCTGGGCGGGGTGCTGGTGGGCAGCCGCGTGGCCCACCTGCTGATCGAGAAGGGAGGCGACTTCAACCACGGGTTTACCTACTCCGGCCACCCGGCGGCCTGCGCGGCGGCGCTGGAAAACATCCGCATCCTGCAGGCCGAACAGCTGGTCGAGCGGGTGGCGCTGGAAACCGGCCCGCACCTGAAGGCGCGCTTCGCGGCGCTGACAGCGCACCCGCTGGTCGGCCACGCCGAGACCTGCGGCCTGGCGGCGGGGCTGAACCTGGTGCGGCGCAAGGGGACGTCGGCGCACGACTGCGAAGCGTTCCCCTCGCTGCATGCGGTGGGGATGCTGTGCCGCAAGCACATGTTCGACAACGGCGTGATCATGCGCGCGGTGGGCGACCGGATGATCGTGGCGCCGCCCCTGTCGATCACGAGCGCGCAGATCGACGAGATGGTGGAGCGGATCGGCTACTGCCTGGATCTGACGCTGGAGGAGGTGGTGGAGCGCGGGTGGATGGATTAGCAGGTGGTGCGCTTGCTAAACTGGGTTCCCGCCTGCGCGGGAACGACGTTCATACGTCGAGGACCAGGGGCATTGTTCCAATGCCGGGCCAAAGACCGTCGTCCCCGCGCAGGCGGGGACCCAATTCATACGTCGAGGACTGGCGACATTGTTCCAATGTCAGGCTAAAAACCGTCGTCCCCGCGCAGGCGGGGACCCAATCTTGCTTGAACAGTGTTAGCTCAGGCGCTGGCAACGATATGCTTGGCCGGCTCGCTGCGGTTCTTCAACACCTGCGGCGCCAGCGACCCGACGAACATGCCCGCGAACGCCGCCAGCAGGCCTGCCAGCTGGCCCGGGAAGGCGTCGCCCCAGCTGGTGATCTGCGGGAAGAACAGCACCCACACCAGGATGCCCGCGCCGATCGACAGGATGGCGCCCTGGGTGGTCGCGCGTTTCCAGTACAGGCCCATCACCAGGGGCACGAAGGCGCCGACCAGGGTGACCTGGTAGGCGCTCGACACCAGCTCGTAGATCGAGGTGCCTTCCATCGCGATCGCATAGCCCAGCACCAGCGCGGCGAAGACCACGATCGTGATGCGCATCGCGGCCAGCAGCTGCTTGTCGCTCATCTCCGGACGCAGGTTCTTGAGGATGTTCTCGACGAAGCTGGTCGACGGCGCCAGCAGGGTCGCCGAGGAGGTGCTCTTGATGGCCGACAGCAGGGCGCCGAAGAACAGGATCTGCATCACCAGCGGCATCTTGGTCATGATGAAGGCCGGCAGCAGGCGCTGGTAGTCGTTGCGCGCGATGTCCATGGCATGCTCGCCCATCACCACCACGGCGGCGGCGACGATGAACATCGGCACGAAGGCGAACAGGATGTAGCCGGCGCCGCCGATCACGGCGCCGGTGCGCGCGGTCGGCGCGTCCTTGGCCGACATCACGCGCTGGAACACGTCCTGCTGCGGGATCGAGCCGAACATCATGGTGATGGCCGCGCCGATGAAGAACACGACGTCGGTGAAGTTCGGCTCCGGCAGCACGCGCCACAGGTCGGCCTGCTGGGCCATCGCCAGCACCTTGTCCGGGCCGCCGGCGAGATCCGCGGCGAAGAAGGCGATGACGGTCATGCCGACCACCAGCACGATCATCTGGATGAAGTCGGTGATCGCCACGGCCAGGAAGCCGCCCACGACCACGTAGATCAGCACCGCCAGGGTGCCGATGATCATGCCGGTCGCCGGCGCCATCGCGCCGTTGGTCAGCACCGTGAACACCAGGCCGAGGGCCGTGATCTGCGCCGCCACCCAGCCCAGGTAGCTCAGGATAATCGCCACCGAGCAGAACACCTCGATGCCCTTGCCGTAGCGCTGGCGGTAGTAGTCGCCAATCGTCAGCAGATTCAGCTTGTACAGTTTGGTGGCGAAGAACAGGCCGACCAGGATCAGGCACGAGCCGGCCCCGAACGGGTCCTCGATGATCGCGTTCAGGCCGCCCTGCACGAACTTGGCCGGCACGCCCATCACGGTCTCGGCGCCGAACCAGGTGGCGAAGGTGGTGGTGATCACCATGATCAGCGGCAGGCTGCGGCCTGCCACGGCGAAGTCGCTGGTGTTCTTGATCCGCGTGCCGGCCCACATCCCGAGCCCCAGCGTGGCGAGCAGGTAAAGCGCGACGAAAACGATCAGGGTGGTGTTCATGCGGTGGATGCTCCGGGGCGAAAGTGGCAGCGCAGTTAACGTGCGGAAAATCCGCGATTATAAAGGCAGAATTCGGCCGTTGGATCAACTTTGCTCCGTTTTATCCGGGATGTTGTTCCAATGGAACCAAGCGCAAAAAGGCCCGCCGTGGAAGCCATCCATGGCGGGCCTGCGGGAGAGGGGCGGCGCTTATTCCTTCAGCGCGGTCGCCAGGGCGGCGATGGTGGCGGCATCGGCGCCCACCGCGGCGCTCAGGCGCTTGCCATAGCCGGCATCGGCCTTCCAGAAGTACGACAGCATGGTGTGCAGGATTTCCTTGTTGCGCACCTGCTTCAGGTCGCCCGACAGGTTCGCGATCAGGTCATCCTGGTCCTGCTTGCCCAGCGAGCGGTAGAACTCGCCCGCCTGGCGGAAGTTCAGGGTCCTGGCGATGGCTTGCTGCTGGGTCGTGCCGCGCAGCGGCAGGGCGCTGGCGCGGGCATGCGGGCTGGCCGGCAGCGGGGCCAGGCGGCTCGGCTCGTAGTTGACCGAGCCTGTGCGGCCGCCGATGCTGCCGGCGCCGTCCTGCTGGTGGTTCTTCACCGGCACCAGCGGCCGGTTGATCGGCAGGGCCTGGTAGTTGGTGCCCACGCGGTGGATTTGCGTGTCGTTGTACGAGAACAGGCGGCCCTGCAGCATGCGGTCTTCCGAGGGCTCGATGCCCGGCACCAGGTTGCCCGGCGCCAGCGCGACCTGTTCGGTCGACTCGAAGAAGTTGTCCGGCACGCGGTCCAGCACCATGGTGCCGACCTTGCGCTCGGGCACGCCGGTCCAGACCTTGGTCGAATCGAGCAGGTCGAAGTCGAACTTGTCCAGGTCTTCCGGCTTGAGGGTCTGGATGGTCAGGTCCCAGGCCGGGAACCGGCCCTTGCCGATCGCCTCGTACAGGTCGGCGGTGGCATGGTTGGTGCTCCTGGCCTGCACCGCGCCGATCTCGGCCGGACGCAGGTTGCGCTCGCCCTGGCGCGATTTCCAGGCGAACTTGACGTAGGTGTAATCGCCCTTGGCGTTCACGAACTTGTAGGCGTGCACGCTGCTGCCGTTCATTTCGCGGTAGGTGGCCGGCACGCCCCAGTTCGAATAGACGCGGGTGAGCATGTGGGTCGCTTCCGGAACGTGCGAGAAGAAGTCGAAGGCGCGCTGCGGGTCGCCGGTATTGGTGACCGGGTCCGGCTTGAGCGAGTGGATCATGTCGGGGAACTTGATCGCGTCGCGGATGAAGAAGATCGGCAGGTTGTTGCCGACCAGGTCCCAGTTGCCTTCCTCGGTGTAGAACTTGGTGGCGAAGCCACGCGGGTCGCGTGCGGTCTCGGTCGAGCCGGCGCCGCCGATGACGGTCGAGAAGCGCACGAACACCGGGGTGACCTTGCCCTTGCTGAACAGCCTGGCCTGGGTCAGCTCGCCCAGGTCCTCGGTCGCGGTGAAGCTGCCGTGGGCGCCGGTGCCGCGCGCGTGCACGACGCGCTCGGGGATGCGCTCGCGATCGAAGCGCTGCAGCTTCTGCACCAGGTGCACGTCCTGCAGCAGCACCGGGCCGTTCGGACCGGCGGTCTGGCTGTTCTGGTTGTCGCCGACCGGGGCGCCGTTGTCCTTGGTGAGTTGCGCCATGGCGCCGTTCATCAGGGCCATGAGGCCGGCCGCCAGGGTCAGGCTGCAGGCGACGAGGCGGCCCGAAGGAAGATGCAAAGCTTTCATAGTGAATCTCTATCAATCTGTTTTCTAGGAAAGAAGGATTCTATTGCTCATGCATACATTGAAGAAATTGATTGTATCTATTGAATTGATAGTACTTTGCTTGCCCTGCCTTGCCCGCTCTCGCGCTAAGATTGCCGGGACAGCGAACAGCCGGAGACAGCGATGACGACTTCCCTGTGGCAGCAACGCGCGGACACCCTGCGGACCGATGGCCGCGCTTTCATCGACGGCATGCGGACCGAGGCGCGTTCGGGCGCCCGTTTCGATTGCCTGTCGCCGGTCGACGGGCGCAAGCTGGCCGAGGTCGCTCGTTGCGACGCTCCCGATGCCGCCGCCGCCGTGCAGGCCGCCCGCGCCGCCTTCGAGGACCGCCGCTGGGCCGGGAAGGCGCCGGCCGAGCGCAAGCGGATCCTGATCCGTTTCGCCGACCTGATGCTGGAGCACCGCGAGGAACTGGCGCTGCTCGAAACCCTCGACATGGGCAAGCCGATCCGCTACAGCCTGAGCGTGGACGTGCAGCTGGCCCAGAACTGCATCCGCTGGTACGGCGAGGCGATCGACAAGCTCTACGACCAGGTGGCGCCGACGCCAGAGGACAGCCTGGCGCTGATCACGCGCGAGCCGGTCGGCGTGGTGGCGGCCGTCATCCCCTGGAACTACCCGATGCTGATGGCGGCCTGGAAGATCGGCCCGGCCCTCGCCGCCGGCAACAGCCTGGTCCTGAAACCGTCCGAGAAGGCGCCCCTGAGCTCCCTGCGCCTGGCCGAGCTGGCGCTGGAGGCGGGGGTGCCGCCCGGCGTGTTCAACGTGCTGCCGGGCTACGGGATCGAAGCCGGCAGCGCGCTCGGCCTGCACATGGACGTCGATTGCATCGCCTTCACCGGCTCGACCCGGGTCGGCAAGCAGATCGTGCAGATGGCCGGCCAGTCGAATTTAAAACGGGCCTGGACGGAACTGGGCGGCAAGTCGGCCAACATCGTCTGCGCCGACTGCCCCGACCTCGACGCCGCCGTGGAAAGCGCGATCGGCTCGATCTACTTCAACCAGGGGGAGAGCTGCAACGCGCCCTCGCGTCTGTTCGTGGAAGCCTCGATCAAGGAGGCGTTCCTGGAAAGGGCGCTGGCGCTGGTGCCGCGTTACCTGCCTGGCGACCCGCTCGACCCGGACACCGTGATGGGCGCCATCGTCGACCCGGTCCAGATGCAGACGGTGCTCGGCTATATCGAGGACGGCAAGGCGGCCGGCGCGCGCCTGCTCGCCGGCGGCGGCGCGGCAAGGCAGGACAGCGGCGGCCTGTACATCGAGCCGACCCTGTTCGACGGCGTCGACGCCGGCATGCGCATCGCGCGCGAAGAGATCTTCGGGCCGGTGCTGTCGGTGCTGTCGTTCACCGACCTCGACGAGGCGGTGCGCCAGGCCAACGCCACCCCCTACGGCCTGGCCGCCGCCGTGTGGACCGCCGACATGGGCAAGGCGATCCGCACCGCGCGCTCCTTACGCGCCGGCACCGTGCACGTGAACCAGTACGACAACGACGACATCACGGTGCCCTTCGGCGGCTACAAGCAGTCGGGCAACGGGCGCGACAAGTCGCTACATGCGTTCGACAAGTACACGGAACTGAAGACGACCTGGATCCAGGTGGGCTAGCTGGCGATCACGTCCAGGCCCTGTTGCCGCAGCCGTGCAAGGTCATCCCGCATGCTTGCAACCGGGGCCGCGTAGGTGAGCGAAAGCGAGGATGGTGCTGCTGTCCCATGACGCATCCTGGCCGGCGGATGCGGCAAGTCTAGAGCAGTTGCGGCCCGCTGCCCTGGTCCGACAGTTCGTCGAGGGGATTGCGCAGCTTGCAGGCCTTGATCGACAGGCAACCGCAGCCGATGCAGCCGTCGAGCTGGTCGCGCAGGCGCGTGAGCTGGAGGATGCGCTCGTCGAGTTCCGCGCGCCACAGGCGCGACATGCGCGCCCAGTCCTCGGCGGTGGGGGTGCGCTCGTCCGGCAGCGCGGCGAGCGCGGCGCCGATCGAGGCCAGCGAGATGCCGATGCGCTGTGCAACCTTGATCACCGCCACCCGGCGCAGCACGTCGCGCCCGTAGCGGCGCTGCCGGCCGCCGGTCCGCACGCTGCGGATCAATCCCTTCGCCTCATAGAAGTGGAGGGCCGAGACGGCCACGCCGCTGCGCTGCGCCACCTCGCCCACCGTCAAGTGCCGCCCGATGTCGGACGGTTCGATCTTCGCCATGCTTTTCCCCTTGACCTCAAGTTAGCTTGGGGTTTTACACTCGTCCGCACTTCAATGCAAGCACGAGGAGGAAGCCATGCATGCCGGCGTCAATACCGTCGAATTCAACAAGCAACTGGTCCGCACGCTATACGAGGATTGCATCAACGGGCGCGACCTGGACCGGATCGAGGTCCTGGTGGCGCCGGACTTCCTTGGGCCGCGCGGCGAGCGCGGGCCGCGCGAATTCCGCGCCACCATCGAAGCGGTGCTGATGGGTTTTCCCGGCGTGCGCTTCGAGATCCACGACCTGTTCGGCGAAGGCGACCGGGTGGCGCTGCGCTGGGCCTTCCGCGCCAGCCACGGCGGCTGGTTCGTCGGCCAGCCGCCCAGCAGCAACCAGGTGACGCAGGAAGGGAATGTGATCTACCAGATCCGCGAAGGGATGATCGTGCGGGCCTGGCTGCAGGCGGACCGCCTGGGCGTGCTGCAGCAGATCGGCGCCGTGCCGCGTTCCTTCGCGGACAGCAGGGCCGAGCGGCCGCTCTGAGGCGTGGCGTCAGCCGGGGATGGCAAGGCGCCCGGTACCGGGCGCACCATGCCGCCAGCTCGACTTCAGCCACAGCAATACCAGCGCAACGATCACGAAGCGGAATGCGATCCCGACCAGCCCCGCCTCCGGTCCGTAGGCACCGCCGCTGAGCCAGGCCGGTCCGAGATCGTGCACCTGCTGCAGGCCGCCGGCCGCCATGCCGCTCACCGGGAAGCCCAGCAAGGGGCCCTGGACGAAGTTCCAGGCGAAATGCAGGCCGATCGCCAGCCACAGGCTGCCGGCGAGCAGGAAAGCCAGGCCATACACCACACCGCCGAGCGTATTGCCGAGGACGGACAGCCAGTTTGCGCCCGGGTTGCTCAGGTGGATGCAGCCGAATGCGATGGCCGACAGCAGCAGGGCCAGCGCACGGCGTCCGTGCAGCGCCAGCACCAGGCCGGACAGGAGCATGCCGCGCATGATCACTTCTTCCTTCACGCTGGCGGCCGAGGTAGCGACGAACCGGCTGCCGAGTTCCGCCAGCGTTTGCTGCGGGAGCGGCGACGTCGTGATCGCGCCCAGTGCCGATTCGATCGCGACAATGCCCAGCATGGCCACGGTGGCGATCGCGACACCTGCCAGGAGATCGCGTCCGGCGTTGCGGTCCCACCCCAGGCCGAGTCCCCGTGATATCGAAACACCCTGCGCACGCCGATGACGTAGCGCCAGCGCGCCCAGGCCGAGCGCGGCCACCAGCATCAGCACTTCCACGGCCATCCGCAGCAGCATCGTTCGTCCCTTCTTTCAGATCGCCATGTCACGCAGGACTTTTGAAGCGTCGCGGTTCGCCCCCAGCACCGTCCCGTCGCGCATGTGGATCTGCAGCTGCGACTGCTCGTCCGCGCGCATCGATTCGACGAAGTCGAGGTTGACCATGGCCGAGCGGTGGATGCGCACGAAGCGCGCCGGATCGAGCTGGGCTTCGAGTTCCGAGATGCCGATGCGCACCAGGAAGGTCTGGCCGCGCGCCGCGATCAACGAGTACTTGGAGTCGGCCTTCATGTACTCGATCTCGCTGGTGGACAGCGGGAAGATGCGGCCGCGGTCGCGCACCAGGATGCGGGCCAGGGGCCCCGGGGCCGCGGAGGCGCGCGTCAATGCGCTCTCGACGGTTTCGCGCGCATGCTGCGGGCCATCGAGCAGGCGCGCCACGGCCGCCGCGAAGCGCGCCTGCGTGAAGGGTTTCAGCAGGTAGTCCACCGCATGCAGCTCGAAGGCCGTCACCGCGTACTGGTCGTAGGCGGTGGTGAAGACGATCTGCGGCAGGTAGTCGAGGCGGCGCAGCACGTCCAGGCCGCTCATCTCCGGCATCTGGATGTCCATGAACACGACCTCGGGGCGCAGGCGCGTGATGTG
>DAMCRY010000003.1:0-49320 GCA_032115075.1 Massilia sp.
CCACCTGCGCCCCCATGCGCACGCACAGGCGCGCGGTCGCGGCGCCGATGCGCGAGGCGGCCCCGGTGACGAGCACCTGCCGGCCGGCCAGGCTGAACGGTGAACCGCTCACGATTCGATCAGTTCGGGTAAGACCGCGTTCTCGATGTCGACGATGCAGCTGCCCCAGGACAGGCCGATGCCGAAGCCGGACATCAGGACCTTGTTCTTCTTCGCCAGCAGGGCGTCGCGGATGCGCGCCGTCATCGTGACCGGGATCGAAGCGCCGCTGGTGTTGCCGAAGTCGTGCAGGGTCGACGGCACCTTCTCCGGCGGCAGCCCGAGCTTCTTGCGGATGGTCTCGTTGATCATCTTGTTCGCCTGGTGGAAGACGAAGTAGTCGATGTCCTCGATCGGGCATTCGGCAAAGGCCAGCAGGTCGCGTACGGCCGGCGGCACGCGCTGGGTCGAGAAACTCAGCACGGCCGGGCCGTCCAGCACCAGCGCGGCCGGGCTGCGCCAGATGCCGTCCTCGTCCCTGGTCGGCACCGCATGCTGCAGGCCGTAGGGCTCGCGGTGGCCGCCGGCCGGCAGCATGATGGCCTGGTAGCCGCTGCCGTCGCTGTTCAGGTCGAAGTACATCGGCGCCGCGTCTGGCGTGTATTCCAGCGCGGTGGCGGTGCCGGCGTCCGAGAACAGCGGCTCGAGCACCGAAGCGGCCTTGTCGCCGACCAGCAGCAGGCCGCGCCGGATGCCGCCCGCCGCCATCATCGAGCCCAGCACGTGCAGGCCGAAGGCATAGGCCGAACAGCCCAGGTTGATGTCGAAGGCGACCGTGCTCGGCTTCAGGCCGAGGCGGTCCTGCAGGATGATCGCGGTGCCCGGGATCAGGTAGTCGGGCGACTGGGTGACGACGATCAGCGCGTCGATGCTGTCGCGCTCCCATTGCAGGTCGGCGAGCAGGCGCTCGGCCGCGTCGAAGGCCAGGTCCGAGAAGTACTGCCACTCGGAGCAGATGCGGCGCGTCTCGATGCCGATGTTGCGCACCACGCGCTCGCGTGCGGAACGGATCTGCGGCGGGCAGTCCTTCAGGTTCGACAGGATGCGGCGCGGCACGCAGGAAGCCATGCCGGCGAAGCGCACGTTACGGATGATCGCCTGGGCCATGGTGGGTCAGCCGATCAGTTTGTAGACGTCGCTGACGAGCTGGCACTCGACCAGGTCCTTGCCCGTGATCGCCTTGTTGTATTCCATGTCGAACATGATGATCACGCCGAGGGCGGCCAGCGAGTCCCACTCGGGCAGCGCCTTCAGGTTGGTGTCGCCGGTGAGTTCGACCTCGTTCTGGAAGTCGACGGCGTTCTTGAATTTTTCGACAAATTGCTCGAGGGTGTCCATTGCTGCCTTGGTTCGTGTGCTTGGTAAAAATTCACGCCAGATGCGCTTGAACACGTGGCGTTGACTGGAGGAAGCACTATAAAGCAAAACCAAAGGTATCGGGGCATGTGCCAGGGGGATTTTGCCAGATTGGGTGGCAAGTGCGACAGAGGACGTGCCGTGTGTGCCAGGGAACGGTATGGAGCTTGCCTGGAGCGTAATCTCGGGCTGAGACGCGAAAAAGGAGCTATTGCATGGACAAGCGGCCGTTCGATATCGACGTGGCACTCGCACGCATCGAGGAAGCGGTGCGGCCCTGGCCGAAGGCCGCCCTGTTCCAGCTGGCCGAGGAAGGTTTTACATCGGTGTTCGAGCAGTTGCTGGCCTGCATCGTGTCGATCCGGACCTATGACGAGGTGACGCTGCCGGTGTCGCGCCGGCTGTTCGCGCGGGCGCGCGCGCCTTCGCAAGTCGCCAGGCTCTCATGGGAAGAACTGGATGGGCTGATCGGTCCGAGCACCTTCCATGAGCGCAAGGCGCACCAGATCCTGGCGATCGCGCGGCAGGTGCAGGAACGCTTCGGCGAGGAATTGCCCGGTGACCGCGAGGTGCTGCTGTCCTTTGCCGGGGTCGGACCCAAGTGTGCGAACCTGGTGCTGGGCGTGGCCTGCGGCACGCCGGTGATCAGCGTCGACATCCACGTGCACCGGGTGACCGGGCGCTGGGGCTATGTGCAGGCCTCGACGCCCGAGAAGACCCTGGCCGCGCTGGAAGCGACGCTGCCGCAGGCATACTGGATCGCCATCAACCGGCTGCTGGTGCCGTTCGGGAAGCACGTCTGCACCGGCAGCAAGCCGCGCTGTTCGACTTGCCCGGTGCTGGAGATGTGCCGGCAGGTGGGTGTGCGGGAGCACCGCTGAATGTTCCTCTAGCCCCAGCCCGATCTGCATTGCCGAGCGCTCGCGAATCAGGCCGAGTTGCCCGAATTTCTCGACGGCGTAACCGCGAAGGCTTTCTCCTTGAAAGGCGCTATCACATGGCGATCGATGCAAGGCTGCGACGTATATCGTCGGCAGCATCGTGCACGATAGCGCTTTTCTTATTCGCCGGCGGACAGCCAGCTGCCTCTAGACCATGCGACTGCCAACTTACGACTATCTACGCAACCTGGACCGCAACGAAAATCCCCGAATTATTTTTGCGTCAGGCCCAATGGGCTGGGGCGGCAATCCACGGCACTATAAATATTTCTGGCAAGTATTCAATCTGGAATCGCCGCTCGAGGGCCCTGATTTTCTGCAGCATGCGCCGCCTTTGTGTAATGCGCAGTTCGAAGCGGAAGTAGCGCGCCTGGTCGGCCGCGGCATGTCATGCATGGTGTACGGCTGGCGCCGCCCACGCAGGGATCCTGCCAATCCCTGGGACTTGAGCAAAGCCCGATGGCATGGCGTGGAGTTCGCGCCTTCGTGGGATGACGATACCGATCCGATTGTGGACGGCGGGCACAAATGAAAAGGATGGCAAGGAAACGACGGGCATCCTTGCCAGGCATATCCCGGGCACTGACCGCGCAGGCGTTAACCATTGCGCGTCGAAGCCATGTTTCAGTCCATCTGCTGAAAAGCCAGCCCATCCGCAAGAAACTCGCATATCTCGCGTTGCAAGGCTTCCGGCGCGATGATCTTGATTTCCCTTGCCATACTTTGCAACATGCGGCGCAAGGCCGATGTATTGCTCACGGTTGCCTTCAACTCCAACCACCCATCGCTGTTCCGATGGATTTTCTGGTCATGGGATAAGGGCATTTCCTCCAGGGTACGCGCAAACACCAGGGCGCTTTCGTTTTCCGCGAAGCGTACATGCAATCCGATCTCGCCTTGGGACCACATCTTCATGATTCCCTTGTCGGTCGCCTGATCCAGGGTGGGTACCTTGGCATGCCGCGGAACCGGCCCCGCGACGGCGGCTTCCTGCAAGCGATGCAGCAGGAAGCTCTTGACCGTCATCGCGGATGGCTCACGCCCGAGCTCCCCCTCCTCTATCGCCACGAGGCGCAAAGAGCGGTCGTGGATGACAAGACCGACGGGAGCGACGCGGTAATCCTTGTATTCCATGACCTTTGCCGCACGATAGCTCAGTTGCAGCATCAGGTTTTCCATCAGCGCATCGTTGACGGTTTGGAGATGTGCAGGATCTACCCGGCTCGCCATCATCGGGTTAGCGTCCGGTATGCGGCGTACTTTGTCTTTGTAAACAAGACCCTGCTGATGCTTGGAGGTCAGCTGCAGATGACGCAATTTCCGCTCGACCAGCGAGACTTGCTCTTCCAGTGACTGGCGTGCTTCGCGCGGCAGCAATGGCCCGAGTTCCTGGCTGGCGAAGCTCGCCACCAAGGCGTCCGCGGGCGTTACCGATTTAAAAATGGGAATCTTACTGTCCACAGTGGTGAACCATTCCTTGATCCGGGCATTCGCCTGCCCCGGGCGAGAGATCACTTCCAACCCCAGCTGACGCCAATCCCCTCCCGGATCGCTAAGCTCTTGCAGGTCGCGCTCGAATGTGCGCCTGTCCACCGAATATTCCCCGCCCAGCCTGGCCGCCAGATGGCCGATGGTGATCCCGTCTCCGCCGCCATTCCTTGAAAGGCATGGCAGCGCCTGGATAATCGCGAGGCGGCGGGCCAGCTGTTTCTCGACACTCTTTTTGGGCATAGGTCCGACGTATATTGTCGCTCAATGCATGCACTATAACGCCACTGCTTTCCAAACAGCAAGTTATCGACGCGCAGTGCCTTATTCATCTTCATAGCATTCAAGGGAAACGATGACGACATATCTGAAAGACATAAATGCCCATGTGTCCGGGTTCCGATTGGATAATCATGACTGACACCCCAAGCGGCAGCGAATTTATCGTTCCTTTCTATAGCGAGCGTACCCTGCGGGAAGTCCATTCGCATATCAAGGACCTGCACGACGGCCTGGCCGTCTATATCAGCCAGGACCGCAGCTTCGCAACGATCGGCACGCGGGGCACCCGTCCGCAGGACGGCTCGCCGGGCCTGATCATTCATCTCTCCGTCGATCTGGGCGACGAACCCCGGAAAGTTATTTTCGATTCGCCCTACCATAATCTCGCATACGCTGCCGCAACGGGAGACGAGCTCAAGATGCTGCTCATTGGCGCGTTGACGGGCTCCGGCGCCATCGCCCCCGGTTCCAGGCCCGATGACGACAGGTGGAGGTATTTTTAATCTGCTCTCCGCCCGAGTATGGGAGCACCATACAGTGGCGCGTTGGCAAGCGATCGTTGCAAGCTTCTTCTACTTGTTCGAGCCATATGCGATACTATAATTTCCCATAAGAAACATTTTCTATTCATGAACAGACTTGGATTCAGGGAATCAGCGAACGTGACGGCATTCACGGATTGGTTCGCAAAACGCTATTCTGGATTGTCGATCTCGCTCGACATCAAGCGTTCGCGCTTCGTCCCACATGGGATCCAGGCCGACCTTATCGGACTGGATGAACTGGTACGGCATTACTGCTGGCGTACCCAGGAAAGCGATCGTGGAGACTGGGCCGAAACCCAGGTTTCCCTGCGTAAAATGGGCAATGCGCTGAAGCAGGCGATCGATAGCAAGCGGGATAACGATGTACTGGCAGCCTGTCGCGACATTCTTGCCTGGGGCGGCAATCGCAATCCCAGGAACGGCGCCTTGCCTTTCCTGGAAAACTTGCATGGCCAAGGAAAGCTGGCGGATTACCTGCTCACGACCCGCCAGGCCTTTGCGCTGGAAGGTGCCGTCATCGACCCGAGCAGGCCGCACGCTGCAAAAATGAACTCCATGCTGACCAAGGTGCATGCGCTTGCCTCGACCGACGGTCTGCCGATCTATGATTCAAGGGTCGCCGCCGCGATCGCAACGCTGGTCGAGCTGTGGCGCCACGAACAGGCCCTTACACATACGCCGCTGCCTCCAGAGCTGACGTTTCCTGCGACCACCCTGGCGCGTTCCGTATTTTGCCTCTTCGATGACGCACGAGATCCGGGAGTGATGTCGTACGCCCCAGGCGCCCTGGCCGTCACCGCAGCCCGGTGGTCCTCGGCCAAGATCCGTCTCGGCTGGCTGATGGCTGCTATCCTGGAAAAGGCGCCCCATTTGTTCGGCACGGCGCCCGCACCGGAACGCATGCATGCGTTCGAAGCCAGCCTGTTCATGATTGGCTATGACGTCTCCTGTTTGCAAGCCAACCGCTCCAGCGCTAGCCGTGGCCAGTTTACGCTCGCAAGGTTACAGAAAGCGGGCTTGAACCAGCTCAGGCAAGAACATGAGGGCTTACAACATAAATCGATCTGCACCCTGACCGGCTACCAGCAAAATATCCACTACGCCGGCGATGCCGAAACCGGTTTTTCGGGTGTTTGGAGCGACACGCCTTTTGCGTTCGACAGCGAGTTTCTGCAAGACCTGCTGTCTGATTTCCCGAAGGGACACACGGCTGGACTGGGTGCGGCTATGGACGGGACCGTTGCGCCGGACACGCTCGGCCATTGGATCGACCAGCATTACCCGCGAATGTCACGCCGGTTTGTCTCTGCACTAGCCCCCATCCTCGTTGCGGAGGGCCTGGCGGAGCGCTGCGGTGACACACGCCCGATCCGGCTCGAATTCCTTTGACCGGCGAGCGAGAAGAAAGAATACTTTTCTTTCTTTTCCAATCGGGCGGCCTGCCATATTGAACTCAACGGCCGGGTTCGGCCAAGAGCGGATAGATCTTGTGCGTACGAATGCTCTACTGAATCCTGGAGGCCTGGAATGAAATCGCTCGGAATACCGCTGCAGTATGCATGCTTCGTGTGCAGGAAGAGCTTCAAGCGCCCGCAGTTTTCCGGATCGACCAGCCGTTTCATGACGAGCGAACAAGCCAAAGGACAGAGGAAGGAGTCCGAAGGCTTCGAAAACTCTCGTCAGTACAAGTGTCCTGACTGTGGAGGTCAAGCTCATTACATGGGTATCGACTTCAAGGCGCCGAAGGAATCGGATACCAAAGAATGGCGAACGGTGGAAGAGTTCATACGCTCTGGAAAGCTCTACAATCGGAAATGAAGGTCTGTCTCGGGAGCAGAAAGCGGACCTTTGCAGACTCGAGTTTCGTTTTGCGGAACTGCGCAGATATCGAAAAGCACTCGACGTGCTTGATTTATTGGTAGGCCTCCCCGGAGTCGAACCGGGCACCAACGGATTATGAGTCCGCAAAGATCGGTATTCAGGCGCGTTGATCAATGTTGATGATTTCGGCAAAACTCTTAAAAATCATAGTCTTAGGATTTTCTCGTTGGTTCTTGGTGTTGATGAGAGTTCATTGATATACTCGAAATTCACTTACACAGCCGTTACATGGAACTCATCAACGGGCAAGGACACAGCAACGAATGTCGAGAGTAAAACTGACAGCAGGCCGCATTGAGGCGTTCAGATGTGAGGACGGGAAATCGCAGTCGTTCCTGTGGCACGCGACGGTGCATCAGCTAGCGCTGCGGGTCACTAGCACCGGAGCCAAAGCATTCATCTTTCAATCAACCTTGGCCGGCAAGACAATTCGCATCACCATCGGTTCGCCCCAGGCTTGGACGATCGAACAGGCCGAGAGCGAGGCCAGGAGGCTGCAAACCATCGTCGACAGCGGTAAGGATCCTCGCCAAGTCAAGCAAGACGAAATCGAGGCCATGAAGGCGGCTGCAGCCGCGAAGGCTGCCGCTGAAGAGGCTGCGAAACATGCTGCAGCACGTGACGCCCTCACTTTGAAGACAGTCTGGGAAACGTATATTGCAGACCGGACGCCGCACTGGGGCGAGCGCCACCGCGCTGACCACTTCAAACTCATCAAGGAAGGTGGGGTACCGCGGACGCGAAGCAAGAAAAAGGTGACGGAACCTGGCCCGCTCGCGGCTCTCGCAGACGCCCGCCTTGTTGATCTCGTACCAGAACGAATCGAAGCCTGGGCAAAGGTAGAGGCGGTCAAAAGGCCGACAAGTGCGAGACTTGCGCATCGCATGCTCAAAGCTTTTCTGAACTGGTGCATCGAACATCCTGTCTACGGCAGCGTCGTCACCGCCAATGCTGCGCGCAGCAAGAGGGCTCGGGAGGTCCTGGGCAAGCCTGGCGTCAAACGTGACTCGCTACAACGGGAACAGCTGGCAGCGTGGTTTGCCGCAGCCCGTAGCCTTGGGAACCCGGTGATGTCAGCTTACTTGCAAACGCTGCTTCTCACTGGCGCGAGGCCTGGAGAAATCATGGCAATGCGGTGGGAAGATCTGAACCTTCGATGGAAGGGGCTTACGATCAGGGACAAGGTAGACGGTGAGCGCGAGATTCCGATGACCCCGTACGTAGCAACCCTCCTTGCTGCCCTTCCCCGTCGCAATGACTGGGTGTTTTCAAGTATGAAAGGTGGGCATATCACCAGTCCAAATTATCAGCTTAAATCTGTGTGTACGGTTGCCGGAATCGACGGGCTAACGTTGCATGGCCTCAGGCGGTCATTCAAGTCGTTGTCCGAGTGGCTTGAACTGCCCACTGGCGTGATCGCTCAAATACAAGGGCATAAGCCAAGTGCTACGGTTGAAAAGCATTATACGAATCGCCCTTTGGATCTGCTTCGGATCCATCATGAGAAGCTGGAAGCTTGGATTCTTGAGCAAGCAAACATTCACTTTGTACAGGCCGCGTTCGGGTTACGTGCGATCGCCACCTAGCTTAAAACATGCATGGTGCATGGCATCTCGTAACCCGCGAGGCACCTCAAGGATGCCCACAGATGTGCGCGAGTAAGGGTTGATTGATGCCTATGCTTGCGCGTGCTTAAGAGGGTGTAGACAAAATGCTAACCACGCGAACCCCAAGCTGGGCGCCGTCAATCCATGGCCGGCTTTTACAACTGAAGGCTCTGGCACGCCGTAGAAGGCTATCGCCGGCGTCATCATCTACATGAATTCGAGCGTGGGCTGTCAGCAGCGTGGCTAGCTGAATGTCATCAACGAATGGTTCAGGCAGAGCACTGGGCGCTGCATCCGGAACTCATACGGGACGCATGAGCTGGTGAGAGTGGGCTGATCCTATGTCGCCTGCATAAATTTAGATGCATAACTGCAACACGGTGTGTCAAACGAGCAAAACGTCTAGCTACGAGGCAGTCGGCAATATATGATCTTTCAGTCCAGCCAAGCATAGTGCGGGAAAAGAATAAACGGACCTTATGTTATACCACTCGCCCGACTGCATTTGCTGTGAGCAGAGCCGCTGAACCATGGATCGTCAACTCTCCACGCCAGAATCTGTCTGTCAGCCAAATTGCATGGTGATCAACAGATCCGGTTTCTACTACTTCATTATTTCGCCGACCAACCGTGTATATCAAAAAAATCCATACTGCCGTTGCCTTCCTGTTCCTGCTTACAGGATGTGAAAACCTCGGAAAAAGGATGTTCACACACTATACACTTTCAGACACACAGGTCTTCGAAATTGCAAAAACGAATGCGGCGACTAATATCTGTTTGTCAGAGAAAATGGTGGATGCATCGAAGGCCCACGGGCTTGCAAACGTAATGGCGCAGGTTATGGAGCTTACCGTCTCGAGCAGCGCCCAATACAAGAAAATATACGATGAGTGGCTCAACAGTTTTTATCTGCGGAAGAATGTGAATTCACTGGCGCCAGTTTGCCAGGAATTGAATGGCAACATGGATCGCTTGACTGCAGGGCTCACAGATTTCTATAACAGCACAGCTGCTGATCTTAACCAGTCCCGTGCTGAAGAGATGATCCGTATTTCTCGAACCCTGAGCAATATGGGGAAGATGAACACATATGTTTATCAGCCAGTGTTCCCACAGGTCGTATACAAGGAACAGACGCCCGAATCGCAAAATTTCCTGGTGAAAACTGGCAGCGGAATTACGCAATGCAGGATAGCCCGAACCAATTTTGTTTTTTGTCTCTAACCATGGATACCATCCGGGACCGAGTCCGATCCAACGGCCGCGATACCTTGACGAAGGCCGGGATAGGTACGGCTGTTGACCATCCGAGCCATCGCCTCGGGTGCACTATGCGCGTAATCGCTGCTAGTCTCGTTCTACTGCTGTGCACTCGTGCTGGCGCACAGGAACTTCTACTGATCGCGCAGGACACTGGTCGCACTTTTCTAGGATGCCTGAATTGCAGCAAATATGATTCCGCCTCAGTCTGCAACAAGTACGGCGACCAAGGTTCAAAGTATAGTCTGAACAGTATTTGGAATAAATACAGTGATCCTGGCTCAAAGTTCAGCGATTACAGTCCTTGGAACAAATATGCAAATAAACCTCCGGCGATTGTTGATCGAGAGGGGAAGTTCTACGGCTATTTCACATCGAATAAATACGTCGGAAAACGAACAGAAATCCAGGCGTTTGTCGTGCTGACTGACGAAGTTGACTGGGTCAACGAAGACTTGGATCGCGCGCGCGACGCATTCTGTGAGCGTTAGTTGTCGGGGCCTTTAGCACCAGTGGCAGGCGCCCTGATGAGCGTGTATGGCACCCGCGAGCATCCAGGCAAGACCGGCAAGGGGAATTACCTGCCCCAACATACAACCATGCGCTTGAACTGCGCGATTAGGCAACAGGCATGCATTTCTCTCATTCTCAAGGATTTTTATATGAGCAACATTCCATTCGACCCGTCAAAATTCACGGCCCCGAAGGCCAAACCGCTGCCGGTTATTGTCTTGTTGGATGTCAGCAGCAGCATGAGCGGGGAAAAAATCCGCAACTTGAATGCTGCTGTCCGCGACATGCTAGAAGATTTCAGCGACACCGAAAACAGTGAAATCGAAATCCATATGGCGATCATCACTTTCGGCGCAGAGGTGCGTTTGCACCAGGCGCTGACCAGCGCCAGTGCCATCCAGTGGCAGGATCTATCTGCCGATGGCATGACGCCCATGGGGACTGCGCTCCAGATGGGGAAGGCGATGATCGAGGACAAGGATACGATACCATCGCGCGCTTATCGGCCGGTGGTGGTGCTGGTTTCCGACGGGGGGCCGAACGATGCATGGGAAAAGCCGCTGAGTCAGTTCATCAGCGATGGGCGTTCCGCGAAATGCGACCGCATGGCGATGGCTATCGGCGCCGGTGCCGACGAGTCGGTGCTGCGCAAATTCCTGGGAGACTCCCCGCATCCGCTTCTGTATGCGGAAAACGCCAAACAACTTCGTGCGGCCTTCAAGTACATCACCATGTCGGTCACCATTCGCACGAAATCGCAGACCCCGAACGTCGCGCCGGCCCCTGCAACCATCGATGCACAACCGGTCACGATCGAGGCGCGTCAGCAGCATCCCAAGTCCGCGCCGCAGACCTCTGCGGATCAGGGTGGAGGGTACTGGTAATGGCACAGGCGGTCGGAGACCCGGAGGAACTGGAGCGATTCGCATACTCGTTGCAGCAATTCGTCGATTCGCTCAACGATGCAGTAGGGAGCCTCAACGGTGCTTTCGCCGCGCTCGGCGACACCTGGCAGGACGAAAAACGCGCCCGCTTCGAGGAGGACTATACCTTCCTCTTGCAGCAGTTGCAGCAATTCAATACGAACGCGTCCGAACAGGTCCCGTACCTGGCCGCGCTGGCCTCGCGGTTGCGGGATTACTTGCACAGCTAGGGTGCCGGAGCCGAAATGGCACAAGTTTCAATTGGACAGGTAGAGAACCTGGAAGACCTGTTGCGTGGGTTGCAATCCATGCGCCAGGCACTGGCGGGCTCATGCCAGGAGCAGATTGCGGTCGCTGAACAAAAATATCAGGAGGCGCGCGAAGAAGCCGAGCGCAGCGAGAGCATGCTAGAACATGCTGGCCAGCAGGAGCAAGCTGCGCAGCAGGCGGTCGAGGACGCCCAGCAGGCGCTATCCGGATGCGATCAGACGCTCGGTCGTGCCGAATCGTCCTTGTCGGCTTGTCTCGCCCAACCGAGAGCCGAGGATGGTTCTCATGCGGATTGCTCTGGTGAATATGATTCTGTCGGGGAAGCGCAAGCCGCTGTCGAGCACGCCCAGTCCGTTCTGGCGCAAGCAAAGGCAGAATTCGAGCAGGCCACCGAACATCGCCAGGCGATGGAACAGCGCATGGATCTCGTGAACCAGGCGCAGACGATGGCGGAGCGCGCATTGGAGCAGGCTCAACAGGAATGCAACGCGCGGCTCGCGGCGGTCGATCAGGCGGTCGAGATCGGCGCAGCGCGCGTGCATGCTGCGCAAGAGGCATTGAACGCCTATCTCGCGGCCAACCCACCGGCCGCGCAATTCCATGCCTGGCTAAAATGGAATCCCGCGCTACACGGCGGCCCGATTACGCCGGACACCCTGCGCGACCGGATGAATTTGTCGTCGTCGCATCGACGAATGCTTCAGCAATACCTGTACGAACGGAATCCAGGATACCGCAGACAGGTCGACAAATATCGCAAGCAATGGGCTGCGGCGCAGGGGGACACGGAGCGCAACATCGTCGCGCGCAAGGCGCGCATCCATCTGAGCGGCGAGTTCGGCGAACAGATCGCCCGCCATGCGCTGGCCCCACTGGGCGGCCGGATCGAAACCCAAGGCCGCACCTTCGTGGGCGACAACGGGCGCTACACGAAAACGGATCTGCTGGTGAGCGACTTGCGCGTGCCGGTCATATTGGGACGTGGCGACGGCATGGCGGCGCAGGTCGGAGGCTCCATGGCGTTCGAGGTGAAATGCGGCAAGGCCGACTACCTGTACGCGCAGATGGAGCACATGGTTTTCCAGGCTGAAGGCCATAAGCAGGCCGATGCCCAGTGCACGCTTTGTTCGCGAGACATCCATGATCTCTCACCGGAAAAACAGAAAGCCCTACGTGACGCCTTGCGGGCGGCCGGCTCGCCCATGGTGGGAATGCTGCCAACGAAAAACGAGGTAGACCAATCCTGCCTTCAATTCATTCGAGAGGACGGGGAGGATCAGCCATGAAAATACGAATGACGATCGTCGGTCCGGAGATGTCCGTGCTGGTGCAGTCCGAGGTCGACGTACTGCGCCGCGCGGTCAACGCCGGCGACATGGACGGGGTCGACGCGTCCACTGCGCGTCTGCTGCGATTGACGGTCGATTGCCGATCGATCGACTTGTCCGAGCAGGAGTGGCAGACGTTTACGAACGAGATCAGGCGCGAGAATCCCGCGTTCGAATCCAATTATCTGTTACCGGCCGAGGTGTGCGTCTCGCTGTTCCCCACGATCCGCGCCGATGAGCAGGTTCTCGAACTGCCAATCGACGGCGAGATGGACGAGGACGAGATCGATGTTTGACGACGTCCTCGGTATGGCGACACTGTGCGCCGCGACCTTTCGCGACGGCGTGCGCGATGCGTTCGGCGCCTCGATGGCCGCCGACGTGCTCGAGCCGATTCTGAAGGAGATCGAGTCGCTGCGCATCTTCAATGCAGAGTTTCAGGGGCTGGCGCTCGGCATCGACGCGACTCTAGCGGATGCGCGCGGCATCCAGGGAAAGAATGAGGGACGGGACAGATGAGCGGCGTTGCCGAATATGACAAAGAGACGTTCGCCAGGATAAACAAGGCGATCGCGGATTATCGCGAAGGCATCCTGCGCATCACGCGGGAATACGACGCCGTCCACGATCGGATCAATCGATCCCTTTGTGGCGCGCATGGGTCGACGCTGAACCAGCTTGCGGACGAGAGAAAGCAGGCAGACATCCACCGCGCGAAAAGGATCTTGAACTGGCAGTCGGTCTTCGCCCAGGAATGGGACAAGGCCGCTGCCGCGGCCGCGCGTTCGAGCGCCGCCCTTTTTCGAACCCAAGCCCCTTTGGTAGATTTCCGGCGCGATCATCCGCCGACCGCTTCCGGTGTTCCGGCAGTGCTTGCGCTTGGCTCGCAGCGCGTGTCATTCGAACAGTTCTCTCGCCTGCTTCCACACATCGTTCCCTTCCCCCTCGCGCGCCCCATCGTTCTATCGGCAGACGACGTGGCCCAAAACAGCTTCGCGCATCATCTACTACTTCGCTTGCTGTCGACTTTGCCACCGGGGCAACTGCAACTGACGTTCATCGACCCGCTTCGACTGGGGCAATCGCTCAGTCCCTTTCTGTCGCTTCTCAAGGTCGCGCAAATGGTGCCGCAACAGCGTGTGCTCACGCGCGCGGACGAGATCGAAGCTGCCCTCGGCAAACTGACGGACGAGGTCGAGGATCTGATTCAACACCGGTTCGACGACAACGCCGCCACCTGGTCGGCGTATAACGCCAACAACTCCGCCAGCGCCCTGCCCTACAAAGTGGTGATGCTATTCGATGTCCCGGAGCAGCTCTCGGACAAGAGTCTGTGGTTCCTGGAGCGGCTGTGCGAGAACGGTCCACGTTGCGGTGTCCTGCCGATCGTCGCGGTCGATGGCGAACGCATGGCGGACCGACGTTACGCCAAATTGCGCGCTACGCTGGAAGCGTCGGCCATGAAATTCGACGCGCTGCCGGTCCGGCCTGAGATCGCTGACGACGGATTGTCGTTCACCTACGAACCCGAGCAATGGCCTCGGCAGGATACCCTGGAAGCGTTTTTCACCACGCTGTCCCAGGCTTGCGCCGACAAGGCGCGTTTCAGCAGATCGCTGTCCGATCTCTGGACGAATTTTAAGAGGGGTGCCACCACCAGCGGCGGTTTCGAGGTGCCGGTCGGGTGGACGTCAGCCGGCGAGTCGGTGTCGCTGGTTCTTGGCGCGACCACGTCGGAACACCATGCTCTGCTTGCCGGAAAAACCGGGTCCGGGAAATCCAATCTGCTGCACGTGTTGATTCACACGCTATGCGAAAAATACAGCCCCGCGGAGCTCGACCTGTACCTGCTCGACTACAAGGAATCGACCGAATTCAATATCTATGCGGTACCGCCGCTACCCCACGCTAGGCTGGTCGCGACGGAGAGCGATCCCGAATACGGCGTCACGGTGCTGCAGCATCTCGTGGATGCGTTGGAACAGCGCGCGCGCATGTTTAAGAAAGCGGGCGTGCGCGATTTTTGCGAATACCGCAATGCCAGCGAGGAGCGGCTGCCGCGCATCCTGCTGGTGATCGACGAGTTCCAGGTCCTGTTCTCGGAAAAACGCCAGGTGGCCGAGGCGGCGGAGCGACTGCTCTCGCAACTTCTGAAGCAGGGCCGCTCGTTCGGCATCCACATCCTGCTGGCCACGCAGACCCTGAAGGGCATCAATGCGCAATCGATCGGTAGTCTGATCACCCAGCTGGGGACTCGCATCGCGCTGGCCTGCGGCCAGGAGGATTCCGCGATGATCTTGGGCGGCAACAATTGGGCGGCGGCCGAGCTGCGCAGCCCGCCCGAAGGCATCATCAACAATGCCAACGGTGCCAAATCGGGCAACGTGAAGTTCCTGATTCCGCTGGCCGAGGCCGCAGTCTGCCGCGACCACCTGGCCAAGTTCTCGGCCCGCGCGGGCGCGTTCAGCGCGCTTGCCAAGACACGCATCTTCAGCGGCGCGCATCTGCCAGAACTGCCGTCACCCGACGACTTTTCGACGTTGTGCGGACCGAACCAGATCCTGCTGGGCGAGCGACTGACATTCGACGCCGACGCGCTGGCCATTCCGCTTACCCGCCGCGCCGCGTTCAACGTCCTGTTCAGCGGTTACGACGACCAGATTCATGACGGCTTGCTGGCCTCTACCCTGTCCAGCATGACGTCCGCCGGCGACTTCGACGAGATCGTGTACTTCAACGGGCGCGGCGTCGCACCCGGGGGCGGCGTGCCCGCTGCCGCCGAGGCGCTTGGCGCGCGTTTCCAGGGGTTCGACGACATCGAGGCGCTCCCGCTGCAAGCGATATCGGACGGCCTCGGTACGCGCCGCGTGGCATTGATCATCGACGGTCTCGATGCCGAGAAGGCCTTGCATCCGGCGCCATCGTTCAAGGTCCCCAAGCCCGGCGAACCGCCCTCGCCGGCAGACTTGCTCAAGCGCCTCGCGGAGGAAGGACCACGCAAAGGAACGTTCGTGTTCGTATTCGTGGATCGCTGGCAGCGCTGCGCCAGTGCTTGCAAGGACCTCCTTTCGTTTTTCGAGTTGCGGGCGGCCTACTGCATGAACGAGGACGATGCCGGATCGCTCGTGAGCGGCGGCATCGGCAAGTTCAAGGGTATCGAAAAGCCCAACCGCGCCGTATTTATCAACAGGATGACCAACGAAATCGCATGGTTCAGACCCTATATCCGAAAGAGCGCGCAATGAAGAAGTTTCTGCTCACCTGGTACGGCATCACCGACTTCCGCGCGTCATTGGGATTCGAGAACACGGACGGCCCCATCGCCGCGGCGTTGGCGGCCGAGACGTATTCCGATGTCGTCGTGCTGTGCTACACGCGGCTCGACGACCCGGCCGACGAGGCGGCCGCTCAAGCCTCCTTCGACGCGGAGTTGGCGGCTATCCATCAAGCGGGCCAGCATAAAGACTGGAAGGTGACCGGCGACTTCGTCACCAGATTCGCCAACACGCCCGCCGCGCACGCGCACTTCGCGCGCTGGTTGCAAGGCAGGGCCGATGCCGCGGGTGCCGCTACGAAAATCTGGTTCAAGAGCGAAAAATTACGCGAACTGAACGACACGGAAGGCATCTACGCCTGCGCCATGCGAGCACTGGACTTCGCCGCCAACGCGAGCGGCGAGAAGCTCGTCACGCTCTACCTGAGCCCGGGCACACCGGTGATGGCTTTCGTGTGGGCCCTGGCGGCCTTGCGGCATCCGGATCTGAAGAAGCGGATGATCGTGTCGCCGGTCGTCGGCAAGCCACCCGAAGCCATTACCTTGCCCGCCGAATGGCTGGAGCGGCACGACGCAAGCCAAACCGGGACACGCGGCGGCGCCGATGGCTTCGACGTGACGTTCCACCTGTTCGGCGAGCAGCGCATGCCGTCCTTGCTCGGGATTCGCCAGTTCGAGTCCAAAAAACACGTCTTCGTGAACTCGAAGGAATACCCCGCGTCTTGCGTAGAAGCGTTCCTCGACGGCCGTTCATTCGAAGAGCTTCCTGTCTCTCCATGGGATGCCAGGTCCGTCCACGAGAAAATCATCCACCATGCCAAGCCCCTGCCGCCGCACACGCGCATCGGCATCAACCTCACCGGCGGCACGAAGATGATGTTCACCGGTGCGCTCTCGGCGGCCCGCGCGCTCGGCGCCGTCCCGTTCTACTTCGACAGCCGCAATCAGCGCGTTACCTTCGTCGACAGCCATCTCCAGGAAGCGATCAGGCCAATCGATTCCGTCGAAGACTTCCTGCTGCTGAACGGCGACGGACTGAAGGTGTCGGAAAAAGGCTTGCCCGCCAAAATGTCAGCGGACCGCCTTCGTCTGACCGCGATGTTGTGGCGGAATCATACAAAGATTGCTCGTTGCTATCGAAAGCTGCGCGAGTACAACGACGCGTTCAAGCCATTCGTCTTCGAAAACGAGCATTTTCATTTCGAGCTTCGCAAGGACGCCTCCGCCACGGTGAAAGGCGGCGGGCTCGACCTGCGCTTCCAGAACTGGCCGGACTTCGCGAAGTACCTCTCCGGCGGCTGGTTCGAGGAACACGTGTACGCGCAGTTCAAGCCTTACGAAGACCGTGGCGTCATTAAGGATTTGCGAATCAACATCAAGCTGCAACTGAACCAAGACAGAGCAGGAGGAGCGCTTCGTCCGGATGGGTTTCTGTACAACGAGCTGGATGTCGTCTTCACCGATGGCTATGCCCTCTACATCGTGGAGTGCAAGGCGGGTGACGTGACGCAGGAACAGGTGATGAAACTGCAAAACCTGGTCCGCTTTTATGGCGGGGTCGAAGGTCGGGGCATCCTCGCTTCCTGTTTCCCGCCCAGCACCGAGGCGGTTAGGAAGAAGGTCACGGATGCGCGATTGTCGCTTTGCAGCGGGAAATGGTTCCCGGAACAGCTCGAGACGCTGATGCGTGGCATAGCGGAACGGGTCAAATCGATTCGGGTCCAGGCATGACGCTCTATCTGGTATGCGACATCTCCGGCAGCATGGGCGAGGACGGCAAGCCGTTCGCCATGCGCACGGCGGTGATGACGATCGCACAGTGGCTGCGGCTCGGCTACGGGAACGCGCAGATCAAGTTGTGCGCCTGGGCGTCCCAAGCAACCCTGCTGCCCGACTGGGACGCACGACAGGAATACCCGGTGGACTTGCTCGCCTGCAAGGGGACGTCGAATTGGAAGGCTCTAGTTCAATTTTTTGGAGAAGAGCCGGACGGCAAGATCCTGCTTTTGTCCGACGGCTTTTGGTCGAACAATGAGGCGAAGGTATTCAAGCAGTGGAAGGATCGTCTGCCCACCGACACGCTGCGGATCGTCAAAACCGGTCCGGACGCCAGTCCGCAGCTCAAGGGCGTGGGAGTGTTTGCGGCCGAAGACTTGTTCGCTGCGCTCGACGGCTGGCTGGAAGGCGAGACGGCATGACCCTGTGGAAGAGTTATGGCGCCAGCGTGCGCGGCCCCGGACATGTCGCCACGGGCGAGCCGAACCAGGATGCGTGGACATCGTTTCACCGGGTCTGGGGAGATGGTATAGTCGTTTCCGATGGCGTCGGTTCGAAGCCCTTTTCCAATGTGGGGAGCGACGCGGCCTGCTTCGCGGCGAAGCACGCCGCTTGCGCATGGCGTGACGATCCCGACATGGCCCCCGCTCTGCTGTTCGAGCACATCCGAAGCCTTTGGCTGTCCAATGTCGCCCCGCTCGCGCCCCGTGATTGCGCAGCCACTTGCCTGTTCGCGTTCAGGCTACGGGACCTTCTTCACATAGGCATGCTCGGCGATGGCCTTGCTGCCGCGATCCGCTCGGATGGATCCGTTCTGTCGCTGCTGGAGGATAAGTCGCAAGGCTTCTCGAACATCACGGAGGCGCTCTCCCCGCACGTTTCTCCACAGAACTGGCGTTATATGTCTCTACCCGCCGATCAATGCACCGCCGTCCTGCTATGCACCGATGGTGTGTCGGACGACCTGGACAATGCCGATGGCTTCGTCACCGGTCTTGTCGCGGCACATCGTCCCCTCGCCGCAGCAAGCGCCAGTCGCCATCTGCGCCAGATGCTCGAGAGCTGGCCAACGCCGAGGCACAACGACGACAAGACCATCGCCTGTCTTTGCCGCGAGGAGGCCACGAATGAGTAAGTTCGACGAGCAGCAAACCCAGGCGCCACTTACCGACGAATATGGCAATGTCCACCAGATCGCCGACGAGCTCGCAAGAGGTGGCCAGGGCGTCGTCTTTCGCACCAGAGATGCGGATCTGGCAATCAAGCAACCGCTCGACCTGTCCGGCCAGCCCGACAAGCGCGCCAATCTGCGCGACCGTTTCCGGCACATCCGCCTGCTGCCGATGCCTGCCCGTGTTCCGGTCTCCCTGCCTCTCGCCCTTCTGCGCGACGAGCCTGGCTACGTCATGCGCCTTCTGAACGGGATGAAATCGTTTGGTGCTTTCGATCTGGACGGCAGAACGAAAAAGGCGCTGGAAGACCGGAGCGAGGC
This sequence comes from Massilia sp., assembly GCA_032115075.1. Classification (GTDB taxonomy): domain Bacteria; phylum Pseudomonadota; class Gammaproteobacteria; order Burkholderiales; family Burkholderiaceae_D; genus Telluria. The sequence continues at coordinate 18,979 of DAMCRY010000003.1, forward strand.
ACTTCCGTTCTGGCTGGCGGATATTCCGGACAGGAGTATGGCCTTGCTACTTCTGCATTACGCCAGCACGGGCTCCACGCGCCGCCGCCTGTTCGCGCTCGCGAAGTGCGCCTCCATCCTGACCCGGCTCCACAGCGCAGGGCTGGTCTATGGCGACATCTCGGCCAACAATGCGTTCATCGGTGAAGGAACTTCGCGCGATGTCTGGCTGATCGACGCGGACAACATGCGATTCGAACTGTCGAGCGCCGGCAATGCTGTCTACACGCCGGGTTACGGCGCCCCCGAAGTCGTGCGTGGCCTGGACGCCTCGCGGCCGCGGACGGATTGCTGGGCTTTCGCAGTCATGGCGTTCAGGATGCTGGCGCTGTGCCATCCCTTCATCGGCAAGAAAGTGCTGGAACCCGGGGAGGACGAAGGCGGATGGGATGACGAGCCGGCAGAGAACGGTGTGCCTGCAGACCTCGATGAACAGGCCTATGCCGGTTACCTGCCATTCGTGGATGACGAGTACGATGATTCGAACAAGAGCGCCGGCGCCCTCCCTCGCGAGCTGGTCGCCACGGCGGGGTTGCGCCGCCTGTTCCAGGAGACCTTCAACGCCGGACGAAAGTACCCACACCGGCGTCCGACGATGGCGTTCTGGGCACTGGAACTGGCTCGGGCGTTCGACCAGTCGCTGGACTGCACCGCATGCAAAATGAGCTATTTCGCGCACCAGCACAAAGCCTGTCCTTACTGCGGTGCGCCGCGCCCTGCCTTCCTCCGCGCCCGCACCCCGCGCTGGGAAATCTCGATTCCCGCCAGCGTCACCGAGGCAGCGCTTCCGCACCGTCTGTTCCACCCGTTTTCGTTCGAGCACAACGACAACACCGAATACGAGGCAGTACTGAACTTCTCGACCAGGACCATCGCACCGGTGCGGGGCACGAGACCCTTCCCTGAGCATCTGACTTTCGAATTCGTGGGAGCGGAACAATGAAATTCCAGGACATCCCGGCCGATATTCTCACCGTCCGCGTCAAGCCGACTGGCGACGATGCGGCTACCCTGCGCGAGCAAGCCGTGCTTTCGGTGGAAGCCGATCCATCCCGGCCGGACGAATTCGACATCCGCCTCAAGGATGCCCTGGTGTCTGTGCGGCCTGTCGCCGCCAACGATATCAGGCGCCTCAATGCCGAACTCGCCAGCGGTCGAACCCTGCTCGCGCAACTTGTCAATCCCGCGGCCGACGGCAGCACAGACCTGCAAATTGCCCTCTTCACCGGCGAGTGCGTGGAGATGGGCGACGTCGACATCGGCGTGGACGAGTATGTCGAGGACGCGGTTGCCAGGCTGTGGCATCGAAAAAGCGAATTCAAGGGAGCGCGCCTTCACGGTATGCTCGACAAGCGCTGCTGCCTGCGCCACGGCGACAACGCCTACTTCTTCCTCAGTGCCGGCCCGGCAATCGACGAAGCCTTGCAGCCGGAACGCGCCGAAACGAAATCGGACGACGGTGACGATGCGAACGAGTCCGGGAAACTGGAAACGGGGAAGGAGCCGAATCCGGTGCCTGGCGATGCGGCCCGGGCGCAAAAGGCGGCGCCGACCCGCAAGAACTCCTTCTGCGTCACCGGCGAAGGCATCCGCTTTGTCGCCACCGAAACGGCGCAGCCGAACAACAAGTCCATTTTCGTCACGACCCGCCTGACCAAAGCCAGGAAAGGACCCGACCACGCCCTCCGCCTGGCCAGGGGGACCCTGCGCTTCGTTGACTGGACCCAGGCCAGGCAGATCCAGATCCTGGCCAAGGCGCAAATGACCGCGCTCACCCAGGACAACGGGAGTTACCTGAAGAAGTGGGACGAGTTCGGCGATCTGGAAGGCGAACTGCTGCTCGGACAGGCACGTGAAGTCGGGGCACTGAAGTTTTCCGACATGGTGCAGCAGCGCAACGGCACGGTTTCCGTTTGCATTTCCGGCGCCGCCGATTCAGCCTTGGATGCATTGGCGGACGGGCGCGTGCCGGAAATCGAGATTGTCGACGACCTGCCGGACTACCTTATCAACAAATCGCTGCGCTTCGTCGACTTTGCGAACGGAGTGAGACAAGCGGAGGAGAACGAGGCCGCGACCCGAAAGAATCCGCAGCGCGAGACAAAGACCTATTTTGGCGTCGCCGATTTCGACAGGGATTCGATGACGCTCACGCTCAAGACGGAAACCCTACCGAAGGAAAGTGGCACCCTGATCCTTTCACTTGCCGGCGAGATTGCCCAGATCAAGCGGCGGATGGCCGCTCGCAGTGCGATCGTCGAAGGACGTGCGGCCAATCCTCAGCTCGGGCTGTTGATCGAGGAACGGGGAGAAATCACGACGATCCGTCCTTCGCACAAGCTTGCTCCCCTGACCGCCTTCGTTCGCAACAAGGTCTTTCGCAACCCGCCGACCGCCATGCAGGAGAAAGCCATCGAGACGGCTCTGAACACCCCTGACATCGCGCTTGTCCAAGGCCCACCGGGCACCGGCAAGACCACTGTCATCGCGGCGATTCTCGAACGGCTGAACGAGTTGGCGGACAAGCGCGGCGCGAACGTCAGGGGCCAGGTACTGCTGACCGGCTTTCAACACGATGCGGTTGAAAACATGATCGAACGGCTTACGCTCAACGGCATTCCGGTACCGAAATTCGGAAAGCGTTCCAACGCGGAGGAAGATGACTCGAGCCTCTTCGAGGCGAGGATAGACGAATGGTGCGAAAAGCTCGCTGCCGAACTTCGCCAGCGCAATCCCCGGATCGCTGATATCGAGCAGGAAGCGGATATCAAGAACCTGTGCCTGCAATACATCCAGGCACCGACGCGCGCGCTGGCGGCGCGTCTGGCCGGCAAGATTGCAGCACTCGGCATCGCCGTCCTTGGCGAAGAAGCTGCGCGACAAGCCGCCAACCTTGCAAAAAAACTGTCGCACGAAGAAAAGCTCAACGAGAATGCCAGCGAATGGCTCAACACCGTGCGTCGCCTGCGAATACATCCGGAAAGTTTTGCGGACGACGGGCCGGAGAGGGCAACCGACGCGCTCGAGGAGCTGAGCGGCGTACTTGAAAGCCGCGATCGCAATTTGCTGGACAAAGCCAGCCTGTGGCGCAGCGAAGACGGCCATCCGTCTTTCCTGTATGAGCTGGCAACACTCAAGAACACGCTCCTTGCCCGCTTTACCGCTCCGCCTCTTTTCCGTGTAGAGAAGCAAAACGATGAAGTCCTTGCGCTGGCAGAGATTGCTACCAGGCGGATCCATGCCGCGGGGCATTCGGTAAGGGACACGAAATCGGCCGCCCTGGCCGAGTTCCTGGCCGAACTCGAAAGCAACCCCTACGGGATGATCGATGCAGTGTCCGAGTACAGTTTTGCGTTCGCTGCCACCTGCCAGCAAAGCGTGAACAAGCGGATGCAGATCCAGAAAGGCATCAATGCACGCGACGACAACCAGAGCCAGAAATCAATCGAGTATGAATACGTCATTGTCGATGAGGCTGCCCGCGTGTCGCCCCGCGACCTGATGGTCCCGATGGCGCAAGGCAAGCGCATCATCCTGGTCGGCGACCACCGGCAATTACCCCACATCATAGACGACGAGGTGGCCCGCCAAATGGAGGCGGGCGAGACCGGCCAGGAGGAGTCTGCGTGGCTCAAGAAATCCATGTTCCAGTATCTTTTCTCCGAGCGTTTGAAAGCCCTCGAAGACAAGGACGGCTTCCTCCGCCGTGTCACGCTGGACAAGCAATACCGCATGCACCCGCTGTTGGGCGACTTCATCAGCCGCAATTTCTACGAACGTTTCGACCCGGTGGAGCGCTTCGGTTCCGGGCGGCCCGACAGCGATTTCATTCACGACCTGCCGGATACGAACGGCAGACCGGCGGTCTGGCTGAATGTGCCTGCAAGGAAAGGCAAGCATCAACGCAGCGGCACCAGCTGGACCCGCCCGGCCGAGGCCACCGTCATCGTCCGCCAGTTGCAGGCATGGATGAATTCGCCGGCGGGCAAGTCGCTCTCGTTCGGCGTGATCTCGTTCTACAAGGCGCAGGCCGAGCTCATCAAGAAGCAGCTCGGCACGCTCCGGCACGATGACAAGCGCCTTCGCGTCGGCACGGTGGACTCGTTCCAGGGCATGGAGTTCGACGTCGTGTTCCTGTCGATGGTCAGGACGCTGCCGCACAACTCGAAACCGGACCATGACAATCGCGAGAAACAGGCGCGAACGCTGTTCGGCCACCTCTGCCTGTACAACCGCCTGAATGTCTCCATGAGCCGTCAAAAAAAGTTACTGGTCGTCGTAGGCGACGCCGACCTGGTGCAAGGCCGGCTTGCCGCGGAGTTTATTCCGGGCCTCGTCGACTTCCACAAGCTCTGCCGTGAACAGGGCGTGGTGCTGCAATGGTGAAGCTGCTGGACTACGGCAAGCCGAATCCCTTCGGCGACATCATTGGCAGGCCGCGCAATCTTGCATGGCCAGTCAGCGCCTATCGCGTAACCTTGCCGAGGTTATCTGGCGGCGGCGACGACTTGAATCCGTTCGAGCGTGTCATCCTGAAACTCCTCGATGCACTCGGCGCGATCAAGGATCATGAGCTGGCAGATGAAACCCGCCTGCCGCTGGATCTGGTAAGGAGCATTCTCCTGCGTTTGCAGGACAAAGCGCTGATCGACGGATCCAATGTCGTCATCGAGCAAGAGCGCGATCACGGGGACAGCGAACATGCGAAAGCGCCGGTGTTCGTCACCGCGCTCGTGTTTCGTGAACTCGTCACTGGGAAGCACCTGCCATTTGTGCACTGGCTGGACGACAGCAATCCGCTACAGAAAAAGGAGCGTGAAGACGATCTGTTCTGGTCCATTCGTTCGGAGGACGAGCACAAGCGTGCCCGCCTCTCCCAGCGCGACGTCATCAAGGTCCTGCGAGCAGCGCAGAGGCGGTCTGCGGCGTTCGGCAAGGACGAACGAATCCCGCCCGTCCAGCAAGTCAGGATCGTTGATCAACCTGAACTGCATTATCTCGACTGCCCGATCGCCATCCAGAAAAGCGACGGCGAGTTCCGCATCGCCGATCCGTTTGGTAACGGATTTTCCCTGGTGCTCGAAGGGGCGTTGGAGCGGCTGCTTGAACAGGATGAAAAACTTGCCCAATGGCTGGGACAGTGGAAACATTCGCTGAGCAAGCCTCGCCTTGGGGAACCCGACGCAAGAACCAGGGAGACGTTCGAGAGCAACGCCAACCAGCAACGCTATCCGAAGCTCCTCGCCAGTCTGCGCCTGCCACGGAGCGCATCGTTTCACTCCATTGCCCAAATCTACGCGTCGATCGAGTGGGCATTGTTTTATGCCTGCGGCCGTCGTCCATTCGAGAAGGCCGTCGCCACGCTCAAGTTCGCCGCCCAGGCAGATCACCCTGCGCTGCTCGCCGACGCCGCGTCACAACTAGGCCTGATGCCGCTCCCCTTCGGGTTCAAGCCGGTGAAAGAAGGCAAGCTCAGGGATTTCGAAAGCGGCAAGGCGGAGTTGGCGACGCTCCTTTCGATCGCCATGCTCCAGGCACAACATGATGACTCGCATCCGCTGCACCGTGTCGCGTCTTCGCATCCAGAATGCATCATTCGTCTTTTTGACATCAAGAAAAAGCGCGATGAAAAGAGCCACGGAAAAGGCAGTGCCGATGCACCGGACAAGGAGTTGTCCGATACACCGTTCATGCGCGACGTGGTCCATGCGCTCCTGCCTGACATGGTGTTCTCCGGCATGCCGATCGTCGAACAGGACAGGAATGTCCGCGCCGACGCCCTTCTGGATGCCCGCGCCAGCATCCAGAGCGAATTCGGGTTCAAGACGTTCAATCGCCTGGGTGCGAACCTGAAAGAGCGTCTGGTGCACGCGGAACGCTTCTTCCTGTCCTGCAAGGAGGGTGATGACGGAATCGGCTTCGTTCGCGAACTCTATGCAGCGCTCCAGTCGGCGTTCGAAATGTCGCTGGTCGGCAGGCTGCCCCCCGATGAGGACGATGACCGGCTCATCGAATCGGCCAGCAGCAAGGCCGCTTCCGCCAAGCTCTGCCGTGACCTCCCTGACAGCCTGCGCACCGTCAAGGCTTTGGCCGTCCGTCAGACCCTGCAGGGCAACGGACAGTCGCTCGGCGCTTGTGTTCTCGCATTCCTGCTCATGTCCGACGACGACAGCCTGCGTTCGCTCGCCGATGCGCAGCCGTCGTTCGTGAGCGATGTGGCAAACGTTATTGCCAGGCGCGGTCATGGCAACGAGCCGCTGCCACTGCCGAAAGCGGACACCGCAGAGCTTCGCAAAGCATCCTACAAAACGATCAAAACACTCATAGAGGTATAGGGAATGGAACAATCTGGTACGTCGCACGAGGAATTGAAGCTTATTGCCGCTGACCTGGCGCAACGCGAGACCGTCCTGAAAGGCCGGGAAGACGAACTAGCCAAGCGTGAACTTGCCGTGACCGTACGCGAGCAGGCAATTGTCACCCACCACCAGGAGCTCGAAGAAAAGAAGGCCGCCCTGGCCCGCCGCGAACAGGCCGTGGCCGATGCCGAACAGGCGCGCGACGCCGGCTTTGCCGAGGAGCGAGCAGCCCTGCTGACCGAGTTGCGCGACAAGCGCGCCGGCGCCGATAAAGCCATTGCGGAGAACCGGGAGCAAAAGCTATGCGCCCTCGAGGAGGAAATCGTCGCTCTGCGCGCCAGGCGCCTGGAAGACATTTCCGAGGCTGAAGGCGCCGAGCGCGATCGCATCCGTGCCGGCATCGCCAGAGAACGCGACGGATGGACAAAAGCACAGGATGACGCGCGCAAGTTGCTTGAGGCGGAATACGCGGAACTGGGCAAGCAAAAGGGCGCCCTGTCCGCTCTGCAGGGCGACATCCAGGAGCGATCGGCGGAGCTTCAGCAAGCCGAGCGGCTGCTGGAGCGCAAGGAACAAAGGCTGGAGCAGCAATGGCAGAGGCGTAGCGAGAAGCTCGATGAAGAACTCGACAACCGCCTGGAAGAGGCGCGCCGATCGCTGGCGTCGCAACGACAGTCACTTACCGAGGAAAACACCCGCCTGCGCGAAAGCCTGGCTGTGCAGACCGGTCTTCTGGGGGCGTTTGAGCAGCTGAAGCGGCAACTCGGGGGGAAAGACCCGGCAGAGATTCTGCGCGATCTGAACAGCCATACCGATGAACTCAAGCGCCTGCGCGAAGAGCTCGCGACCCGTCCGACCGAAGAGACACGCGAGCGCAACCAGGTCCTCGAATTGGAAGCAAGGAACCAGAAGGCACGCGCAGACGAGCTCGCTCGTCAAATCGCCGCCAACGACGCCGCGATCGCGGAAGTCAGTGACCTGCGCCGCAAGAACTCCGAACTGAACGCGGAGAGCAAGTCGCTGGCACAAAGGGCTACCATCTTCGAAGGTGCGGCCAACGAGGCACAAGCGGAACTCAACCGCCTGCGCGCCGCTTACGAACGCCCCGCGGAAGTCGAGGCGCGTCACCGGGAAATCGAGGTTCCGCACTTCAGCGTGGACAAGATTGTTCCCCCAGCCAGAACCGCTGTCGACGAAATGGCATGGCTTACGGGAATCAGCAGTGCCTGCGATGCCTACGGATTGCACTTCAACACGCGGATCCTAAAAGCCTTCCACACGTCGCTGAAAACAGCCGAATGGTCGCCACTGACCGTTCTTGCCGGCGTCTCAGGCACCGGCAAATCGGAGCTGCCCCGTCTCTACTCGCACTTTGGAGGCATCTTCTTCGAGCCGCTTTCCGTTCAGCCGAACTGGGATTCGCAGGAATCCATGCTGGGCTTCTTCAACTCCATCGACAACAAGTTCGACGCTCAACCGGTGTTGCGCTTACTCGCACAAAGTCAGAAGCCGTGGGGCGACGACTATCCGGGTCTGGCGGACGCAGTCTGCCTCGTCCTTCTCGACGAGATGAACCTCGCGCACCCTGAGCTTTACTTCGCCGAATTCCTGAGCAAGCTCGAACTGCGGCGCGGCAGGAAGGGTAACGACGTGCCGTTCCTGCCGGTGAAAATCGGCGCCGGGATGGCGCCCTACAAGCTCGCGCTTGGCCGCAATGTCCTGTGGACGGGAACGATGAACCAGGATGAAACGACCAAGTCGCTTTCCGACAAGGTCATCGATCGCTCCATCATCATCAACTTCCCACGCCCCACCGAACTCAAACGCCGCCTGGAGCTCACGCCCCTCGACGACAGGAATCGCGGCCCCGCTTTGCACAAGGACGATTGGTTTGAATGGGTGGCCCGAGGCAGCAAGTTCTCGGAAGAGGAAATCAAGCCATTCAAGGCCTTCATTGAAAAGATGAACGCCGCACTCACGGTTTCTGGCCGGGCGCTTGGCCACCGCGTGTGGCAGTCGATGGAATACTACATGGCGAACTATCCGGATGTCCGGGCGACCAGGGATCCGGTCCAACGTGCCAAGGCAATGCACACGGCGTTCGAGGATCAGTTGGTCCAGAAGGTCATGCCGAAACTCCGGGGCATCGATACGCGCGGCAAGAGCAAGACCGATTGCCTTGACCGGATCGGGGCGCAGATCCGTGCGGGTATCGGCGGCAACAGCTTCAATCTCTCCACGGATTTCGACCTCGCCTGCGAACTTGGCTACGGCCAGTTCATGTGGCAATCGGCGAATTACCTGAACGATACCGCCACGGACATACCGAACCAGACTGCAAAAGCATCCGCGAACGGTCATGGCGGTCATCACGAAGAGCCGCCAGCCTCGTTCAAGAAGGGCGAGCCCGACCTGGACAAGCGCCGTCGAGCATGGAACGCGAAGACTCCCGAGCAGCAGCACGAACTGCGCAGGCAACTGGAAGAAAACGAGAGGACCGGACGAATTGTCTCCAATGATGCCTGATCCGGGACCAGCGAACGTCACGCTGCCCAAGCTCTACGCCGACTATCACGGCTCCAGGGCGCCGCGCGAGCTGGCCCGCACGGTCTTCGAGCAAGCGGACTGGTTTTGCAACGTTGCCGAGTTCGACCCGAAAACCGGGGATGCGATGCCTCAGCCGCTGTCGTGCGTACTGGCGAAGATCGCCAAGTACGTGCCGCCCGGTCCGGATAGCCCGGTGCGCGACCGGCTCTGGCGTATCACCGAACACAGTCGGGCGTCATTGGAACGGCTGTTTCGCACACTCAATGAGAGTCCCCGTCGCGAGCAGGCTTTACTACCTGTCCATGCGGTGCGCGAGCTGGATGCCACGAGTTTCATGAAGCTCAGCAATCGCCCCGGACGCAACATTCGGGAAAAGCTTGCAGGCAATCCGTATCTACAGGCAGTTCGCCGGTTTCAATCGGTCGACCTGCCCGAGAACCGCCTTCTGAAAGCATTCGTCATCCGCCTTGCAGAACTGCTCGAGTTGCGTAGGGACTACCTGGGCCACGAGGACGATCTCCTCCCCAAGATACAGTCCTGGCTTGCTTCCGGCGAGGCGCAGGGTATCGCCCGATGGGACAATCTCCCACCCAACAACACCTTGCTATCCCATCGCGATTACCGTCGCGTCTGGGATGCATGGAGCTGGCTGCAGTCGCTCGATGAGGACCTTGCTCACGATCTCGCGCAGCTTGAACGGCGCCACAAGACTATGCGTCTCTGGAAGCAATGCGCGCAGATGTGGGCAGGGGGCAAGTCTCTCTTTGCGGAGATTCCTCTGCTGTTCGATTACGAAAAGTTCGAGATCTTGCCCTGGTCTGCTCACCCTCCCCTGTTCAGGGAGACGAAACAGCCCAAATCACGGCAGTCCCGGCTCGAGGAGATTGTGGATCCGGTTTGTATTGATCTCACTCTCCTGCGCCCACCTTACGCCACACCTCGCAGCAGGACGGTGCAGCCGGGCCCCACCCTTCTGTGGCAACGCTGGAAGCGGGACGATAAGGTGTTGAACATCGAGCTCTTCGATTCGGATGCCGCCTATCTTCATGCGGAAGCGACCTCCGTGTCTTCATCGGACCTGTTCTTCGCCAAGGACACGTCGTCGGAGCAGTTCGACGGTGCGGCGCGCGCATTCGCCGCCAGGCTGCGCAGCGTTTTCAGGCACGATACACTCATCTGGCTGGTTCCCGACTTCCTCACCGACTTTTCGCTCGAGGTCATCCGCCGCAACCTGAACGCGCGTTTTCCCGATGCGGAACCGCTCCCCCGCAGTGTAGCCGCTGCTTTCGAGAAGGTCGATTATGCCAAGATCAGGGACGGCTTCCCGATCGTGGTCATCGATGCCATCGGGGGCGTCACGTGTGTCACGAAACTGCTCGCCAGATTCGACCGGGAACTGAAAAAACAGGCCCCCGAGACCCATGGTTTCTATTGGGAGCGGCATCCACCAGTCATTCTCTCGAGCGCAGCCACGGAAAAGGCAAAGGCGTGTACCTACGACCTTCCTACAGTCGATAACACGGAACAGTGGCGCGACGCAGTTCGGCCAGTAAGACCGGAGTTCCCCGACGCATCGTCCTTGAGGGCTGATCCGCGCATCGGGCCATTCGGATTTGCCATCAACTTGGCGGGCAGTCCTGTTTCCGGCGGCGTCCGCCTTCATGAGTTGCAGCAGCGCGCCGGCAATATTCCCCTGTGGCGCGACCAGGTTCCTGAACTGTCGATCAAGGTCATGAAGGATGGCCGCCCCCAGCGCTTTCATCTCGTTTCACGCGGCACGACCGTCAAACCCATCCGCGGCCAGCCCATCACGATCGAGGTCGACGAAGATTTCACGCTACCAGCCGGCAGGCCATCCTACGAGTTCCCGCTGTTTCTTGGCGAGAACGCCGACGATCTCGGCTTTTCCGCCAAACTTGACTCGTCCGCCTTCCCGCTAAGAGAAAGCGTCGTATGCAGGCTGCACCTTACGTTCGAATACGGTGCGGACGATCCGTACAAGCTTGTCTTCATACCGCTGTGCCAGTCGTTTCAGCCCATCCGCGCTACGTGGGACCGGCCGAAGGAAGGCAGCTTCACTGACGCTCCCGTACCGGAATACCCGGCGCCGATGAGTTGGGCGGATTTGCGGCGCATGCCAAAAGCGAACGGCAATGGGACGTCCGATCTGCTGGAATGGGTAGCAACAGGGATTGCGCGCCTCGACCAAGATGTCGTCAGCCGGCCTAGGCAGAGAACCACGGGCGTGATAAGCAAGGAGTGGCATACCAATAAAAGCGGCAGCCGGTACACCTTCGCGACCTGTAACGCGACATCGGATCCGGTATTTATTTACGAGAAGAACCTTGTTGATGGGCTCACCTACACTGCCTTCACAACGGGGCAGTACATTTCATTCGAGCTTCAGGAGCGCGACGGCAAGTACGTTGCCGCACGCGTGGCGGGAGCCGGACATGTGGAGACCGAGGGCGTAAGGGATCTGGACGACGAGGCAGCCAGAAACGTGGCAAGGGGCATTCGGAAAGGTCTTTACTTCCCCGTAGTTCAAGTCTGGCGCGACGGGCGCTCGATTACCGACCCCGACTGTCCGGAAGACTTTGCCGCTGCGATGAGGATGAATTTCGACTACCTCACCATGTTATCTAGCGAAGGCAATCTTCCCGAGTCGGTACGAAATGCTATCCGTTTTCTATTGTCCTGTATGCACAAGGATGCTGCGGACCGATGCGTCGACTGGATCAACGAGCAGGTCGACAAGGACAATATTCGCCACAAGCAGGCAGTTGGCTTCGCGCTTGGCGATGTTTCGGAACCATGGCAAAGAGATCTGCTATCGAAACTCGTTGCACACCCGACAGGCGACGCGCTTCGTGTGCTTGCCTATTCCGTATGGCGCGAGCAGCACCTGATTGAAAGGTTCAGTTTCCGTGAACTGGCATCCATCCTGGACACGCTGGGAATACTGCTGGGATCAATCAAGCCATGCCAGTCGCCGAAAGACAGAAGAGTAGCCTTGCAGTGGGGGCGCGCAACGGCGGAACCGCTCGAACTCCTGCTCGGCCTGCTTCGCACCCGGTCCTCGTCGGACACTGACATCAAGATGCTCTTGCAGCCACACCGGGCAGTTACGAGGGAACTGGCGAAGCAGGTGGAGCGGGTGACGGAGATAGTCGCGAGGTCGAATGTTGATCTTTTCTCACGCGTGCAAATTAAGCTCCAAAAGCCCGAAGCTGATCTCACGCCCGACCTGCTCTATGCTCTGCGCCTGTATCTCACCGGTGACGATGGGGCGAATGCGATTCACATTTCCAGCGTCTCCGATAGTGAGAATGAGTGAGTCGTCGCAGACGGCCCAAGTAGTATATTCCGCCTGTGTTTTAAGGCGCAGCGTACGATGTAGCGGCACCTGCATTGTTTGTCGTTGCTTCCGCAGGTGGCGGAGGTTCAGAATTTCTGATAATTAGGAACAAAGCATATAGCAACACAAAGACGCCTGTTCCAACCGACAATTTGAAGATTTCACGGCGAACACTTAAGAATGAACCGATTTTTACCCGCTCGAATGTGAACTAAGCGAAAAAGCCAATAATAAGGATGAAAAAATCGTGAACCAAAAATATAAGATTTTTCCGCGAAGTTAGTGTGACACTGACGTAGACTCGCGATGCGCCTTCTTACGATTGCTTTCAAAGGTCCGGCTTTCACAACATTTTTGTCTTAAGATCGCGTGCTTTCGCACTAAATTCCTCTTGCGTAATGATTTCTTCGTCGCAGAGTTTCTTTAAGCGTAAAAGCTCATCATAAGCTTTTGCTTTCTCTCTCTCAATTAGCGCCTGAGCTACATAGGGAGTGGATTTTTTGTAGACGTGAAACAGTCCAATACAAATGCCGATTGCGACGCTGATTCCCGCATACCATGCACTACCAATTATGATAAATTCCCACCCCACCCTATCCGATGACGGAGCCGAAGAGAAATTCCAACCTAGCCCTCCGACTGCGCATAATATCGCGCCCACACAAAAGTTAATTCCGATTTTTTTGAACATCTTTAACCTTTCTGGACTTCTTTTTTGTATTTATAACTTATCTGACGGTTCCGTTTGCACGACAAGCTTTTACTTGATCAGTTGAGCAGATCATCGTGGCCGTGTTTGGTCAACCATTCCTTGAAGCTGATCGGTGGATTGAGATCAGCCGCCCATCGCGCCTTTTCATAGTCTCGCCGTGCTGAACGCACGGCACTCGTAACGCCACGAAAAGCAGCGTGGACTTTGGCAGCTTCTACCAGCGTTGAACTGTTATAACCGAGGGCTCCGATCGAAGCCTTAGCTTCGGCGAGGTCGTTCGCGGCACCATCAATATGTTCTAAGGCCAGACCACGCTTCTCATCGAAATAACCGTCTTCCATCTTTGCCGTTTCAGTCCTCATATCGCTGGCTGCCGGCCAGCCGTCGGGCACAACTAAGTGCGCAGTTGTCCTAGATCAGTTGGTCGAGGTCGCGGCTTTTCTAATCAAACGTCATTAAAGTTCTCGTCGTTCAACAACATTGCCGTCTAAGTCACGCACCTCAATCACCAAGTGATCGGTTACCTTAATCCTCGCTTCGTCTCCCACGTGGATCTGATCGAGGAACTGCATCATATAGCTGGTAGTGGTAGAATTTTCGGTCAGTTTAACTTCTGTAATATTTGCTTTGCTTGCGACCATTTTCGCTCCAGCTTGCAGGCCAAGCGGAGAGACCAAAATACCTCCCTCGGCACCGACATCCTGAATAGTGAACGCGAGCGCTCCGGCGATTGCCTGAGGGATGCCGCTCTTTGTGTGTCGCTTACATTCGACAACTAAAACTCGCTAACTACCGTCATTGCAACCCTTTGCGTCAATTTCCCACGTCGTTCCGCTCTCCCCAGGCATTACCTGTTTCCCTTCAAATCGCCCAACCCCAAATTGGTCGGCCACGCGATTTAAGAGAAACTGCGCAACTTCCTCGTACGTTTTCCAACGCTTCTCAGACATGTATTTTCCTCATTGACCAGCACAGCGCCAGTCTTGTTAATGCCACAGCCGCGTCGAGCGGGGCGTGGGTACTGCTGAGTCTTTTCCTTGAGATCGTAATCTTGCTGCTGCCGTCGTGAACGGCGGGATAAAACAACGTCAGCCCTTGACTGCTGCGAGGGCAATGGCCGTGATTCGTCATAAGACCTGATCGGTACGGTTAAAATTACTTTGACTTGTATTGATCCAACTCGCTTTCGTAGCGTGCTCGCGTCGCATCCGGCAGTGGCTCGATGTAGCTGCCGTCGTACAGCGTTGCGATCATCAGGTCGATACTACGGCGATTGCAGTGAAGGCCGCTTCGATTGTCGTCCTGAGGCCTGTATGAAGTGCTGTTGACGCATGCTTTGTACATCGCCGTCCTCATCTGCTCTTTGCTTGGCGGACGCTGGTCGCCTAATACGACGCCAGCGATAAAACAAACCACGCCCACACCCGCTACCCCCAACCACATTTTTTTGCTCATGCGTTCTCCATTTTTCTGTGAGGCGGCGATGGCTGCCCCTTCAATGATGACGCCGCGTCTTGCGCGGCTCAAATCGGTCTTTTTCTTTGGACAGCGCCTCTAGGAGTAGTGCGGCACTACGTTAATGCTATGCTGTCAACAAACAAGTTTCATCGGGGCATCTCAAAACTACCGTGGTCGGCTGCTTCTAAGGCACTTTGATTCAACCATGTACGAGATCTTTGTCCCGCTCTCCCTAGGGCGGCTGTAGACCAGATCCACTATTTTTTTCATCTCAACCTTGTCGCGGGAAGAAAAACTACCGTCCTCGTCAATGTCTCGTTTAACCTTAGCGGCCGCGACACCTTTGTCTCGGGCTAGCGAGGAGCCGATCGCGTAGATGCCCAGCTCAGGACAAGAAAGTGGTGGCGATTCGGCGCCGGCTCCGCCTGCCACTAGCGAGAGGGATAGAGACATTAGAATGCGACGTGACCTCGCGGTGGTCCCTTTGCAGTAATTTGATTGCGCTGACGCGTATTTTTGTAGATCCGCTCGGATCCGGCAGAGCGTTTTTATCGACTTGGAAACCTAGTTGACCGACATTTTTTGGGATGGCTTCAGGCCGGGACAAATGCTTGGCGGCTCTAATTTAATTTCATTTGTGCAATTCTATAACTGCATACAGGTCTGGTCCATGAAAAGTTGACGAAATTTTACTCCTCGATCGAAACCGTACTGCTGCTGGTTGCAATAACGGTATTGTGACGCAGACTCTGCCGTCAAAGGACGTTTGTGAACATCTCTCCCAGGCGCTTTTGCGGCACCTTGAGATACGGGCGAACGTGGTCCAGCTCGGCGTGTCTCAGCAGAAGCTGGACGGTTTTCACATCCACCCTTGCTGGATCGGCCTAGACGCTATCGTGCGTCTGCCGTTGTGCGAGGACCCGCCTCGTATGCCGGCGTCTATGTATAGCTTTGTGACGTGTGATTGCAAGCTGTCACACGCCGGGTAATCAACTGACTCGCCGGCCCAGCTCACCCTGCGCTTCGCGTTGAGATGAAACTTGTAACCCTTGTGTGTGCAGGATTAGCTTGCTCGCTGGATCAAGGCCTCGGTAGCGGCTCGGATCGCTAGTCGTTCGCAGGCGCCGCACAACCCGGTAGCTCAGGTATTGATCGATTGCATCAATGGCCTTTGCGTGGCTCAGGTAGAAGCAGCGTTGCCGGCATCCTTTGGTGAACGCGGCACGCAAACTAATTTCTTCGCGAAGCGCACTTAACTGGAAAACACGTTTTGCACCTCGATCTGTGCGATTTCGATTACGCGCATACCGGCAGTTAAGCCCAGCAGCAGAACAAGGGTGTCACGCTCTGGATGCCTGATGGTGGCCGCGGTGACGCGGAGAAGATGACGGATTTGCCCCGGCTGGAGCGAGGTGGCTTGGGCCATGTGAACCTCTGGTTAATAAGTGCAATTTTTTACTATTGATAAAAAGCGTTATCGCTAGTACGACCCGGCTTGGAGTGGGCGAAGCGGGGAGGCTTGAGCCGGGGACTGCGCGCCGAAACAGCGATCAGAAAAAACCTGCGGTTGCACGCTCCGATCGCGATGACATAATTTAAGACATCAATCCTCAAAGCAGAGTGTCCCAAACAACAAGACCACACAGCCTTCGCAAGCACCTACTAGAGTATTTCGACGACGAGAACTGGAAGGTACCCTACGTGGCCTTCTGGCCGAACACCTTACCGTCGCCTGTCTGGCTGCGCCATCCCTGTCCGCCTCGACGGCATGTCCAAATTTTGATGAAGGTATTTAGTTGACCTCGAAGCTGCCCCTGACTGCATCCCAGCCAGCCCCATCGGGCCACCTCACGGCCGTCCAGTTCCAGCAGTTGGCCGAGGTGCCGCCGGCGATCGCGTGGTTCGCCAACATCGATAACCCACGCACACGCCGAGCGTACGAAAGTGACCTGCGCGAGTTCATCGCCTTTACCGGCACCGCGGATCCGACACAGTTCCGCAGCGTCACCCGCGGTCACGTTCTGGCTTGGCGCCGCGACTTAGAGCGGCGTGCCCTGAGCGGTGCGACGATCCGCCGCAAGCTGGCCGCGCTGTCATCGTTATTTGACTACCTGTGTGAATCGAATGCGGTGGCCAGCAATCCAGTCAACGGGGTAAAACGCCCGAGGATGGAAACTGGACAAGGCAAGACACCGGCGATCGGCGACCATCAGGCGCGCGCGCTGCTGCAAGCGGCTGATGCCTCCACCCTGCACGGTCGACGTGATCGTGCGATCCTGGCGACCTTGCTGTACCACGGACTGCGCCGTGCGGAACTGTGTGGGCTGCGCGTAGCGGACATCCAAGAGCGCCGCGGTGTGAAGCACTTACAGGTACGCGGCAAAGGCAACAAAATCCGCTATGTGCCGCTGCACCCGGGCGCAGCCGGGGCGATCGCGGCATACCTCGAGGTCGCTGGCCATAACAACGACGCGAACGGTGCGCTATTCCGTTCAGTCAGTAACAACGCGCGCGGTAGCTTGGCATCAATCACACCCGATGGCCTCTATAAGATGCTTGCCACCTATGCCAAGGCGCTCCAGATCGACGTCGCCGGCTTCGGCCCTCATGCACTACGTGCGACTGCCGCCACAAACGCGCTTGACCACGGCGCCGATATTGCCAAGGTTCAGGAATGGCTGGGCCACGCGAATATCGCGACCACGCGCATCTATGACCGGCGTCAGAGCCGGCCGGAGGACAGCCCCACATTTAAGGTCACATACTGAGCAATCCAGCCAGCATGCTTATAGCGCCCAACAAAACCGTTCGACATACCGCCAACAGATGAGTGGGTGAGCGGGCAAGTGAAAGGAACGCCTTATGGATGTTTGCTCGCCTCTTATGCCGGATGCACAATCTGCGAAAGCGATGTAACCATCCTAGGGTGCCAACAACCCAACGCCATCGGCCGAGCCTTTCACGCGACTCCACGCCATATCGCGCGATACGTGTTGCGATGCCTCGTCGGCGCAGCAAGCGCGATGTGCTCGTGAGACCTACGCTCGATTGGCGTGCAGCTTACCTAGACGTTTGCGTGCATGCCGAAAGGCCCTTTAACTACTGGGATGGCATCTAGGAGTGGAATAAGGAAACGTGAGTCGTGCACATGGGCGCCCGAGATCTTGGCTGCTAGCGGCACCTCACGTTGACCCATTAAACAGACGAAGGTCTAGTCCACCCTTAGAAAATTGCAAATTTGCAATCGATCGCGCATACTGCCTTGACGGGACAGACCCGTCCTACGTTCACTTAACCACTAGAAGGAACCGACGATGAACGACATCGCGACCGAGACACAAGCCCCAGATGCTGGTACGAACTTGCGTAACTTCATGACTAATCGCGGCGCAATCATCATCAAAGAGACGAGGCCAATTGGCACGGTAAGCGGTGAATACGGGGCTTTCCTTGAGGTAGAAACAATGGTGCTTCGTATAATTCGCGGAGCGGAGCAGAAAGACGCGTTTGGAGCACTGTTGACGTTAAAGAGTCAAGACAGCAGCTCGGAAGAAAAAGTTCACCTGGACTTCGACGAAATCGAAGAGCTAATTAAAGCATTAGATGTCATAAGACACACAGCAGAAGAAATCGGTAGAACAAAATCGGATTATACAGAAGTCATCTATGCAACTAAGGACAATGCAAAGTTCGGCTTCTTCCAGGCTAACAACGTGCAAACTGGGTTCGTTGGGATCGGCTACAAGGGAAACATGTTCCAACAAGTCCATGACAGCGTCCATACAGAGGGCTTGCTTCGCAGCGCGGTAGAACACTTACGTACCAAGGGGGCTGAAGTGGTCCCGTGCTAACGGTACTACAGCAAAATCGAACGTTTCAGCTATTAAACGTAAAAAGCTTTTCGAGGACCGAAGTGAAAGCCACCGAAGCAAACCTGCTCAAGTTTCTTAGGAAGTCTCCCCAATTCGTCATTCCGATCTACCAACGCAACTACTCATGGACGGCGGCCCAGTGCCGTCAGCTGTGGGGCGACCTGATGCGCGCTGGCCGTGATTCGACAGTGAGCGCGCATTTCATCGGTTCTATCGTTTACGTAGAGCGCGGTCTGTCATCGGTCACTAGTCAGGAAGCCTTGCTGGTCATCGACGGCCAGCAGCGCCTGACCACCAGTACCTTGCTTATCGCGGCCTTAGCCAGGCACTTCGAGACCCAAGGGCTGGGAGAAGTGCTCGACGCATTCTCGAACAAAAAGCTTCGCAACTACTACCTACTCAACCCTGACGAAGATGGCGAGCGCCATTTCAAGCTGATTCTGGCAGAGACAGATAAGGAGACACTGCTCGCCCTACTGCAAGGCGCTCCGCTACCGGCAGAGGCCAGCAGCCGCGTCATTGAGAACTATGCTCTGTTCCAGGAGTTGATTGCGGCAAATCAGTCGGAGCTGGAAGCCATTTGCCAAGGCCTAGCCAAGCTCGTGATTGTCGATGTCTCGCTTGATCGCGCCCAAGACAACCCGCAGATGATTTTTGAAAGTATGAACTCCACAGGGCTGGAACTTAGCCAAGCGGATCTGATCCGCAATTACATCCTTATGGGGCTTGAGCCGAAGCTGCAAACCGATCTCTACAAAGCTTACTGGCGGCCGATGGAAAAGGCCTTCGGCCAAGCTGCCTACGTGATGCACTTTGATGCCTTCATGCGCCACTACCTGACGGCGAAGACGGGGGACATTCCTAACGTGCGTGACGTATATGATGCGTTCAAGACCTTTGCACGTGGCTTCAAAGGCGACATTTGTGATCTTGTCGCCGACATCTACGCTTTCGCGTCCTATTACTGCGCCATGGCTTTGGGCACGGAGACCGATGCCGGGCTCAAGCAAGCTTTCCATGACCTGCGCGAGCTGAAGGTCGATGTGGCGTACCCTTTCCTACTGGACGTGTACCATGACTATAAGCAAAGCCGTCTCAGTACTGAGGAAGTACTGCGGATCGTTCGCCTGGTCGAGAGTTACGTGTTCCGGCGCGCCATCTGCGCCATTCCCACCAATTCAATGAACAAGACATTCGCTGGCTTGGGTCGAACTCTGAAGAAGGATCGCTATCTTGAAAGCGTGCAGGCTGCATTCCTGATGCTGCCGTCGTACCGCCGTTTCCCAAGCGACGATGAGTTCCAGCGGGATGTTAAGGTGCGTGATCTCTATAATTTCCGCAGCCGTAGCTACTGGCTACGCCGGTTGGAAAATCACGGACGCAAAGAGCGCGTCACGGTTGAGGACTACACTATCGAGCACATTCTGCCCCAGAACGAAGACCTATCCAAAGAGTGGCAGACTGAGCTTGGCGGGGAATGGCAGCGGGTTCAGCAGCAATGGGTTCACACCCTCGGCAACCTTACCCTCACAGGCTACAACAGCGAATACAGCGATCGTCCTTTCGCTTACAAGCGCGACCAGGTAATCGATAAGAATGGCAACCCAGTCGGATTCGCGCACAGTCCATTGAAGTTGAACCTTGGGCTCGGAAAAGTGCCCGTATGGGATGAGGCAGCAATCTTGGCCCGTGCTGATCGTCTGTCTCGTGATGTCGCGCAAGTTTGGATATCACCGCGTCTAGCGGAAGATGTGCTCAACGCCTATCGGCCAACCTCAGTTAAATCCAGCCAAACATACAGCATGGCTGATCATCCGTTCTTGTCTTCAGGCCCAATCCGCGAATTATTTGAGGCGCTGCGGAAATCCATTCTCACGCTGGATCCATGCATCAATGAAGAGTTCCTCAAGCTCTACGTTGCTTACAAGGCAGAGACGAACTTCGTCGACGTCGTGCCCCAAGCCAAGCGCCTGCTACTGGTGCTCAACCTCGGTATCGCAGACATTGAAGACCCCAAGGGCTTATGCCGCGATATCTCTAACATTGGCCGATGGGGCAATGGAGATGTCGAAGTCGGTTTGAGCAATATCGACGAACTGCCATACGTAATGGGACTGATCCGTCAGTCTTTCGAACGGCAGATGGGTGGATCGCAAAACGACTGATTCGTCCAAGAACACGGAGTACGCATCTAAACTGTTTAATGGCTGCTGCTGGCCGTAACAGTCTCTCAGTGAACGACTGCAATCTAATCAACTAGTTCTATGATCAAAAGCTGCTTAAAGCAGGCTTGTAAGCGTGGAGGTTCAGTCGAATCTTCCAGCAATATGCAGCTTAGGAGCTTCATAGGGTTCTTCGTGCGAAAACGACCCATCTGAAAAATGTATCAGGTTGGTAGTCGGGGGGCCTATGTTCATGCTCCCCGCTATCTCGACGATAAAGTTTCCGCCGCACCCCGGATGTATCATTCCCGTTCTTTGACCGTCGGCTAACCTTTCCAGTTTGGCGACATTGTGTCCGAAACATCCCAGGCACTTGGCCGGCGCCGAGCGCTGCGAAAGGAACACAAGACGGTCTGCCAGTTCTTCAAGTTCGCTTCCCAACGCATGCCAGTCTTCGGTATGGAACTCACTCATGAACTTGCTTCCTTGGTCCAGCCAGTGATACGACTGGCAAGTCCAGGCAGTCCTGAACCACTTGCGTTTTGGAGTAGCGGATTTCAGCGTACCTGCGGATCGCCGTATTGCGGCTATTGCACTGTCCGGTGAGAGATCCTCTATGTGCCGTACCTTGTCACAGTCAAAGCACCATCCAGTCTGGTAATGCATTTTGAGTTGGGTATTGCTGTCAAGCTGATATCTGCGCGGTCTCGAATAAATGACGCCTGGCTCCGTTCTACTGCACTTAGTGCACGTCATCCTCACAATTGGGAACCCCAAAGGAATTTCTCCTGATGTTTTAAGTCGTGGCCAAATTGCGCCGCGTTTGGAGCATCGTTTAAGGTTACGGCTTACGGGTACCGCTTCCAGCACCCGTGCCCATCTATTTTGCCGTTACCGTTCGAGACTACGGTTATTCAGTCATGACATGCTCGTAGCTCCATTCGGTATACAGCACCTTTTCGATGTCAAGCATGGTGACTTCGTGTCTCTCCAGGAGATCGCGCAGCACGGGTTGTTCAATGAGTTCGACGTTATTGAGCCGCGCGTTTTCGTGTGCCTGCGCGTTGAAATATTGATTCGTCAAACCAACCTTCTTGAATTCGATGCCAGGATGCCTGTTGCGGTAAAAAGCTTCGCCACCCAATAACTCCTTGACGGTGTCCCAGCCAAGCCGCACGCCCTCGGAGGCCGAAGTTTTCGTTTGCACCAGCACGCCCTTGGCGCCGGAAATGGCGACCACGTCGATCCCGTTGTCGTTGGCCGCTGGCGTGCAATAGCTCAGCTCGAAACCCATCTTGCGCCACAAGACAGCTGCAAGTCCCTCGAAATGACGCCACTCCATTTTCAACGCAGTGTCCAGATCCACACGTTCGTCGATGTCGTGGCTCAGGTCACGCGGAACCAATTCTGACATAGCGAAGTCGGAGAGACTAACGTCGCCAGCGCCATTGAGCATGTCGCTGGCGAGCGCACGTTTGTGCGTCAGGAGGTGGTCAAGCTTGACGTCGAAAGTCAGGAAGTCTTCCGCATGAACGACAGGGTAGTACACATACACGTCTTTCTTCTGGCCGATCCGGTACGCTCTGTCGGTTGCCTGATCTTCCTTCGCAGGATTCCAAGTGCGCGTGTAGTGAATGACATGGTTCGCTCCTTGGATGTTCACGCCAAAGCCGACTGCCACGGGCGACAGGATGATGACGTTAAAACCATCTTTCTGTTGGAAAGCCTTGATCCGCTTCTGTCGGCTGGCAGCGCTGTCCGCTGCTGCACTGGTGTCGCCGTTGATAATCTCTGGCGTGAGAGCGAACGACTTGGCGATGTAGTGCTGGAGCAGGCGCTGGATATTCCTGAACTCACAGAAGACGATAGCCTTTTCCTGACGGGCCCGGATGGACTCGAGGCAGTCGAGTAACCAGTCGAGTTTTGGGGCCTTGGCGCGGTACTGATCGACGGGTTCGGGTTTGAAAACGCTCAGGCCGTGGCGTACCGGGTCGGTACACACCAGGCGCAAATAATGCAGCAATCCCAAATGGTTTTTAAATGCGGATGCGTGGCCCGCGGTGTCGCGGTTCTTGAAATCCTCGATTGCCTTGGCGTAAAGATTGCGCTGAATGGACGAGAGAGGCAGTTTCCTGCAGTCAGGCACCTCAATCTTCCTGGGCAGATCTTTTGCCACTTCGGCTTTGGTTCGTCGCAGAATTTGTGAGCTGATGCGCGCCCTGAGCTCTTCCACACGCGACTTTTCTTCAGTCGACTTTGCCTCGATCGGCTTGCGGTAGCGTCGGCCGAAGTCATCCAAGGCGCCGAGTAATCCCGGCTGGACGAAGTCGAAGAGACACCAGAGATCGGCCAAAGTGTTTTCTACCGGCGTGCCGGTACATGCGATCTTGAATCCGACATTTTGTTTTTTCGCGGCGCGGGTCACCATTGCAGCTGGGTTCTTAATGCGCTGCGCCTCGTCGCACACCATCATGGCCCATGGCTGGGCGGCAAAGGAAAATTCAAGGTCGCGCAGGGTCTCATAGGTCGTCAACACGATCTTTGCACCACCGACCCAATCGGGCTTCAGGAAATGCACGAGTCCCTCTTCATTGCGCAAACGTGCATCGATCCGCTCGCGCGGAACGCGCAATGCTTTGAGCGCATCGCCATACGCGGTGAGAATCGGAAGCGCGCCGGGCAAGAAGAATTTACCAGCCTCCTCTTTCCAGTTCTCGAGCAGCGACACCGGCGCGACGACCAGCATCGGGGCAGTGTCTGGGGCGCGCTCCAGCAACCAAGCCATAAATGCAAGCAGCTGAAAGGTTTTACCTAGGCCCATGTCGTCGGCCAGCACGGCGCCGCGCACCTGGAATTCGTCCTTAGCTTGGTACAGATGCTGGAGCCAGGCCAGGCCTTCGCACTGATGTTCAAGGAGCGCATATCCTGGCGCCAGGCTAACGGGCAGTTCAGGGTCATCGGGCACCGCCCTCAGCGCTTCCCGGCGCCGCTCTTCGTAGTCAACGCTATGGATGTTGCTGCCAATGATCAAACTGACCCGCGGGGGCGGTTTGGTGGTCTTCGTCTGTTTGGCGTTGTCAGGATCAAACGTCTTGTTTTGGACTTTCTCCAGTACGTTCTCGAAGGTCGACAGAAGCGATTCAGCCTCCTTCAAAGGCATCGGCTTTGGCAGCCATGGAACGGAGAACGCGGACTTTCCCTCGTTGCGCGCATGCTCGGCTGCCTTTTTCAACTGTTCCAAGGCATCCTTTGTTGCGGGCACGGCGACCGGTCCCGACTCGCCTTCAGGCGTGTAGGCGATTACAGGGACGACGTTTTCGGGGAACCAGCCTTCGTCATCCTTCTTCTTCGCTATGTAAGGAGAATAATAGGGCTTCTCGGTACCGATGCCTTCTATTCGGGACGAATACATACTTAAGTCATGCACCTGGTCGTAGGAGATCAGCAGTGGCGGTTGCATGCGTGCCGCCAGTGCGGCTTTGAGGACCGTGAGATGCTCCTTGGCGTCGCCTTGGATCTCGAAGTCATAGCCATCCCAGGCCAGCAGCTGATAGTTTCTCGCAAGACAAGTCTCAAATT
Source organism: Massilia sp. (assembly GCA_032115075.1). Lineage (GTDB taxonomy): Bacteria > Pseudomonadota > Gammaproteobacteria > Burkholderiales > Burkholderiaceae_D > Telluria. The sequence goes on from DAMCRY010000003.1 coordinate 43,065, forward strand.
TGTCTACAAACCCAGCCAGTTCGTCATCGTTGAGCCAGCGCGTCTCGGGCTGTACCAAGACGGCTCCCGAGGCAACTGTGATGAACAGGCCGACCCTACTGGGATAGCCAGACTCATCCTTCTCAACCACCGGCAGGAAATGCTCGTACCTTAGACCGGCCTGATCGCGTGCCCTGTTAAACTGGTCTTCGTCGAGAACCTCTTTTGCGTCCTCACCCAGCGCAGCATAAGGATTAAGAATGAACGCTTGAGCGCGCGCGCCGGCGACTCTGCGGCCCGGCATTTTCTTGATTTCTTGTAGTACCGTGCGTACTGCCGGCGTAATGAGGATCTGTACAATGCCCTCTTCCGTCGCGACATCGTAGCGATCCAGTACCTGACGTGCGCTATCGAAGCGGTCAAGCCAAGCAGCTGGCGCGCCGGCGAAATTTGGCGCGATCTCAACGACCTTGTCATCGGCCACGCCCTCCGACTTGCGGAGCTTGACCTCGAGCTTGTCTGGCGTGAGCACGATCGAGCGATACAGGAAGTCATCCAGGCGTGCGCCCGCCTGCTGCGCCAGCTTGCGAATGCGCCCCCATGCCTGACGGTTGGCGAGCTCTTGGCGGTCCTCGTCAGGTCGCCGCGCGAACGCCTGCACTTCTCTAATCAGTGCCCACTGCTCAGGTCGCATCAACTCGATCCCAGCGTCGTCGGCTAACACAGCGCCTTGCATGCGATAGTCACGTTCGCGGCCCTGCCGATCGATCCAACCTGCAAGCAGGATCGAAAACTGTGGATCAATGAGGGAGTGACTACTCTGCAAAACAGGCGTCGCTTCCGTAAATGTGGGAAGCTTCAGTACCGCCGCGAGGTCAGCGTAGCCCGGCAGAGGTAAGGCGGCGAATAAGCTGTCCCAGTCGATGAATACCCCCTCACTGGTCTCGGACGCGTAACCGTCATCCTGAAGCTGACCAAGAAAGCCGGTGAGGATCTCGTCGGTGAGGTCCGCGTTCTCTGCGCACGATTGCAAGCTGAGGCCGTGTGGGTTCCATTGACGCTTCCAGCCGGCGCCAAGCGCTTCACTGACCTTCTTCTTAAAAATGCCAAACATACGTCTCCTTACTTCCACCAACCTTTGCCGGGCCTATAAGTGAATTTCCAGTCGAGAAGCACGGCGTTGACCTGCAAGTCACGGTCGTCCGTTCTTATCCATAAATTGCCGTTGCGGTCGGTAAGATTTTCTTCCACTAGGTTCTTCTCTGCGACAAACGCACGAAACGCGGCCATGCTGAACGTTTTCGGGATGTGATTCAGCGTACGGTCTCGAGGCGGCGCGGTCGTCCGTGGGTCCGGAGTCAGCGCCAACGCGCCGCTTGACGTGGACGCGCGGGAACGCGTGCCGCCGACGCTCTCCCCTTTTCGCGGTCCGGTATGTGGATGGATACCGAACTCCTCGCGCAAGGTTGCCTCGAACATGTCTTCCCAACGGTTCCAGCCTTTGATCCCGTCTTGATGCTGCATCCAGATCAACCGCTTGCCAGACGAGTGCTTGAGCGAATTTTTCGCGTCCTTGCGCGTTACAACAGGGCGAGACAGATCGAAAGGCAGTTGCTGGCGCGTGTTGTAACCATAGAAGGCATTGCTGGCGCCGCTAAACTCGACGGCAACGAGATTCCCCATCGTCATGATGAAGGCATTGTTTGCACCGTTCGTGTCGGCCAGTTCTGTGTACAACCCATCCATCTTGTCTCGCAACACCTTGAAGTCCTTGTCTTTGGACGTCAGTGCGTTGCTGCCCAGCGCGAACTGGATGTGATCCATCGCCTTGGCGTAGCGAAGCCAGAAATTGACCCGACGTTTGTCGCTCGCCCCGTCCTCTGCGAGCTTGCTAAAGAACGCTTCAATAAACTCACGCTTGAGCCATTCGGCCACCATTTCGCGTGCGGCCGGTTCGACGCCACCCCAGCGTTTTTCATGCGATTCAAGCCAGGGGTTCCCCCACCAGCGTACCGCCGCATCGCGTAACGGCTGATTCAGCGGTGGCGCCGTTATCCTCACGTAGTGGTCGAGAATCAATATCAAGCCACGGTCGCGAAGGGTAAGCTTCGACTCAAGCAAATCCAGCAGCCGTGGAATGAGCTCGGCGAACTTCTGATTGCTATAAGTTTTGGCCCGCTCAACTTGCGCAAGGATGAGCTCGCGGAAAAACCAGGATGCGTCAGTGATGCCGAGCTGGTCACGTAGGACATCGATTTGGCCTGAATCGCCCTCCAACACCGCCTTGGCATAGGGAGAGCAAGGATCGTCACTAAACAGCTTGCGATTACCGAGCGTCGTGTTCACCCAATCGGGATTGATCTCACCGTCGACGATAAAGCGGGTACGATCGTGAAGATAATCGCGCAGATCCGACCAATTCTTCCGTCCCACGCTTGGCGCCTTGTCGCTCCTGGGGTCGTAGGTAAAATAGCTGCGAACCAGTCCTTGGTAACAACGCCGGTACCAACGCGGGTTGCTCAGCCATTGGTCGATGCCGGTCTGTTTGTCGAGGACAGCACGAAAGGACTGCGCATCCTCGATGATCGCTGGCTCACCTTTCGCCGGTGAGATGGACAGGCCAAAGGAAACCAGCCGGGCGTCTTTCAGCCTCTCGAACCTGTGGTGTTTCTGGAAACGGATTACCGCTTCCCTTTGCAAGTCTTCAGGGACGGCGCCACCTGCAGCGCCGCGCAGATGCTTTTGCAAGCGATCGATCACCTTGTCGATAGTCCGATCCGGAGGAATCGTTGGGGGTGTATCGCCGGCGCCCGCAGCGAGCATGTCCGCTAGTCGTTCGAGTGCGTTCATGGCAATGCACACTCGCCGATGTCGTTCATGACCGAGGCCGTCTGGCGCTTCTCGTCCATCCCGAGAAACTCCAGGCGCATTTCGACACGTCTGCTCTCGTCATCGTTGTTCTTGGCGTTATTGAAGGAATATCCCCCTACCAGAAACAAATTGCGGACATCTTCCTTCTGGTGCGCGTTCAATAAATGTTCGCCCTTGTTAGCGAACATCGCGCACAACACGCGTTGCGATCGCTGCAAACTCAGATTGAGATTTGAAAGGTAGGATCCGGTTTTATCGGTGTATCCCTCCACGACGACCCGTTTGAGCACGCGTCGGCCGACACCATCGTTGGCAATAGCGAGGATTTCCGGCACAAATTTGCGCAGTACTGCCTCTTGCTCGGGCAAGAGTGTCGACTTCGCAAAAGCGAAGCGCGCGCGGTCCCGGAAGTCGATGACACTGCGCGCACGGTCGATTTGTATTCCTTTGTGGCGTGAAGTTGCCGCTTCAAAGCGGTCGAGAATCAGCTCGATTTCCTTGCGGTGCTCCTCCTCCTTCTTGTCGCGCTCCGACACATTCTTTGTCACTGCGAGCAGCGCCACGCCCATGACCACCAAAAACAGCACCATCAGTGCTGTCATCAGGTCGGAGAATGAGATCCAGAAGGGCTTTTCGGCTTCATCCCGCCCCCCCCTTTTAATAGTGATTCTGGTGCCTAGCATCGCTTAATTCCTCAGCGTGGCGCCGCCCAAGGTTGCCTCGAGCTCCTGGATCGATGTACTGAGCAGTCCTACAGCGTTACTGAGCTTCGTATGGAAGTCGTGGTTAACCTTGGCCAAGGTTGACGTGACTGATTCCCTGAATGCGTCGCTCGAATTTGCCAGAACTTTGCTGACACCATCCAGATACGTATCGGCCGCTTGTTGTGCTTGTCCGAGCTTCGTCGTAGCTGCCTCAATCCGTTGCAACACATCGCTGGTCAGGCTTGCCTCTTTTCTTGCAAGTTCGATCACAACACGTACGTTGGCGAGGAGATCCTCAAGCGAGCCGCGCTGCGTGCGGTAGTCACGCAGTGCGTCGCCAAGCGATCCGGCACTGGTAGTCAGTGATCCGGAGAGTTCTGACAGCTTCGTTCCAATAGACCCTACTTGGCTCATGACGCCATTCACCCGATCGCCCGCGGTTGCAAAGTCGACTGCCGCCGTGCTCAACTTCTCGGCGCCGGTATGCATCTTGTCGACCGACGTGCGCGTGACATCGGCCAGCAACGATACACTGCGTGCCATGCTGCTCGAAGCCTCGCGCATTTCTTGAACTGCTACCTGAACCAAGGAACCCATTTCTGCCGTCATACCCTTGGAATGCTTCTCGAGGTCTCGCTGGCGGTCTGCGTTGGTTTGGTTCGCTTGCGCTTGTGCTTGACCAAGGTTGGACAAAATGCCAGTCATCTGCTGCCCAACTGCGTCCAAGGTCGTTTGCAGTTTGCTTTGCGTTTGCGTTTGCGAGTTGTCGACGAGTTTGCGAATGTCTTCAACAAACTCCTGAGTCTGCTGATTGATGCTGCGTTGGCGCTCTTCCATTGCGCTGATCGCCGCCGCCATCTTATCCGCCATCTCGTCCACTGAGCGTTTGCCGCTGTCCTCTAGCTTAGCGACCAAGGTATGCAGGGCACCGACCGCTTCCTGCATAGCTTGGCCGGTTTCCTTGTTGAGCTGATTGATGCCGGTGATCTGACCGCCGAACAGCTCGTTGAGTCGCTCGCTGAAGCTGGTCATTACGTCTTGGAGGAGGCGCACCGCAGATGCGGACTGGTCACCGCTGGCGATTTTTACGGTCGACGCGATGTCTTGGAGCGGGCCCTCCACGCTGTCCTTAAAGCCTGTTACGAGGCTTGTTCCCAGCTGTTTGTAGCCTTCCTGCGCGGACGTGATCTGCGCAGCGCTGAGTTCGCGCAGAATATCGCCTAGGTCGGTGATTAAGCCATCCTTGAGGATCTTGGCCTGGCTCGCTGCATCTTCCGAGGCGCGCACGAGGCGCGACATGTATTCTTCGCCGGCACCCGAATCAAACTGCGCATCGACCGTATGCGCGATCTCTTCAGTGCGACCGTACAGCGCGGCAAGAATGAGCTTTTCAACGAATGTCACCACCATTGCCGCTGCGATGGCGAGTGCGGAGATCAGGAAAGCTTCGCCCACAGAGTGCATGAGCGATTCGAGACTCGCACGTACAGTGGCGGCGTTCTCGCTGACTTGGAAGCGACGCAAACCATCGATGAGCCCGGTGAACGTGCCAATAATGCCGATGCCGGTAAAAATGCCTGGAAAATGTTTGAAGAACTCGGTGCGCAGGCGGCTATCGACCACGTACTGGCTGTTGAAATACATCTCGGCCGGTACAGTTGACCTGACTGCGGCGATGACGATCTCAGAGTCCCGGACTTCCTTCTGTGTGTGCAGCGTGTCCTGATATTCCTTCCAATGGTGCGCCAAGCGCTCGTCCTGGGCAAACACCTGACGGAAGTCGGCCACCGACGCGTCCTTGGAGAGCTGGCCGAGTTCTGCCTGAATACTTTTCAGGCGACGCCAATGCAACAACGCCGGCCCGAGGAAAAACACTACAAAAGCGAGCACAAGGAGTACAAGCACGCTACTGGTAACTAGGAGGTGGACAGCGACGTTAGTAGTACTCATGGTGTAGGACAGTCTTCAGCTCGCCAACCACGCCAACTCACAACATGTGAATTTCCAATACGCAATCTGGCTTATAAAATTAGCTATAATACTGCCCTCGTTATCTCATAGCAATTCTGCAGACCAAATTTTCATACTGAAAATGAGTTGCGTGAGCACGACAGTCAGTCGGAAACAGTAAGAGCGAGCCTGCGTAAGATTGCATTCGAGGCTCTCAAGAGAGTGGACCATCCGCGTTTTGCTCCATGCCTCGCTTGAGAGGCAATTCTTGTGAGGGCCGGGGGAGCCGGCGAAATAGCACCTGCAGGGCTGCGTTAGATCCGCTGCAGATTGCCGCCATTGCAATCTTCTATCGCATAGTCAAGCTGGGCGAACGCTGCGGGGGCAATGAATAGCTGAAAACAGTCTGGCCTTACAAGGCAATATGATCTATGTATCCTCCAGCTCTCCAAACGCAGGGCTTAAGAGATGCACATACTTTTTACCTCGCGCGTCATGAATCGCCGCGCAGGCTCTTCATAGCGTGTGCACCTGGTCCAGCTTGCGCAAGCTTGGTACAACCGCGCCCCCCGACACTCTGTATAGTTGTCTCAGTCTTTGACCGAGCTGGACGGTGTACTTACAGTGAGTGGTAAGCGAAGGTGAAGATCCTCTTCCATATTGGCGCCGCCGCTCCAGTGAAGCAAACTTAAATAACTGAATCGACTACGGTTTCGTAGACAGTCCTGAGCCATAATTCTAGGCTTAAGGAG
>DAMCRY010000004.1:0-12018 GCA_032115075.1 Massilia sp.
GCGCGACGCCGCCGGCGCCGCTGTCGCCATCGGACGAGACGGTCCGCGCGCGCGTTGCCGACCTGATCGGCCAGGGCGAGCTCGACGCGGGCCTGGAGCTGTTCGTCGACTCGGTGAGCATGCCCGGCATCTGGCGCAAGAGCCCGGCCTCGTTCCGCACGATGGCGCTGGCCAACGCGGGGACGCTGCCGAAGCAGTTCCGCGATCCCCTGCCGGCCTATACCCGCGCCGGCGCGGCCGCGGTGCGCTGCAGGACCCTGCTGGTCGCCGGGGAACGCAGCCCGCGCACGTACCGCGACAACGTGGAGCACCTGGCGGGCTGGATGGGACACGTGGACAAGCGCACCATGCCGGGGGCGTCGCACGGGATGAACGTCACGCACGCGGCGGCGTTCAACCGCCTGCTCGCGGCATTTCTGGGGGAACGGGCGGCCTGAGCGTCCGGCCCGACCGCTCGCACCGGTCGATATCCTGCGAGGGACCGGACCTGCCCGGGAGACTGTGGCGGCCGCCATCCGCCCGACGCGCGCAGCGCGGCGGAAACGAACGGCGACTGCGCACCCGAACGGGATCTGGAGGCCGGCTTCACGACTCAGGGCAAGGGTCGGCGCTGTCCAGGTCTTTCCCGCCGTCAAGGACTACCGCTGCCCGCTCCATACCCATGCTGTCCGACAGCGACCGACGATCTTCCTCATCGTCCTCCGGCGGGTCGAGCATGTCGGCGAGCATTGCCTGCAGCTCCGGTGTATCCCAAGGCAGGCCGTTACGCTCCCTGGTATGAATGTAGTGCCTGATCTCGCTATCCTGCTCCGAGGTCAAGGGCAGGCCACGAAACGTGTTTCCAGGTTCGTGCGTCATCATGGTCCTCCTAGGATGTGGCGACCAGCATCGCGAGCCTACGCGCATTGTCTCTTTGAGAGCGCACCGTATGCCCGCGGCCAAAACGGGCGTCGTGCCGGACCGGGACCGCCGACTCCAGTTCAGGCGGATGCGGTATCCATCACCACTGGGAGCACGAACTTCAGGCACGTGCCCCGTCCTCGCCCGGCGCTGTCGGCGGACACCATGCCCCCGTGCGCCCGGGTCACGCTACGGGCGATCGCGAGGCCGAGTCCCGCTCCCGACTCGACGCGATCGGGATGCACGGCGAATTTCCGAAACGGCTCGAACAGGAGCGGCAGGTCGGCCGGGTCGACCCCGATGCCCTGGTCGCTCACCAGCAGTTCGAGGAATACGCCATCGATCGCGACCGCCAGCGAAATCCCGGCGCCGTCGGCCGAGAACTCGCTGGCATTGCGCAGGGCGCTGCCGAGCGCCTGGGCCAACCGTTCGGGATCGCACCAGAGCACGGCTTCATCCACCAGGTCTCCGGAACCGATCTCCACGCATAGCGTCTGGCCACGTTCGCGCAGGATGCAGTCGACCGCGTCGCATGCATTGGCCAGCACCTCGTGCACGGTCGCTGCGCGCATCGAGACAGGCACTTCCCAAGCATGTTCGATGCGGGAATCTACCAGCAGGTCGTCGACGAAGCGCGCCAGGTGGCCCGTCTGGCGCACGATGACGCCGGCCATCCGGGCGGTGTTCGGCTCGGCGGCCCGGTGCCTCAGAAGCGTGGCGGCCGCCATGACCGGCGCCAGCGGATTGCGCAGCTCATGCGCCAGCACGCGCAAAAAGCCTGCCCTGCTGTCATGGGCGAATTTCACCTCGTGCTCGAGGCGCCGTTGCTCGCTGATGTCCGTCACGGAGCACACTACGCCGACAACGGCCCCATCGGCCTAGCGAACCGGTCGCGCGTGGACGACCAGGCAGCGCCGCTGCCCATCGGCGGATTCCGCCAGCAGTTCGGCCGGCGGCTGGGCGACACCGGTGCGCGCCGCCAGTGCGGCAGGCGACTCCGACTTGTCGAGCGCGCTGCCATCCGCCCTGTACAGCGCCATGAATCCGTCCCAGCGCTCGGCCTCGCCCGGAGCGGGACTGATTCCCCACAGCCGCCTGGCGGCCCTGTTGCAGTGCCTTACCACCCCATCCGGCGTACAGCAGTACGCCGGGCACCCGATCTGCTCGATCAGTAAGCCATAGATGTCCAGTGTCGGCGCGCCGAGCCCGTCCGTAGCGCGCCGCCTTTCAGGTCCTGGTACCATGTCGGCTCCCGGTAACGATCATATCTAGCCATGATGCACAGTGGTGCCGCACGCGGTCGTAGGACGCACGCCAGAGTGCCTGTCGTCCCCACCGCCGCGTGGCGCCGCCCGGTCGGCCGGCAGCCGAAGAAACAGCGTAGTATTTCTCCGCTGGCTCGAACATGGGCAGTTTCCTCGATGGGGTGATCGACGATCTCCTGAGACGAAAAGCGGCGGCGAGACCGCAAGGTCACTGCCGCCGCAAGGAATGGCCCCGCAGGGCCACGATGGGTTCTGGCGATCAGCGGGTCTGGAAAGCGCCTTTGTTGCCGGCATGGCCGTTGCCGACTTGCATGTTGCCGGCGTCCCCTGGCTGACGGGCCTGGCCATCGGGCTTCGTCCCCGCGCCCGCCCGGTCCGCGCCGCTTTGCAGGCTGCCGAGAAACTGGCCGCCGGCCTTGAGGCCGCGCTCGGCCTGCTCGCTGAAGGCCTCGCGCGAAGACTTCATGGCTGCCTCCTGCTGGCGCAGGCTCTCGTCGGTCTCTTCGACCGAGGCGCGGGTGACCTCGTCGGCCAGCGCGCGTGCGGTACGGGAGGTTTCCTGGCCATGCTGCTCGGTTACGCGGGTCAGGTCGACCTGGGTGGTGGCGGCAAGCTGCGACAGCTGCTGCTGATAGGAAAGCAGCTTGTCGGTGGCGGGCTGGGCGCGCGACGCCGCCGCCGACAACGCGTCGGTCGGGCGCTCGATGGTCAGCATGCGCTGGGCGGCACTGGTGGTCTCATCGAGCAGGGTCTGGCCCAGCTGCATGTTCAGCTGGAACACCTGCTGCAGCGAGCGCGTCATGGTTTGCGACAGATCATTCAGGAATGCGGTCTGTGCATCGATATGCGAACGCAGGGCGGGATTGACGGACTGGGGGTATGGATACATGGAGTACCTTTATCGAGACTGGGACGATGTGGACATGCGAGCGCTGGACGCAATGCGTCGAGACGTCCGGCGGGAATGGCAGCGCGGCAGGTGCCGCCTGGAGGAGTACGATCACTGAAGATCGCATTTGATCCTCGCACTATGCGCTCTTTTTTACGTCTGTGCGGCCGATCTGCCCATCTATTTTCGTGGGATAGCAATCGGCAATTTATTGCTCGCACACTGTGCCCGGCATGAGGCGCCTAATGCAGGCAGCTGCGCTTGTGCAGGTACATTTCCCGGTCGGCCATCTCGACGTAATCGACCAGGGCCGTGCCGCCGGCCGGGTCGCATCGCACCGCACCGGCGCTCACCGCCAGATGGTAAGTACGCTCCTGCATCAGGTTGAACGCATGCAAGTTGTCCCGCAGCCGCGCCAGCATGACACGCGGATGCGCGTCGTCGAGAACGAATGCGACGAACTCGTCCCCTCCGAATCGCGCCAGCACGTCGCTGTCACGCAGCGATTCGCGCAACACGGCGGCGGCGTCCCGGATCAGCTGGTCGCCGGCGGCATGGCCGAGCTGGTCGTTCACCAGCTTCATGCCGTCGATATCGGCGTAGATAACGGAACAGCCGGCATGCTTGCGCCGTGCCAGCCTGAACAGGTGTTCGGCCTGTACATAGAAACCGCGCCGGTTGCTCAGCCCGGTCAGGACATCGGTCAGGGCAAGCGTACGCACGGCGCTTTCGGATGCATCGCGGCGCGCCAGTTCGTCGGCATGCGCCAGGGCGCTGTCCGCCATCTCCTGGTACTGAGTGGTTACCAGGTCCTCGAGCGCGGTGCGGGACGCAATCCGGCCTAGCGCCGCGACCGCCAATTCGAGAATTGTGCCGAGCAGGCGGCGGTGCTCATCCTGGGTCTCCTGCGTCGCATCTTCCGTCCAGCCGGCGGCGAGCACGGCGACGGCATGCTGGTTCGGTACGCTCGTTAAGCTCGGTACATTTACCAGGATCGTGCGCGGGTCCGCCATGACGGTGGCGGCGCCTGCGCCTTCCAGCCGCTCGAGCGCCGTGCGATGCCACGCGTGGCCGGACAGCGCCTTGTGCGGCTTGCCGTCACGGTCGAACCTGATCGACTCCGTCACCTCGCCGCGCACCAGCAACAGGGCGCTGTCGATCCGGGCCAGCTCCGCCATGGCCCGCCCCGCCAGCGCCAGTACGGCGCAGGAGCTCTCCACCTGCATCAATTCGCGCGCCAGGATGACCAGGGCGCGCAGTTGCCGGACTTCCGCGCCCGGATCGTGTTCAGAATGACGCGTCATCGACAGTCCTCCGCTTGTGCCTGCACGCCGCCACGGCCACGTGTCATCGATCGCTCAGGGAGTGAGGATATGCAGCCGCGTCACGCCCCCGTGTCGATTCATCATACGCGCCAAGGCGCAGAGGGACCAGCGGTATTCCATGGAATGCCGCAGGGCATGCGTCCGGTGCCAGGCGACACGGAACGCCCGTGTCCGGGAGAATATCGCGTAAGTTCAGTACCCGTCACGTCGCAAGACTTCGACGTAGCGCCCGCTCTTCGACGACTGTGGCAAGGCCCAGCAGGGGCTGGACGAGTTGCTGGCGCCCCGATGACGGAAGCACCCCAGCGCCTCGACCGCGCCCCTGTTCGCGCGCTCCCGGCCAGCCGGACACACTTCCGCCGGCGGCCGATAGGTGCCTGGATGCGCCGGACATCACGACATCGCCCGGGTCGCCGCGGCCTGGTTCCGCCGCGATCCGTCCTGCGCATTGCGCGGATTTCCCCTACAGTGGGTGATCGACAAGAAGGAGAGCAAAATGGAATTGACAAACGAAGTCACACTCGGCGAGGACGTGTATTGCTTCGAGAGCGTCCAGCGAGTCGCCGCTGCGCGTGCCTGGATCGACGCGAACGGCGACGACACCACGCGGTTCCGACGCGCATTTCCCGACGCGCGCCGGGTGAGTACCCATCCCTACGGTTCCGGCGGCCAGCGCGGCGATCAAACCACGACAGGGACCGTTTTGCCAGGCGTGCCTGAACGGCGCCTGGTCCAACGGGCGCAGCGCGCTGGAGACGGCGATGAAACCGAGTGAAAACGAAAATGGCCTCCATCGGGGAGACCATCCGTTTCGTCAGGATCGGTACCTGGCACCTGGCAGTCAGATCCTGGATATTCTGGAGGCGAGGACAGGAATCGAACCTGTCTCGGCGGCTTTGCAGGCCGCTGCATAACCTCTTTGCTACCTCGCCAGAACCCATTTTAGACAAAAGGCTGCGTCCAGCCGTGCGCTACCACAAGGACCCGCGCGCTTGCGTGGACCCGCACTGCGCGGGAAACATGGCTGGGCTGGGGCCGATACGGGATGGAAAAGCGAACGGACCCTGCGTAAGGACCTTTGCTCGGAAAGTTCTGGAAGCGAGGACGGCAGTCGAACCCGTCTGGACGGCTTTGCAGTACGTATTACGATCGACAGTATCGACGGCTCGGTTGGACACCACGGTGCCCACCGCTCGAGCCGGCTGAAATCGTACTTGCATCGAACCCTGGCATGGGGCCCTTCCGGCAGCCGTCCGCCTTCCAGGAATTTCTTAGCACGGCTCCTGGTATCGATCATATGCGGTCATGGACGGGCGCCTCCACCACATGCGGACACAGGACGCACGCCGGCGTGCGTGTCGTCCACGCCTGTGTCCGGCCACTCAGGCCGCCGGGCGTCCAAAGAAAAAGCGCAGCATTTCTTCACTGGCATTGGGGCCGAGGGTATCCGTATGACTGCCGCGCAGGTCGCCACCCGACCAGGCGTGGCCGGCTCCGTGCACGGTCCATTGCTCGGCCAGCACATCACCGGTGCTTTCACGATGCACATGCCGGGTGAACGCACGCCCGCCGGCGCAGCCCGTTTCGGCGACCGTGGCGACGCCGGCATCGGCCGCACGCCTGTGCAGTACATGACTGTGAAGGGACTGGCGTACCACGTCGCTGCTGTTGGTTCGATGGACCGTGGCGTCGGCATCGCCATGGAAGACGATGACAGGCACGGTGGCGTCGGTTGATGGCGGCGCCGGCGCGGACGGATCGGGACCATTGCGCATCGCCAGCATGGCGCCGATGTGGGAGCTCGCGCTCCCGTGGGCCAGTCCCGAATGACAGCCGACCGCGCTGAACAGCTCGGGATACGTACGTCCGAGGATGACTGCCATCGCCCCGCCCGCGGACAGGCCCGCGACCGCGACGCGAGCAGGATCCACCGCATGCTCGGCCATGATGCGCCGGGTCAGGCCCGCGAGCAGCGCCGGCTCGCCCGCGCCGCGCCGGTGATGGGTACGGTCATACCAGTTCCAGCACCGGTTCCAGTGCGCGCTGCAGGACTGTTCCGGATACAGGACCAGGCAGCCATGCTTCTCGGCCAGACCGTTCATGCCGGTTCCCGCGGCGAAATCGGTGGCGTCCTGGCCGCAACCGTGCAGCATGACGACCAGCGCCATCGGCTCGCCGCGCTCGGCGCATGGAATGAACAGGCGATAGCGGAGCGTGCCCTCTTCTTCCTCGTGGAAACCGTATGTGAAACGGTTCTTGACGGTGGGCTGGACCGGCGCACCGTTCCAGGGAAAGGGCAGGAAGGGCCAGGGATTGAAGACGCTGTCGAACATAAGTGGGTTCCTTGATGAAGCGATGGATGATCTCCCGAGACGGAAACGGCGGCGAGACCGCAAGGTCAGCGCCGCCGCTGGGTCAGGCCCCTCAGGGCCAGGATGCGTTAGTACGATCAGCGGGTCGTGGCAGCGCCCTTGTTGCCGGCCTGGCCGTTGCCGCCTTGCATGTTTCCGGGCTGGCGGGCCTGACCATCGGGCTTTGCGCCGCTGCTGTCGGCGCCGCTCTGCAGGCTGCCCAGAAACTGGCTACCGGCCTTGATGCCGCGCTCTGCTTCCCTCTGGAAGGCCTCGCGTGAACTCTTCATGGTTTCCTCCTGCTGGCGCAGGCTCTTGTCGGTCTCCTCGACCGAGACACGCGTCACCTCGTCGGCCAGCGCGCGCGCGGTGCGGGAGGTTTCCTGCACATGCTGCTCGGTCACGCGGGTCAGGTCGACCTGGGTGCTGGCGGCCAGTTGGGACAGCTGCTGCTGGTAGGAACGCAGCTTGTCGGTGGCCGGCTGGGCGCGCGAGGCGGCCGCCGACAGCGCGTCGGTAGGCCGCTCGGTGGTCAGCATGCGCTGGGCGGTGCTGGTGGTTTCCTCGAGCAGGCTCTGGCCGAGCTGCATGTTCAGCTGGAAGGCTTGCTGCAGGGAGCGCGAAATGGTTTGCGACAGCTCGTTCAGGAACGCAGTCTGTGCATCGATGTGCGAGCGCACGGCGGGGGTGACGGATTGGGGGTATGGATACATGGAGTACCTTTACAGGATGGTTGGAATAATGTGGATATGCGAGCGCCGGACGCAATGCGTTGACATGTCTGGCGGAAATGGCAGTACGGCCGATGCCGTCTGGAAGGGGGCGATCGGCAAGGATCGCGTTTGACCTCCACACTATGCGCTACTTTTTGCTTCTGTGCGGCCAGTGTGCGAATCTATTTTCGAGGAATGGCGAACGGCAATAGATCGGCACCAAATGTACTCGCCGCAAAGGTGGCGGGTACTCCGGCAGCACTTCCCGGAACGCCTGATGCGGGCGTCCCGGTGTCAGGCGACATGCAATAGAACGGCGATGTAGTGGCAGGCGCTGCCCGCGAGGACAAACAGGTGCCAGATGCCATGGCCGTTGCGCACCTTGTGGTCGGTAGCGTAGAACGCGATGCCGCCCGTGTAGAACAGCCCGCCGGCCGCCAGCCAGGCGAAGCCGGCGCGGCCGAGCGCATCGACCAGGGGGCCGACAGCGACCACGGCCAGCCAGCCCATCACCAGATAGACGACGAGCGACAGGACGCGCGCCCGGCTCGCGTAGCAGAGCTCCTGGACGATTCCGAACAGGGCCAGCGCCCACACCACGCCGAACATCGTCCAACCAAGGGTCCCGCGCAGCGTGACCAGCGTGAACGGCGTGTAGGTGCCAGCGATCAGGAGGTAGATGGCGCAATGGTCCATCTTGCGCAGCACGTCCTTGGCCGCGCCGCGCATGCTGTGGTATAGGGTGGACGTCAGGTACAGGATCAGCAGCGTGGCCGCGTAGATGCCGCAGGCGACGATCTTCCGCCGGTCACCGCCAAGCGCGGTGACGGCGACCAGGAGCGCGCCGCCGGTGGCGGCGAGCACCGTTCCCACGCCATGCGAGATGCTGTTGAAGCGTTCTCCGTGATCCATGTGCCCGTCGTCGGCAGGAGCTGGATCAGCGGCGGGCATGCTGCTGGTAATCGGCCATGGCCGATTCGATCAGCATCCTGGCGGACTGCGATCTCCAGTGCCGGGAAGTGTACAGTTCGTGCTCCTCCAGCTGCCTGGCGGCTTGCACGGCTTCGTCCCCGCCAGGCAAGGCGGTCTCCGGCGTATCGGGCAAGTCCGGAGCCAGTTGCTCCCATCGTTTCCTGATGCGGTCGAGGACGGCGGGGATCTCCTCCCGTTCGACACCCCGCTGTGCCAGGTAAGAAACGATCTCTTGCGCAATCGCTCCCCACTGGACAAATACCTTGGTTGGGAACTCCAGTACTGTGTGCATCGCTTGCTCCGCGTGGTCCGAATGGATTGACAGTCGCGCGCGGTCCGTGCAAATGACGAAAGAAGCCGGAATCGGCGCAGAAAGGAACCGGCTGTCCCAACGCAGACAGACGGTGGCGACAGGCCGAACTCATGACACTATGCACCGTGCCGCCTGCGTATCGCAGGAATAAAGTGTAAGAGATCGTTCGTTGCGAACAGGGCGCGTACGGTTCGGACGGCTTGGCCCTCATGCATCGGTGCGCAGCATTGCGCGCATCCGGTCGGCGTCGACAGGCGCACTGAAAAAATAGCCCTGCCCTTCGCCACAGCCGTGCAGCTTGAGGAAGGCCAGCTGCGCGGCGTTCTCGATGCCTTCGGCGATGACTCGCTGGCGCAGGCTCTTCCCCATGCCGATCACGGCGCTCACGATGGCGCCGTTGCCTCCCAGACCGCCATCGATCGCGCGGACGAAGGACTGGTCGATCTTGAGCACGTCGATCGGGAATTCGTTCAGGTAGCTCAGGCTGGAGTAACCGGTACCGAAATCGTCCACGGCGATCTGCACGCCCATCGCCTTGAACTTGGCCAGCAGGCCGGCGCTGGCCGCGACATCGCGCATCAGGACGCTCTCCGTCAGCTCCAGCTGCAGGCAGGACGGGTCGACGCCGGTCGCCTCGAAGATGGCGAGCGCCTGCTCGAAAAAATCGCGATGTCGAAACTCCACGGCGGATACGTTGACCGCGATCGACACCGGCGCCAGTCCACCGGCGCGCCAGCGCGCCGCTTGCTCGCAGGCTTCGCGCAACACCCAGCGTCCGAGTGGAACGACCAGGCCGCACTCCTCGGCGATGTGAATGAAGCGCTCGGGCAGGACCATTCCCCATTCGGGGTGTTCCCAGCGCAGCAGGGCTTCTGCACCGGTGATCGTTCCAGTGATCAGGTCCAGCTTTGGCTGGTAATGCAGTACGAACTCGGAGTGTGCGAGCGCACGTCGCAGATTGCTCTCGACGAGTTGGCGCTCGACCGCGCGCGCATTCATGTCGTGACGAAAGAACTGGTATGCGTTACGGCCGCGCTCCTTGGCATGGTACATCGCGGTATCGGCATTCTTGATCAGGGCCGCCGCATCCGTGCCGTCGAGCGGAAACACGCTGATGCCGATACTCGTGGAAGTATGCAGCTGTTGTCCGTCGATCAGGAAAGGCGTCGACATGGAGGCCAGGATCTTTTCGGCCGTGAGCGCCGCATCCTGGGGACGCCGCTCATTCGCCAGCAGGACCACGAACTCGTCGCCGCCGTGGCGGCTGACCGTGTCCGATGTGCGCACGCAGTCGAGCAGGCGTCCGGCGACGGCTTGCAGCAGGCGGTCGCCGACTGCATGACCGAGGGAGTCGTTGATGTGCTTGAACTTGTCGAGGTCGAGGAACAGCAGCGCCGGGCAGGTTTCGCTGCGCCTGGCCGATACGATGGCCTGGCTGATGCGGTCGTTCAGAAGGACGCGGTTGGGCAGGTTGGTGAGGAAATCGTGCTGGGCCAGGTGCTTCATCTGCGTGGTCAGGGCGACAGTATCGGAAATGTCCCTGAACACCATGACGGCACCCGCGATCTGTCCGTTCCAATCGAAGATCGGCGCGGCCGAATCCTCGATCCTCCTGCGCGTACCATGCCGGTCAACCAGGACGACCTCGCCGCTCAAGTCCGCCGCCTGCCCGGCATGCAGCACGGCCTCCAGGGGATTGGCGACCGGACCCGCTCCGTCGCTGTCGACCAGGACGAGCACTTCCGCGATCGGCCGGCCATTCGCCTCCTCGCGCATCCAGCCGGTCATCTCCTCCGCGGCAATGTTCAGGTAATCGATGCGACCGTGCATGTCGACCGAGACGACGGCGTCGCCGATCGAGTTCAGCGTGATCTGCGCGCGCGCCTGCAAGGCGAACAGTTTCTGCTCGACCTTCATGCGTTCGATTACATTGCGCAAGGACTGCGGCACCAGGTTATTGTCAAAAAAACCCTTCGACAACCAGCCCTGGGCGCCGCGCTGGACGGCCTCCCTGGCAACCTGCTCGTCCTCGGGCGCGCAAAGCGTCATGATCGGCGTATGACGCGCTGCCGCATGGACCTGGTCGAAGCAGGCCAGGCCCTGGATGTCCGGCAAGTGCAAGTCCAGCAGGATCGCGTCGATCCCGCCCTGTTCGACACGCTGCAGGCCGCCGGCAAGGGACGCGGCGTCCTCGACCACGAAGGGGCCGTCGGAGGCGTTGCCAAGTGCCTGGCGCAGGGCCCGGACGTCGTCGGAGTCGGGCGAGATGATGAGGATCCGGTTCGCCTCGCCTCCGAGAATACCTGCCGCCTCCCTGTCGGCGCCCGCCCTGCGGCCGTCGCGTCCAGTCATGCGAAGCGTCCGGCAAGCAGGTCCCGCTCGAAGGCCGGCACCCACGCGGCCCCGTCGCCGGTGGGATATTCCCTGCAGCGCTGCGTCGACCTGCAGCGGATCTCGACATAGCCCTTGATTGGCAGCAGCTCATCGCTGCCAGGATCGGTCACATCGACTTCGTGCAGCTCGAACTCCGCAGCATCCCGTGCATGTGCATGCAGGACTTCGGCGTAGCAGCGCATCTCGTCGGGTTCGATCAGCTTCATGGATGGCTCCCTGCCCTGCCGGGGCGGCAATATGGACATCGTAGCACGACGCCTCGGCGCCGTCGCGGGATTCGCAGGTGCCGAGGTGCCAACGCTCGCGCCATCGCTGCCGGCGCGGCGGGGAGCGCGCAAAAACCCATCTCGTCGGAAAACTATTCGTCGGTTTGCCGCACGGGCCCGCACATCGGCGTACACTGTCACGCAGGCTCCGCATCATGCGGCAGTTCTGCCCTCCCGGTCGCCGTCCTGTCGCGAATAGCGCGAGCGCCTCCCTTGGCGACCAGCAACAGCCCGCATCCAGCGAGCCGTACCACGCACGCACCGCGATTCCGCCGGCATCGGTCATGCGAACACCTCGGGCATTTCCGAGCTGCCGGCAAAGACATTTGCCTTCATGACAGCAGGAGGACATCATGCGACACAAGCTGAAAGCAGTCTTCGACGACCGCGGCAACGCCCAGCACGCGCTGGACGCATTGCTGACATCCGGTTACCCGCGCGCGGATGCGGACCTGGTGACCATCGCCGGCGTCCGTCCGGACAATCCAGGCGCGGGGTCGGCACCCCGCTGGCGGGAGCGCCCCGGCGCCTCGACCGCGCGTCTGCTGTCCCGCCTCCTTGGCCTGGCGAGCAGTCGGCCGTTGGTGGCGGCGGCGCCCCGGGGCGTGGCCGACAGCCATGTTCTTACGC
>DAMCRY010000004.1:12028-46009 GCA_032115075.1 Massilia sp.
GGAACGTGCCGCTTCCCTGGTTTCCGGTTTTATGCAGTTGCACGCCGCCGGAGCCGGCACAGCCGGCGACCCGGCCGGCATGCGCTACGTCACCCACCAGCGCACCACGGTAGCGGGCGCCCTGCAGTTCTACGCACGCAACGCGAAACACCGTATCGGCACCCAGGATGCCACGGCCACCACCGGTACGCCGTTGCGGGAACCAATGCTTCCGGCAGGACATTGGCCCGGTCTATCAATGTTCGATGCGGCATGGCAAGATAGCCATACTGGCCCGCCCGATGCCGGCGCCGCGGCGCGGACGGCCTATCGCTTCGGCCGCACCATGCATGGGAGCGACCGCTATCGCAACCGCTCGTGGCACGAGTCGGACGCCGACCTCAAGGTACTGTGGGAAGCGCACGATCTTTCCAGGCCGAACTGGGTGGTGTCCGCCGCGGCGGTCCGTCTCGGATGGAACAGCGCGCATCCGGAGATCGATGACGACAGCTACCACCGCAGCCACTGGCGGACGGCATACCCTGACGGCGCGCAAGGCAGCGGCTCGAACGCGCCGCCGCACCGGGAAGCAAGAGCGTTGCGCGTCGGGAGTCCAGGCGCGTCCACGAGCTGGGAGAACTTCATGAATGCCCTCAGGCACGGTTGGCACAGGACCAGGATCGGTCACGATATGGACGAGACCGACTACCGTCTTCATCATGCCCGCAGCTATCCCGGCACCAACTATGACGATCTTGCCCCGGTTTACCGCTACGGCCACCACGTGCGCGGCCGTACCATGTTCCAAGGCCGAAGCTGGGATGATGTGGAAGGCGAGCTGCGGGCCGAATGGGAGCGCGGTCATCGCGAAGGCAAACCGGCGACCTGGGACGAGATGAAGGCGGCCCTGCACACTGGATGGGACCGCGATGGGACCTGATCGAGGGGGCCCCTGCCCGGATCCGAACCGTCGACCGGCACAAAAACCTTGATAGGTGGTGAACGATTTCGCCTGCCGGCGGCATATAGTGCGGTGAAGCGCCGCACAAAATGCTTGAATGAAAATGGCCTCCAGAGCGGAGGCCATTCATTTGATCGTGCTCGGCACCTGGTAGTCAGGCGTGAGAATTCTGGAGGCGAGGACAGGAATCGAACCTGTCTCGGCGGCTTTGCAGGCCGCTGCATAACCTCTTTGCTACCTCGCCAGAACCCATCCTAGACCAGGGCTCGCGTCGGGTTGTGCGCTGTCTCAAGGAGGTGCGCGGCCGTGACGACCTGCTTTGCAGGCCGCAAACCAGCGATACATGTCCGCATCAGCCGCGCAGCTTGTCAGCGTTCCTGCCGGCCCCGATTCGCGTCCGCGACAGGCTGCCCGAAGTCCGGCATGCCGTCCGCCCGCCACGCGATCGCTTGCGCGCGTGTATGGCGGTTCGGATCACGCAGCGGATCCCCCTTGATGTCGCGATACCCGCGCGCGTGGTACACCAGGATGTCGGTCTTGCCGTCGGGCGTCGTGGTAAACGTATTGTGGCCCGGACCGTACTGGCCGGCCGCGGCATCGCTCCGGAACACAGGCAGCGGCGACTTCGTCCATGCGGCCGGATCGGTCAGGTCGGCGGAGGCGGCCGCGCTCAGCATGCCGAGGCAGTAGTTGGCATCGGTGGCGCTCGCAGAGTACGTCAGGAACACGCGGCCGTGCCTGACCAGGGCCGCGGGCGCCTCGTTGACGTACTGCCCCGCCTTCTCCCACGCATATTCGGGCGTGGTCAGCATGGTTGCCGGGCCCGTGATCGAGAGCGGCGTGTCCATGCGGGCGATGTACACGGCCGTCATGTGGCGCTCGGCCGTCGGCGGGCGCTGGGTCCAGGCCAGGTAGCGCCGTCCATCGACCGTGAAGGTGGTCGCGTCCAGCGCGAACGACTCCCAGCCCGTCTTCAGCTGTCCCCGTTCGATCCACTGCCCGTCAAGCGGATTGGCCGCGCCATTCTCGAGCACGTACAGACGGATGTCGAACGGCGCGTCGGCGCGACCGGCCGTGAAGTACAGGTACCACTTGCCATCGATGCGATGCAGTTCCGGCGCCCAGATGTGGCTGCTCATCGGTCCGCTCGCATGCTTGCGCCAAACCACCTTCGCCTCGGCCTTGCCCAGGTCGTTCAGGTCGCGGGTGCGGCGCAGCTCGATCCGGTCGTATTCGGGGACGGTGGCCGTGTAGTAGTAATAGCCGTCCGCGTGCAGGGTGACGTGCGGATCGGCGCGCTGCAGCACGAGCGGGTTGGCGAAGCCGGGCGCCGCCGAAGCGGGCAAGGCCAGCGCCAGCGCGAGAGCCGGCGCCAGGGCGAGGGTGAACCGGAGGAATCTCATCGTGTACGGGTCCATGGATGGCGTGAATCGTCCATGGTACGAAAGCCGGCGGAACCGATCCAATCACTTTTTCGCGGCGAGCGATACCGGTTCGCCGCGCCGCGGTTAATAGATCTCGGAAGCCGCCAGCCGCACCTGCCGCAGCAGCAGTTCGGCGCCCGGCGACAGCAGGTGCTCCTGCTGGCGGATGATGCCGAAGGCGTCCATCGTACAGGGCAGTTCGATCGGCAGGACGCGCATCACGTTCAGCGACGCATAGTACTGCGCCACCTCCAGCGGCATCACGTGCAGCGAATCGGTCTGCTGCAGCAGGGTGGTGATGAGCAGCAGCGCCGTGGTATCGACCACGTTCGCGGGCGGCTGCAGGCCGGCGCGGCGGAACATCATGTCGAAGCGGTGGCGCAGGATGCTGCCGGGCGGCGGCAGGATCCAGGGCCGGTCGGCGATGTCTTCCAGACGCAGGTCTTTCGATTCGAGCAGCGCATGGCCGGGGCGCACCACGGCGCAGGCGGGTTCCTCGGTCAGCTCCTCGTAGACCAGCCCGGCCGAACCGTCCTTTTCCAGGATGCGGCCGATCATGAAGTCGAGCGTGCCGCGCTGCAGCTTGTCGAGCAGGACGTTACTGGGCTCCAGGTGCACGCCGATCCGCAGCAGCGGCGCCTGCTCCTTGATGCGCGCGATCGCACGCGGCAACAAGGCCATCGCGGGCGACATGATGACGCCCACCTCGACCTGTCCGGACAGGCCGGCCTTCAGCGCCACCAGGTCGTCGTGCGCCAAGGCCAGGCTGGTGAGCGCCATGCGCGCATGGCGGATCATGGTCTCGCCGTAGATGGTCGGCTCCATCCCGCGCGGCAGGCGATCGAACAGGCGCACGTCCAGCATCTCTTCCAGGTCCTTGATCTGCTTGGACGCCGCCGGCTGCGTCATGTGGAGTTCCTCGGCCGCGCGGTGGATGTTGCGGTAGTCGTCCAGCGCGATCAGCAGGAGCAGCTGGCGCGTTTTCAGGCGCGCCTTCAAAAACCAGTTGGGGTTCGTCGTATCCATCAGGAAATCATATCATTTCCGATATCGGTTTCACCGGAATACTGCCGGGCGCTTATCGCTCCCATGCTCACTTGCAGCCTGGCGAGGGATTGGCGGCCGGCCCTTCCGCCGTTTGCGCCACCGGCAGGATCTTGCCGTCCGGGCCGTAGTGCAGTTCTTCCACGGCGACCGAGCGGCGGAATTCGCCGCCGGTCGGCAGCTTGCCGTTGTGGTAGAAGATGTAGGACTTGCCGTTGAACGCGACGATGGCCTGGTGGATCGTGTTGACGTTGCTGTTCTTCTCCATGATCACGCCGCCGAAGGTCCAGGGGCCGGTGGCCGTCGGGCCGCTCATCACCACCGTCTCTTCCGGGAACTTCCGCGAGTACGACAGGTAATAGGTGCCCTTGTGCTTGTGCAGGTAGGCCGCCTCGACGAAGTTGTCCAGGCCCACCGTATGGATCGGGCCGTCGAGCTCGATCATATTGGGCTTGAGCTTCGCGTACTTCATCACGGTGTTGCCCCAGTAGAGATAGGCCTGGCCGTCGTCGTCGATGAAGACGGCCGGGTCGATGTCGTCCCAGGGGATGTCGGTTTCCTTCGTCATGTCGTTGGTGATCAGGGCGCTGCCGCGAGCGTCGACGAAGGGCCCGGTCGGGCTATCGGAAACAGCCACGCCGATCGCCTTGCTCTTGAGGGTGGCATGGTCCACGGTCGAATAGAAGTAGTATTTGCCGCCGCGCTTGACGATGTCCGAAGCCCAGGCGTCGCGCCCGGCCCACTTGAAGGTGCTGTAGCGCAGGGGCGAACCGTGATCGGTCCATGTCTTCATGTCGCAGCTGGAGTACACGCGCCACTCGTTCATCACGTATTCCTTGCCGCCGACCGGCGCCTCGTCCTTGCCGACATAGACATAGACACGGCCATTGTCGACCAGCGCGGCCGGGTCGGCGGTGAAGATGTCTTTCACGATCGGGTTGCCGGCATGGGCGAGTACGGATGTGGCGAGGCCTACCGCGAGTACGCAGTTCTTGAGCATGATGTCTCCTTTGATTTTCAAGTTATGGTGGTACGGGTGGTACGCATCGAACCTGGCGGGAATGACGGCTCAAAAGTTAGCCGTAAGACCGTCGTTCCCGCGCAGGCGGGAACCCAATCTGCAAGCGCACCTGCTACGCGTCCTTCTGCCTGAACCCCATCAGCCGCTGCACCACGCAGAACACGAACAACAGCGCGCCGATGACGATCTTGGTCCACCAGGAACTGAGGGTGCCGTCGAAGGCGATCAGGGTCTGGATGGTGCCGAGCACCAGCACGCCCGACAGCGCGCCGAGGATGTAGCCGTAGCCGCCGGTGAGCAGGGTGCCGCCGATGACGACCGCCGCGATGGCATCCAGCTCGGTGCCCTGCGCATGCAGGCCATACCCCGACAGCATGTAGAACGAGAACAGCAGGCCGCCCAGCGCCGCGCAAAAGCCGCTGAAGGCATACACCGCTACCTTGGTGCGCCCCACGGCCAGGCCCATCATCGCGGCCGACCCCTCGTTGCCGCCGATGGCGTACACCGCGCGCCCGAAGGACGAGTAATGCGCCATCCATACCGCGATCAGCAGCATGGCGATTGCGATCAGCGCGCCCGGCGACAGGAAGCCGCCCAGGAACGGCAGTTGGGTCTGCGACATCGCCACGAACAGCGGATCCTCGATGGTGATCGACTCGATGCTGATCAGGTAGCACAGGCCGCGCGCCAGGAACATGCCGGCCAGGGTCACGATGAAAGGCTGCAGGCGGAAGAGGTGGATGATCGCACCCATCGCCCCGCCGAAGGCCGCGCCGCCCAGCAGCACCACCGCGATCACCGCCAGCGGCTGCCAGCCGGCCGTCTGCAGCAGCCAGGCCGCCACCAAGGTGCTCAGGGCCAGCACCGCGCCCACCGACAGGTCGATGCCGCCGGAGAGGATCACGACGCCCATGCCGATCGCCAGCACCAGCAGGAAAGCGTTGTCGATCAGGAGATTGAGCATCACCTGCAGCGACAGGAAGCCGTCGTAGGCCTGGCCGCCGGCCAGAAGCATCGCCAGCAGCAGCACCACGGTCGCGGCCGAGGTGAACCAGGGCGCGTTTGCTACGCGTTTGCTCAATGCGTTCATGCCGCCCTCCTCTTCCACAGATTCTTGAACTGGTCGGACTGCGAGATGCAGACCAGGAACACCACGACCGACTTGACGACCATGTTGACCTCGGGCGGGACGCCCAGCGAATAGATGGTGTAGGTGAGCGTCTGGATGATGAGCGCGCCGATGATGCTGCCCATCAGCGAGAACTTGCCGCCCGCGAGCGAGGTTCCGCCCAGGGTCACCGCCAGGATGGCGTCCAGTTCCAGCATCAGGCCGGCGTTATTGGCGTCGGCGCTCTTGACGTTGGAGCTGATCATCAAGCCGGCCATGCCGGCGCAGGCCGCGCTGAACACGTAGACGAAGACGACCAGGGCCGCGGTGCGGATGCCGGCCAGGCGCGCCGCAACAGGATTCACCCCAACAGCCTGGATGAACAGGCCGAGCGCCGTGTGCCGCAGCAGCAGGCTGGTGGCGGCGAACACCGCGATCACCACGAACAGCGCGAACGGCAAACCAAGGAGATAGCCGCTGCCGAGGAAGAAGAAGGGCTGGTAGTAGACGGTGACGATCTGCCCGTCGGTGAGCAGCTGGGCCAGGCCGCGCCCGGCCACCATCAGGATCAGTGTCGCGACGATCGGCTGCAGGCCCAGGCCCGCGACCAGCGCCCCGTTCCACAGCCCGCACAGCACGGCCGCTCCCATGGCTGCCAGCAGCGCCAGCGCCATCGGCGTCTGCGCCACATACTCCGGCACGCCGTTGTTGATGACCATGGTGCCGCCGATGAGCATCGAGGCCACCGTGCCCGACAGGGCCACCACGGCGCCCACCGAGATGTCGATGCCGCGCGTGGCGATCACCAGGGTCATGCCGATCGCCGCCAGCATCAGGGGCGCGGCGCGGTTGACGATGTCGACCAGGCTGCCGTACAGGTGGCCATCCTTGATCTCCAGGCGGAAGAAGCCGGGAATCAGGAGGAAGTCGATCAACAGCAGCAGGCCAAGTGCCGCAAGGGGACGGAACAGCGGGTGCTGGAAGACCGAAGCGCGGGCCGGCTTGGCGGGAGCGAGCACCGCTTCCTTCACGGCGGCGTTCATGCGCAGCCCTCCCCGGCGATCACGTGCAGCACGCTGCTGTCGTCCAGTTCGCCGCGTCCATACTCGCCGCAGGCCTTGCGGTCGCGCATGACGACGATGCGGTCACTCACGCGCAGCACCTCGGGCAGCTCGGACGAGATGAACAGGATCGACATGCCCTTGCGGCACAGGGTGGTAACGTAATCCATGATTTCCTGCTTGGCGCGCACGTCGATGCCGCGCGTCGGTTCGTCGAGGATCATCAGCTTCGGCTCGGTGGCCAGCCAGCGCGCCAGCAGGACCTTCTGCTGGTTGCCGCCGGAAAGCGTGCCGATCGGCGTCTCGATGCTCGCCGTCTTGATCCCCAGTTGTTTCACATAGTGGGCGGCCAGTTCCTGCTGGCGCCGCATCGGGATCGCGCGCAGCAGCCCCTGGCGCGCCTGCAGCGCCAGGATCAGGTTCTCGCGCACCGACAGGGCCAGGATCGCGCCCTCGTGCTTGCGGTCTTCCGAGCAGAAGCCGATGCCCTCGGCAATCGCATCGCGCGGCGTGGAGAACACGCGGCTGCGGCCATCGATCTCGATCGCGCCGCTGTCGGCTTTGTCCGCGCCGAACAGCAGGCGCGCGGTCTCGGTGCGGCCGGAGCCGAGCAGGCCGGCCAGGCCGAGCAGCTCGCCCTTGCGGATCTCGAGGTCGATCGGGTTGAGGACGCCCTTGCGCGCCAGCGCCTTCGTGCGCAGGAAGGTCTCGTTATGCGTGCCTGCCTCGGCACAGGCGCCACCAAGCTCCTCTTGCGCTTCGGCCGGCGCGCCGATCATCTTGTTGACCAGGGCCAGGCGCGACAGCTCGCTGCACAGGTATTCGCCTTCGCGCTCGCCATTGCGCATCACGGTGATGCGGTCCGAGATCGCATAGGTCTGGTCGAGGAAGTGGGTGACGAACAGGATCGCCATGCCCTGCTCGCGCAAGCCGCGCAGCACCGAGAACAGCAGCTGGACTTCGTTCTCGTCCAGGCTGGAGGTGGGTTCGTCGAGGATCAGGACCTTGCTCGAGATGTTCAGCGCGCGCGCGATCGCCACCATCTGCTGGATGGCGAGCGGATAGCTCGATAGCGGCTTGCCGACGTCGACGTCGATCTGCAGGCGCTTGAGCAGTTCAGCGGCCTGGCGGCGCATGCCGCGCCAGTCGATCATGCCGAAGCGGCGCGGATAGCGTCCGATGAAGATGTTCTCGGCGACCGACAGGTTCGGGCACAGGTTCACCTCCTGGTAGACCGTGCTGATGCCGAGCTCCTGCGCGTCCTGGGTGGAAGTGGGCGCGATCGCGCGGCCGTCCAGATGGATGCTGCCGCGCTCGGGCTGGTAGACGCCGGTGAGGACCTTGATGAGGGTCGACTTGCCGGCGCCGTTCTGGCCCATCAGCGTGTGGACTTCGCCGGGGAACAGGCGCAGGCCCGCATCCGACAGCGCCTTCACGCCCGGGAATTGCTTGTGGATGCCGGTCACTTCCAGGACCGGCGCCACGGTGGTCGAGGCGAGCATGGCCGCCTCAATATTTACGGTTCGGGAATTCCTTGGCCGCGACTTCAGCTGGGAACACACCCTCGTTCACGGTAATACGCTTCGGTACCGGCTTGCCCGCCTTGACCGCCTGGGCGGTCTGGATCAGCTGCGGCCCGAGCAGCGGATTGCACTCGACGGTGACGTTGAGCTTACCCTGCAACATGGCCTCGAACGCACCGCGCACCCCGTCGATCGACACCACCAGGATGTCCTTGCCCGGCTTCAGGCCCGCTTCCTCGATGGCCTGGATCGCGCCGATGGCCATGTCGTCGTTGTGCGCATAGAGCACGTTGATGTTCTTGCGCTCGGACTTCAGGAAGGCTTCCATCACCTCCTTGCCCTTGGCGCGGGTGAAGTCGCCGGTCTGCGAGCGGATGATCTTCAGCTTCGGATGGTCCTTGATGACTTCCGCGAACCCGGCCTTGCGGTCGATCGCCGGCGCCGAGCCCACGGTGCCCTGCAGCTCAACGATGTTGTAGCTGCGGTCCGGGTTTTTCTTCTGGTGCTCGACCAGCCAGCGCGCGGCGCGCCGGCCCTCTTCGACGAAGTCGGAACCGATGAAGCTCGCGTACAGCAACGGGTCGCTGACCTTGACCGAGCGGTCGGTCAGGATGACCGGGATTTTGGCCGCCTTGGCTTCGCGCAGCACGGTGTCCCAGCCGGATTCGACGACCGGCGAGAAGGCGATCACGTCGACGCGCTGGGCGATGAAGGAGCGGATGGCCTTGACCTGGTTTTCCTGGCGCTGCTGGGCGTCGGCGAACTTCAGGTTGACGCCGGCCGCCTTGGCGGCGCTCTTGATCGAGGCGGTGTTGGCGGTGCGCCATTCGCTTTCGGCGCCGACCTGGGAGAAGCCGATGGTGAGGGGTTTGGCGGCGTGTGCCGGCATCGCGGCAGCGATTGCACAGGCGGCGGCGGTACCCAGGAGGGTTCTGCGGGTGAGGGTCATTACCTTGTCTCCGGTATTGTTGTTACGCAATCGTAAGACAAAGTGTGATGCTGATCCAATCATATTTGTGTCTGATCAGATATCCAATTTGATATCGACTTCTGTTCAACATCTCTTACGTAACCGCTCCCGCGACGCATAGCGACTATCGTCGATCATGCGCGCCGCATAAAAACAGCGATGGCGCGGCTTCTCCCGGGACATAACCCGCCTGCTCGGCTACCATTATTTCCTGACGACAACATAGAACAGCGATGGGACGCCGTAGAAACCAAGGTCTGGCAAAGGACTTGATCACCTTGCCCTGGCAGTTCAGCGCAGCACTGGCAACCGGCGCTTTCTTCGGGATTCGCTGGATACTGCCGGGTTTGATTTCGGATCGCGGTCCGCTGTCGGCACTGAAACCCATGCTACCGGCCTTGTCCTGGATCGTCTTCGCCGCTCTGGGCACGATGGCCTTGCTGGCGGCAATACGCGCCTGGGTCCAACGGTCCCGGTGCGGAACAGGACCGTCCCGCAGCCGGCAAAGCGCGCCCATACACGCCATACCGGAGTCGATGCAGGCCTCCTTGCCGGCGTCGGCACCTGCTCCGGCCGGAGCACCTGCCGTGCCCGCGGCATGGTCGACCGGGGCCTTGCGCACGCTGGAATGGAAGCGCTTCGAGCTGCTCTGCGCCAGGTATTACGAAGCCGTCGGCTTTACCACGGCAACCCTGGCCGCGGGTCCTGACGGCGGCATCGACGTCAAGCTGTTCAAGGTCAACCCGGAGAAACCGCTGGCGATCGTCCAGTGCAAGGCCTGGAACACGCAACCGGTCGGGGTCAAGGAAATCCGCGAGCTGCTAGGCGTGATGGTGCACGAGGGCGTGGGACGCGGCATCTTCGTCACCACCGGTACCTTTACCGAGGATGCGCGGCAGTTCGGTGCGGCGAACCCGATCCAGCTGCTCGACGGCAGCGCATTCACCGGCAAGATCCTCGACCTGCCGCCTGAGAAGCAGAAGGCGCTGCTCGACTACGCCTTCGAAGGCGACTACCACACCCCGACCTGTGCCTCTTGTGGGATCAAGATGGTGGCACGCGACGGCAAGCGCGGGCGCTTCTGGGGCTGTGTCCAGTACCCGCGCTGCAAGACAACGCTGGCGATGCGCGCTTGATGCCTTGCTAGCGCAGCAGGCGCAGGCCGTACAGTCCGCCCGCGATCGATTCCGGCCTCGCCACGAAGCGCACCGACAACGCATCCGGCTTCGCGTCCACGATGGATGCCGGCAACGGATAGTCGACGGAGTAAAACTCCTCGGCAGCATCGCCGGCAAGCACTACTTCGGCAAGCAGCACGCCATTGACCTCTACAGCAAAGCGGCGCCCCGCATCAGTTCTGGCGAAAGTCAGCCGCAACAGCCTTGCTTCCCTTTTCGGGTCCTTCAGCTCGTAACTGAACCACTTGCTCGCATGCCGCCAGTGCCGCCCGCCGTTGACGCCCGCCTCGATGCCCTCACCCTTGAAGAAGTGATCCGACTCCGGCTGCTGCTCGCCCGGCGCGACCTGGTCGATGGTCCGCGCATCCAGCGCCAGCCGATCCGCTTCGCGGGCAGCGTTTTCCGCCCGCATCCGCTCGAAGGTGGCCGGCGTCGCATGCTGCCAGTACATCGTGTAGCGCGACTCGTGCAAGCGGAAGAAGGGAATGAATTCGGTCGCGCTGCCGGCGGCGCCACGCACCAACCCCGGCGCCGTGAAGGTCAGCGGCTTGCCCTTGACCGGCCTGAAGCGCCGCAGGAACGCAAGCGAATCGCTGACCAGCATCGGCGCCGCTTCCAGCGGGCACACCGGCCCGCCCGCGATATGGCCCATGCGCGACTGGTCGGCCAGGAAGTTCAGCCCTTCGTCGCCGAACAGCCGCGTCTTCGCCGCCAGCACGATAGGACCATGCAGCACGGCGTAGTAGTTCGACTTGTCCGGCATCTGTTCCAGGCGCGTCGTCATCGGCAGTTGCACGTCGACCCGGTCGCCCTTCTTCCACGCGCGCGCAAGGCTGACGTAAGCGCCCGGCGCCGCGTCTAGCTTGACCGCCCTGCCGTTTACCTTCACCACCAACTTGCCGACCGCGACCCAGCCCGGATAGCGGATCTTCATGGTGAACGTGGCGGGCGTGTCCACGGTCAGCCGCGTGCTGCCCTCGTCCGGAAAGCGCGTCGACTGGGTGATCCGCAAGCCCTTCTCGCGCCAGTGCAGTGTCGACGGAATGAACAGGTTCACGAACAGCGCGTCGCCCTCGTGCGCGTAGATGAATTCACCGTACTTGGCGTGGCTCTCGATGCCCGAGCCGACGCAGCACCACATGCCCTTGTCCACCTGCGAATACACACGGTAGTGGTTCGGCCGCATCGGCGTGAAGTAGACGAAGCCGCCGCCCGGGCGTTGCGAGGACAGGATGTGGTTGTAGAGCGCGCGTTCGTAGTAGTCGCCGTAGCTGCCCTTCTGCTCCGTCCGGAACAGCATGCTTGTCAGCTTGAGCATGTTGTAGGTGTTACAGGTCTCCGGCCCTTCGACCTCACCGATCATCGAGCTGAAGTCCTTTTCGTCGTGGAAGTGCTCCTTGACGCTGTTGCCGCCGATGGCCACTGAGCGGCGCTCGACCACGGTCTGCCAGAAGAATTCCGCGGCCTTGTCGAGGTCCTGGCGAGCGGTCATGTCGGCGATGCGCTTGAAGCCGATCACTTTCGGAATCTGGGTGTTGGCGTGCAGGCCGGTCAGCTTGTCCTGCCCCTGCGCCAGCGGCTGCAGGACCGCCTGGTGCGAGAAGCGCAGCGCCAGGTCGAGGTATTTGCGCTCGCCCGTCATCTCCGCCACGTCGGCGAAGATCTCGTTCATGCCGCCATGCTCGGCGCGCAGCATCTGCTGCATCTGCTCGTCGCTCAAGCGGGAAGTCAGGCGCAGCGCCCAATCGGACAGTGCGACCAGCATCGCAAGCGCGTCACGGTTGCCGGCATAGCGGTGGGCGTCGCGCAGGCCGGCATAGACCTTGTGCAGGTTGTACCAGGGCACCCACTTGCCGTTGACCGAGAAGTTGTCGGCCTCCAGCTTGCCGGCCGCGACGTCGCGCCAGGCCTGGTGGCCGCCGGGAATGCCGCCCAGGTAGCCGTCGCCGTTCGCCTCTTGCGCGCGCTTGAGCTCCGCCACGAAGTAGTTCAGGCGGCGCAGCACTTCCGCGTCGCCCGTGGCGGCGTACATCAGCGCGAGCGCGGACAGGTAGTGGCCTCCCATGTGCCCGTCCAGTCCCGTCGCCTCCCAGTTGCCGTAGCCCGGCTGGCGCGGCGCCAGGCCGGCTTCGCGCAGGAATGGCGCCAGCAGCCGGTCCGGCTCCATCGCCATCATGTAGTTCAGGTCGGTGGTCTGGGCGTCGAGGAAGGGGCCGGACGTCAAGCGCACGTCGGCCAGGGGGAAAAGCTCGGCCGCCTGGGTCCAGGCCGACGACAGGAACAGCGCAAGCGCGGCGAGCCGGCGCTTCATGGCAGTTGGACGCTCTGGTAACGGTTGAGATCCGCCCCGTCGACGACCGGCCAGCCGTCTGCATCCCACTTCATCTCGAGCACCTTCAGCTTCTGCTTGTAGCGGTCGGCGCTTTCGTAGGCATGCAGCACCATGACGTCCCTGCCCGCGAAGGTGTAGGCGCTGTTGTGGCCGAGGCCTCTCCAGTCGCGGTCGCCCTGGATGACGAGCGAGCCGCCGCCCTTGGCCATGTCCACGCCCTGGCGGTCCAGGTAGGGTCCGGTCACGGTTTTCGCGCGGCCGACCACGACCTTGTAGGTGCTGTCCTTGCCCTTGCAGCACAGGTCCCAGGAGGCGAACAGGTAGTACCAGCCGTTCTTCCTGAAGATGAAGGGGGCTTCGATGTGGCCGGGCCCCGGTTCGACGTCGGGTTCGAAGGCCGGGCGGTCGCGGCGCGCGATGGTGTGCCATTCCTGCGGCTCGGCCAGTTTTGTCCGGCTGGCGTCGAGCTTGACGAGCT
Source organism: Massilia sp. (assembly GCA_032115075.1). Lineage (GTDB taxonomy): Bacteria > Pseudomonadota > Gammaproteobacteria > Burkholderiales > Burkholderiaceae_D > Telluria. The sequence goes on from DAMCRY010000004.1 coordinate 25,108, forward strand.
TCAGGCCGGACCAGAAGGAGCCGAAGGACATCCACGGTGTGCCCTGCTCGTCGTCGATCACGTGCGAATCGATCGCGTTCCACAGGTCGCGGCCGGGGATCGACTGCAGGACCATGCCCTGGTCTTCCCACTTGTAGTTCGGCGCGCGTGGGTCGAGGGTGGTGTTGGTGGTCACGCCGATGCCGGAGGTGTTCTTGCCGAAGCCGGACACCGAGTAGTACAGGTAGTATTTTCCGTTGTGGTGCTGGATGTCCGGCGCCCAGATGTGGTCGTTGAAGGTGGGCGCGGCCTTCTTTGCCCAGGTGGGTTCGCCGGCGAATATGCGGCCTTCAAGCTTCCAGGACTTCATGTCGCTCGAGCTGTAGAAGGTGATGCCCGGGCCGGTGCTGAAGAGGTAGTATTTATTGCCCTCCTTGGCCATGACGGGGTCGTGGACTTCGACCTGGGCGGCGAAGGCGGGCAGCGCGGCGGCGAGCAGCAGCGTGCAGGCGCTGAGACGGGAGAGTAAAGACATGCGAACTCCTGAATAGTTGCGACCCGGAGGATGGACGGGCCCTCCCGTCCGCGCGTTCAACTACCCTATGCGGGACCAAAAGATGCGCGTGGCCCGGAACCGTGATTTGAACGCGCGGACGGCGGAGCGTGATCTGGCCCACTGGACCAGATCACGCCTACGAAAGCGTTACGCTTCGACTGCGACGACAACCACCGACTTGGCCGGCACCTTCAAGGTCAGCTTGCCGTTCACCGCCTTTGCGCTGTACGGCGCCGGCTTGATCGCCTGCGGCTTGTCGAAGGTGTTGTGCGCATCCATCGCCTCGGCGGTCAGCACCTGCCCCGTCGCGCTCGACGCGGCCTGGCCTTTCAGGTCGACGGTGACGTCGCTGGCCTGGCGCGGGTTGGTGTTCACCAGGGCCACGTAGACCTTGCCGTCCTTGCCGCGCGCGCTCGAGGCGCTGATGCCCGGGATGCTCTTGTTGTCCACCGAGTAGGCGACGTCGTTGTTCACGGCCGTCGGCAGCGAGGTCGCGTCCTGGAACGGGATGTACATCTTGTAGGCGTGGTAGGTCGGGGTCAACAGCATCTTCTCCTTGTCGGTGATGATCATCGCCTGCAGCACGTTGACCATCTGCGCGATCATCGTCATGCGCACGCGCTCGGCATGGGCATGGAAGATGTTGAAGTTCAGCGCCGCCACGACCGCGTCGCGCAGGGTGTTACGCTGGAACAGGAAGCCCGGGTTGGTGCCCGGCTCGACGTCGTACCAGGTGCCCCATTCGTCCACATAGAAGCCGAGCTTCTTCTCCGGATCGTTCTTGTCGAGGATGGCGACGTTGCGGCGGATGTGGCCGTCCATGCGCAGGGTCTGCTGCATGGTCGAGAACCATTCGTTTTCCGCGAAGCCGGTGGCGGCGCCCTTCTTCTCCCAGACGCCGGTCGGCAGCGTGTAGAAGTGGAAGCTGATGCCGTCGGTGCCCCTGGCGGCTTCCTTGCTCAGCACCTCGGTCCAGCGGGTGTCGTCGTCGTTGCCGCCGCTGGCGATCATCTTCGGACGCGCGTTCGGCGGGGTCTTGAGGAAGGTGGCGTAATGGTTGTACAGGTTGGCGTAGTATTCCGGCTTCATGTTGCCGCCGCAGCCCCAGGCTTCGTTGCCGATGCCGAAATAGGCCACCTTGTACGGCTCCTTGCGGCCGTTCTTGCGGCGCTGCTCGGCCAGGGTCGACTTGGTGTCCGAGGTCATGTATTCCAGCCACTCGGCCATCTCCTGCGGGGTGCCGGAGCCGAGGTTGCCGTTGACGTAGGCTTCGGTGCCCAGGATCTCGACCAAGTCGAAGAACTCGTGGGTGCCGACCGCATTGTCCTCGGCCACGCCGCCCCAGTGGGTATTGACCTTCACCGGGCGCTTGTTGCGCGGGCCGATGCCGTCGCGCCAGTGGTATTCGTCGGCGAAGCAGCCGCCCGGCCAGCGCACCAGCGGCACCTTCAGCTCCTTCAGCGCGCCGACCACGTCGTTGCGCCAGCCGCGGGTGTTCGGGATCTTCGAATCCGGGCCGACCCACAGGCCCTCGTAGATGCCGGTGCCGAGGTGCTCGGCGAACTGGCCGTACACGTTCTTGTTGATCACCGGGCCGGGTTTGGTGGTGTCGATGCTGACGTTGACCTGGGCGAAGGCCGGTGCGGCCAGGATGCTCAGGGCGAGGATGGTGGGTTTCAATGCTTTCACTGGGGAGTCTCCTGTTCTTGTGGTGGTATGCGTGAAACTCCCGTCGTACCGGCGCAGGCCGGTACCCAAGTGCCTTGGTTTTGACGCGAACTTGGGCCCCGGCCTGCGCCGGGGCGACGGATCAAGGGGTAACGGTGGACGTGAACATGGCGGCGATCAGCCGCCGGCCATTACGTCCAGCCTGCGTCGACGACAAAGTCCTGCGCCGTGCACATCCGGCTGTCGTCGGCGCCGAGGAACAGCACCATGGCGGCGACATCGTCCGGCATCAGCTTGCCGGGCAGGCACTGGGCCTGCTTGATCTCGCGTTCGGCGGCATCGTCGACCCACAGGTCGATCTGGCGCTGGGTCATGACCCAGCCCGGGGTGACGGTGTTGACGCGCACACCGAAGGGGCCGAGGTCGCGCGCCAGGCTCCGCGTCAGGCCGACGACCGCCGCCTTGGTGGTGGCGTAGACCGGATAGCCGGCGCCCTTGGCGTGCCAGGACATGGAAGAGAAATTGATGATGGAGCCGCCGCCCATCTTCTTCATCCCCGGCAGGACTGCCTGCGCGGTGAAGAACATGGGACGCTGGTTGATGGCGATGCGCTCGTTCCAGTAGTCGAGCGAGACCTTCTCGATGTCGTGGCGCTGGTCGTTGGCCGCATTGTTGACCAGCACCTCGAAGTCGCCCAGCTGTTCGGCCAGCTCCATCATCGTGCGCTGCAGCGCAGGGATGTCGGTGATGTCGCAGTAGCGGAATACCGGTGCGCGGTAGCCGGCAGCCGCAAGCTTCGCACACAGGTCTTCGCTGGCTTCCTTCGCAATGTCGACGAAGGCCACCACCGCGCCCTGCTCCACGAAGGCCTTCACGATCGCTTCGCCGATGCCGGTGCCGCCGCCCGTCACGAATACCCGCCTGCCCTGCAGGCTGGGGTAGCTTGCCAACTTCTTCATGCTAATCTCCATCTCTTCTTATTGTGATGCGCGCTTACTCTTTGGTCAATGCGCCGTCCTTGCGGCGCCAGATCCCCCGCGGGTTCCCGTCACGCAGGGTTTCCGGCAGCAGTTCCTGGGGCAGGTTCTGGTAGCACACCGGGCGCAGGAAGCGTGCGATGGCGCCCGTGCCCACCGAGGTGCTGCGCCCGTCGGCCGTGGCCGGGAAGGGGCCGCCGTGGACCATCGCGGTCGAGACTTCGACGCCGGTCGGGAAGCCGTTGGCCAGGATGCGGCCGACCTTGCGCTCCAGCAGCGGCAGCAAGGCGCCGGCGTCGGCGTAGTCTTCCGGGTCCATCTGCAGGGTCGCGGTGAGCTGGCCTTCCAGCACATCGACGACCGCGCGCATCTGGGCAGCGTCGCGGCACACCACCACAAGCGAGGCCGGGCCGAAGACTTCCTCGTGCAGTTCGTGGCGTGTCAAAAACTCGTCCGCGCTCACGCGGAACAGGGCGGCCGCGCCCCTGCCCTCGCCGTGTTCGAGGCGCGCCAGCGTGCTGACCGCCTCGTTGCCGGCCAGGGCATCGACGCCCTTGCGGTAACTCTCCGCGATGTTCTGGTTCAGCATCACGGCCGCTTCGGTCGCGCCCAATGCTTCCTGCGCGGTCTTGCAGAAGGTTGCGAGACCAGGGCCGTCGACCGCCAGCACCAGGCCCGGGTTGGTGCAGAACTGGCCCACGCCCAGCACCAGCGAGGCGGCGAAGCCCTTGCCGATCTCTTCGGCACGATGCTCCAGCGCGTGCGGCATCAGGAATACCGGGTTGATGCTGCTCATCTCGGCGTAGACGGGAATCGGCTGCCTGCGCGCCGCGGCGACCGCCATCAAGGCCGTGCCGCCGCCACGCGAGCCGGTGAAGCCGACCGCCTGGATCGCCGGGTGGGCGACCAGGGCCTGGCCGATGCGGCTGCCGCTGCCGGTCAGGAGCGAGAACACGCCGGCCGGAAGCTCGCACTGCTGCACGGCCCTGGTGACGGCGCGCGCCACCAGTTCCGAGGTGCCGGGGTGCGAGGAATGCGCTTTCAGCACCACCGGGCAGCCTGCGGCAAAGGCGGACGCGGTATCGCCGCCGGCCACCGAGAAGGCCAGCGGGAAGTTCGATGCGGCGAACACGGCGACCGGACCGACGCCGATCAAGTGGTAACGCAGGTCGGGACGCGGCGGCGTGCGCTCGGGCAGCGGCGTGTCCAGGCGCGCATCGCGCCAGGATCCCTCGCGCAGCAGTTCGGCGAACATGCGCAGCTGGTTGCAGGTGCGTCCGCGCTCGCCTTCCAGGCGCACGCGCGGCAGGCCGGATTCCGCCATCGCGCGTTCGATCAGCGCGTCGCCCAGCAGCATGACCTGCTCCGCGACGGACTCCAGGAAACGCGCGCGCTGCTCGTCCGAAGTGGCGCGGAAGACGTCGAAGGCCTCGCCTGCCAGAGCGCAGGCGCGATCGATCTGGTCCGCATCGACCATGTGGAAGCTGGGTTCCAGGTAGTCGCGCCGTGTCGGGTCCCAGGCCTTGAACGACCCCGCGGTGCCGCGCTCGTGCGCGCCGCCGATGATGGCTTCGCCGCTGATGCTCATAATGCCTTCACCTTCGCGAAACCGGTTTCCAGCACGGCCAGGCGGTTGCGCAGGGCCGGTCCGAATTGCGGCGACTCGACCTCGAAGGTCTCGCCTGGCTGGACGGAGATGCTGTCGGCGAAGCTCAGCGTCGCGGTGCCGAAGAAGTGGATGTGCACGTCGCCCGGACGATTGAACAGGCCGTATTTGAAGTGGTGGTACTCGAGGTTTTCGATGGTGTGCGACATGTTCTGCTCGCCGCTCACGAAGGCCTTCTCCCAGCGCACCTGGCCATCCTTGTCGAGGATGCGCGAGGTGCCCGACACGTGGCCCGGCAGTTCGCCCACCAGCAGCGCCGGGCCCACGCCGCAGTTGCGCAGCTTCGAGTGGGCCAGGTAGAGGTAGTTCTGGCGTTCCGTCACGTGGTCGGAGAACTCGTTGCCGATGGCGAAACCGAGGCGGTAGGGCCGGCCGTCGTCGCCGATCAGGTAGAGGCCCGCGATCTCCGGCTCTTCGCCGCCGTCGAGCGCGAAGTCCGGCATCTCGATGTCCTGGCCGCTGGCGCGAACGATCGAGCCGTCGCCCTTGTAGAACCATTCCGGCTGCACGCCGGCCGTGCCCGGCGCCGGCTTGCCGCCCTCGACGCCCATGCGGAACATCTTCATCGAGTCGCTCAGCGTCTCGACGTCGCCGCCGATCTTCTTGTGCATGGCATCGCGAGTGTCGGCGCTGCCCAGGTGGGTCAGGCCGGTGCCCGTCACGTAGCAGTGGGCGGGGTCCGAATGGTCGAGCGGCGCCAGGATGCGGCCCGCGCGCGCCACGTCCTCGTAGTCGACATGCTCGCTGGTGGCGGCGCTGTCGGCCAATTGCGCCAGGCCGGTGCCGGCGGCGATGGCGGCGCGCGCCAGGTCGAGGGTCGTGGCGTAGCCGCCCACGACGCGGATGGTGTTGTCGTGCAGGATGCCGATACGGCGTTCCTGGGATTCGGTGATGAATTGTACGAGCAGCATGGCCCGGTCTCCCAATTTATTGATGTTTGTTTGACGACGCGACTGATCTGGAGCTGGTTGAACGCGTGGGCGTAATTCCGGGCATTGCCCGAAATTACCCCACCCACCCTACGGATCGAGGTTTTCGTAGGGTGGGCGGCTCGTGATTCGGTCCACTGGACCGAATCACCCCATGCGTTCAGCTCACGTTGGATCAGTGAGAATGCTTCGGCACCGCCGAGCCTCGGCACCCGACCAGGAAGTCGAAGTCGCAGCCCTCGTCCGCCTGCATCACGTGGTCGAGGTAGAGCCGCTGGTAGCCGCTATGCTGCACCGGCTTGCTGTTCTCTGCGCGATCCGCCAGGCGGGTGCGGATCTCTTCGTCCGACAGTTCGATGTTCAGCCCACCGCCGGCACAGTCCAGCTGGATCCAGTCGCCGTCCCGCACGATGCCGAGCGGGCCGCCGGCCATCGCTTCCGGCGCCACGTGCAGCACGACGGTGCCGTAGGCGGTGCCGCTCATGCGCGCATCCGAGATGCGCACCATGTCGGTGATGCCCTGGGCCAGCAGCTTCGGCGGCAGGCCCATATTGCCCACTTCCGCCATGCCCGGGTAACCCTTGGGGCCGCAGTTCTTCATCACCAGGATCGAGTTGGCGTCCACATCCAGGTCGGGGTCGACGATACGCTGCTTGTAGTGGTCGAAGTCCTCGAACACGACGGCGCGGCCGCGGTGCTGCATCAGGTGCGGGGATGCGGCCGATGGTTTCAGGACGGCGCCGCGCGGCGCCAGGTTGCCGCGCAGGATGCGGATGCCGCCGTCCTCGATCAGCGGGGTGTCCAGCTGGCGGATCACCTCGTCGTTGTAGATCGGCGCGTCCTGGCAGTTCTCCCACAGGGTCTTGCCGTTGACGGTGAGCGCATCCTTGTGCTTCAGGAGGCCGCCCTCGCCCAGGCGGCGGATCACGCCCGGCAGGCCGCCGGCGTAGTAGAACTCCTCCATCAGGTATTTGCCGGACGGGAGCAGGTCGACGATGGTCGGGGTGCCCTTGCCGATGGCGGTCCAGTCTTCGAGTTCCAGCGGCACGCCGACGCGGCCGGCGATCGCCTTCAGGTGGATCACGGCGTTGGTCGAGCCGCCGATGGCAGCGTTGACGCGGATGGCGTTCTCGAAGTTCTCGCGCTTGAGGATTTTCGACAGGCGCAGGTCTTCGTGCACCATCTCGACGATGCGGATGCCCGACATATGGGCCAGCACGTAGCGGCGCGCATCGACTGCTGGAATCGCGGCATTGTGCGGCAGCGAGGTGCCCAGCGACTCGGCCATGCAGGCCATGGTCGAGGCGGTGCCCATGGTGTTGCAGGTGCCGGCCGAGCGCGAGTGGCCGGCTTCGGCGGACAGGAAATCGTGCATCGTGATCTGGCCGGCCTTGGCCTGCTCGTGCAGCTGCCAGACGGCGGTGCCGGAGCCGATGTCCTTGCCGTTCAGCTTACCGTTGAGCATGGGGCCGCCGGTGACGACGATGGTCGGCAGGTCGACGCTGGCCGCGCCCATCAGGAGGGCCGGCGTGGTCTTGTCGCAGCCCACCAGCAGCACCACGGCATCCATCGGATTGCCGCGGATGGATTCTTCGACGTCCATGCTGGCCAGGTTACGGGTCAGCATGGCGGTCGGGCGCAGGTTCGATTCGCCGTTCGAGAACACCGGGAACTCTACCGGAAAGCCGCCGGCTTCCAGGATGCCGCGCTTGACGTGTTCGGCCAGCTTGCGGAAGTGGGCGTTGCAGGGGGTCAGTTCGGACCAGGTATTGCAGATGCCGATGATCGGCTTGCCCTGGAATTCATGGTCGGGGATACCCTGGTTCTTCATCCAGCTCCGGTACATGAAGCCGTTCTTGTCCTGGGTCCCGAACCACGCCGCCGAGCGCAGCGTGGTCTTCTTTTTCGTCTCGGACATGCATTCTCCTCGTCTCGTTGGCTCCGCCGCGGAAGGTTGTGGGCCTTCTCTCGAGTGTGTCGCGCAGCGTTTTGTTGTTCAGCAATGAGACCAGTCTAAAATGCCACCAGATAACTTTCCAATCAATTATTTCGCGATATTGATATCGGAATTATTATCGGAACGGGCGCCGAGGAAACGCGATTCCGGCAGGCCGCGCACATCCAGGGCGCGCTGGAACAGCGCGCCCGACAAGGGGGCGCTGGCGCGCTCGCCGGCGTCCATGTCGAGGAAGGCGCTGGTCGCATACAGGGTGGACAGACCGGCCCCGCCGAAGACGGGGCAGCTCGGTTGCGGCGCATCGAGCGCCAGCACGCGCTCCAGGCGGCCGTCGGGTGCGAAGCGCATGATCTTTCCCGCGCCCCAGCGCGTACTCCACAGATAACCCTCCGCATCGATGCAGGAGCCGTCGGGCTCGCCCGGGGCCGCATCGGCGTCGACGAAGACCTGCGCGGCGCCGATCCGGCCGCCTGGCTCGTAGTCGCAGCAATAAATCGCGCGCGTGCTTGAATCGGCATAGTACATGCGACGCCCGTCCGGGCTGAAGCAGATGCTGTTGGCGATCGCCGCGCTCCCGATCGGCAGGCGCTCGAGGCTCAGGTCGATGTTCAGGCGGTAGAAGCCGCCCAGCGGGCGCTTCGGCGCGGCTTCCTGGTTGAACATGCCGAACACGAAGCGCCCCTGGCGGTCGCAGCGGCCGTCGTTCAGGCGGGTCGCCGGAATGTCCGGCTCGACGTCGACGATGCGCTCCACCGCGCCGGTCGAGAAGCGGAAGAAGGCCAGTCCGGAGGCGAGGCCCAGCAGCAGACGGTCGTCGTCGTGCGTCAGGGCGAAGGAGCAGAGCCGCTCCGGCATCGGCCAGTGCATGCTGCGGCCGGTCGACGGCGAATACGACCACAATCGGCATGCCGGGATGTCGGTCCACAGCAGGCGCTCGGTGCGCTCGCACCACAGCACGCATTCGCCCAGCTCGTGGCGGTTGTCGAGGAAGGCTTGCATCATCCGCTCACGCCTCCGCCTGTCCTTGTACCCCGCCCTGCACCGAGAAGCGATAACGCGATTCGGTCTCGTAGACCTGGCCCGGGCGCAGGATCACGTTGGGAAAGCGCGAACGGTTCGGCGAATCCGGGAAGTGCTGCGGCTCCAGGCAGAAGCCGCTCCGGTGGCCATAGCAGCGCCCCTTGCCAGAGAGCGAACCGTCGAGGAAGTTCCCGCTGTAGAACTGCAGGCCGGGTTCCTCGGTGAACAGCTCGAGCACCCGCCCCGAGCCGGGGTCGAGCACGTGGGCGGCGCGCCGCATCGCCTGACCCCGCGCCCTGCCGTCCGGCTTGTTGAGCACGAAGTTGTGGTCGTAGCCGCGGCCGTGGCGCAGCTGCTTGTCCGGCTGGCCGACGCGCTCGCCGATGGGGCGCGGCGTGCGGAAGTCGAAGGGCGTGCCGGTCACCGGCGACAGCATCCCGAGCGGGATCGAGCCGGCGTCGATCGGCACGAAGGTATCGGCGTCGATGGTGAGCAGATGATCCAGGATATCCCCTTCGCCGCACAGGTTGAAGTAGCTGTGCTGGGTGAGGTTGACCGGCGTCGGCTTGTCGGTGACGGCGCGCAGGCGCATCACCAGCTCGTTGTCGTCGCCCAGCGTGTAACTTGCCACCACGTCGAGGTTGCCGGGGTAGCCCTGCTCGCCGTCGACGCTGCGGTAGGCCAGCACCAGGCTGTCGCCCTCGACCCTGGCCTGCCACTTCACCTTGTGGAAGCCCCCAGCCCCGCCATGGAGGTGATTGTCCCCGTCGTTCGCCGGCAGCACATACTCGTGGCCATCGAGCGTGAAGCGGCTGCCCGCGATGCGGTTGCCGTAGCGGCCGATCAGGGCGCCGAAATAGGGGTTGTCGCCCTCGTAGGCATCCAGGGTGTCGAAGCCCAGCACCACGTCGGCCAGGCGGCCTTCTCGGTCGGGTGCGTGCAGCTCGGTGATGATGCCGCCGAAGTCGATGATCCTGGCCACCAGGCCGTTCGCATTGCTCAGGGTGAAGCGGGTGATGGCCGTGCCGTCCGCCAGGTGGCCGAAGAGTGCTTGCGTGATGGGATGTGGCACCGTGTTCCTCAGTAGGTGGATGGCCGGCCGAACACCGGCATGCCCGCCTCACTCCAGCGCAGGGGCTTCACGAAGGTGTGGCGGTCGGGATTCCAGAGCGGATCGCCGACGATCTCGGTATAGGTGCGGGCGTGATACACCAGCATGACGGTCTCGCCGTCTTCGGCATAGGTGAAGCTGTTGTGGCCCGGGCCGTAGATGCCGTGCTCGTAGCAGGTGCGCAGCACCGGCTCGCGCGACTTGGTCCAGGAGGACGGGTCGAGCAGGTCGGCGTCCTCGTCGGCCCACAGCAGGCCCATCGCGTAGTTCTCGTCGGTGGCGCTGGCCGAGTAGCTGATGAAGATCCTGCCGCCGTGGCGCACGACGGACGGGCCTTCGTTGACCCAGAAGCCGCGCGTCTCCCAGTCGAACTCCGGCTTGCTCAGCATGACCGGCCGGCCCTCGATCTGCCACGGGGTCTTCATGGGGGCGATGTAGAGGTTCGAGTTGCCCTCGATGTCCCTGTCCTTCTGCGCCCACAGGTAGTACAGCCGGCCCTTGTGGGTGAAGGTGGTGGCGTCCAGGCAGAAGCTGTCGATGCCGCTGTCGACCTGGCCCATGAACTCCCATTCGCCCTCGAGCGGATTCGCGTTCCGGTTGCGGATCGCGTACATGCGGTGCTGGAACAGCTTGTCCTTGATCTCGCGGCTCGGGGCGGCCGCGAAGTAGATGTACCAGGCGCCCTCGTTGAAGTGGATCTCCGGCGCCCACACCAGTTCGCAATAGGGCCCGGTATCGGGCTTGGTCCAGACGTCGAACGTCTCTGCGCCGGCGAGTCCGGCGATGCTGGACGCGCGGCGCAGTTCGATGCGGTCGTACTGCGGCACCGAGGCCGTGAAGTAGTAGTAGCCGTCGCCGTGCTTGTAGATGTATGGGTCGGCGCGCTGTTCGATCAGGGGTTTCAGAATGGTTTCTTGCATGCGTATTCGATGATTCATGGGGTGGTTGGACGCGCGGACGGCGAAGCCAGCTAGGCGCCCCCGTCCACCCTACGGCATTCAGCCTGCGACGTAGCCGGCGTTGCGCATGTCGGCCTTGACGCTGTCGTAATACTGGTCGCTGATGCGGTACTTGAACATCAGGACGCCCATCAGGAAGTGGAAGAAGCCGGGGATCACCGACAGCATCAGGGCGATGCCCTGCAGCGCCAGCGCCGACTGCTCCTGGTTGGGCTGGTAGTGGAAGTAGTCCAGCAGGATGCCGACCATGCCGCCGGCGATCGCCATGCCGGCCTTCTGGCACACCGAAATGCCGCCGAAGGCGAAGCCCGACACCCGCTTGCCGGTCTTGACCTGGCCATAGTCGATGGTTTCGGCGATCGCCGACCAGAACACCGGTGCGTGCAGGTCCACCACCAGCGACAGGATGAAGTACAGGACGAAGGCCAGCACGATGTCGCCCGGCCGCACCAGGAAGTAGATCATCAGACTGATGACGGCGACCAGGATCTGCGAGTTGCGGAACAGCTTGACCTTGCAGTAGAACTTGGTGGTCCAGGTGGACACCACCATCGCCAGGATCGCCGCCACCACGCCGGTGGACAGGAAGGCCGAGACGGTGGCGGTGTCGCCGCCCAGGTAGTACTTGGCGTAGTAGATCGCCACCGAGCCGCGGATCACGTAGCCGATGGTCCCGGTCACGCACACGGCGCACAGGATCAGCCACTGGTCGTTCTTCATCAGGACGCGCACCTGGTCCATCAGCGGCTGCTTCTCGACCTTGTGGACGACGCGTTCGGTGGTGGTGAAGAAGCACAGCAGGAACAGCAGCACGCCCATCGCGGCCATCACCGCCATCGCGGCCTGGTAGCCGGTGGCCGGGTTGCCGGCATCCCACCAGCTGGCCAGCAGCGGGACGATGATGGTCACCATGAAGGCGCCGACCTTGGCGAAGAACAGGCGGTAGCCGTTGGCCGACAGGCGCTCCTGCGGGTCGGAGGTCAATCCGCTGATCAGGGAGATGTAGGGGATACCGACACCCGCCGTCATCAGGGTCATCAGGATGTAGGTCGAATAGGCCCAGAGCAGCTTGGCGTCATAGGTCCAGTCGGGCGTGGTGAAGACCAGGAACACGCTCAGGCCGTAGGGCACGGCGAGCAGCAGCAGCCAGGGCCGGTAGCGTCCCCAGCGCGTCAGGACGCTGTCCGTCACCTGCCCCATCGCCAGGTCGGCGACAGCGCCGACCACCTTGACGGCCACAAACAGGGCCGCCAGGTCGGCGGTGTGGATGCCGTAGATGTCGGTGTAGAAGAAGGTGATGATCAGCATCATCGACGAGATCACCACGTTGAGCGCCATGTCGCCTGCGCCGAAACCCGCTTTCTCGAGGGTGGAGAGTTTTTGTGTGGGCTGCGCCAAAGCGCCGCCGGATGAGGTGCTTGCCATACGTCTCCTGTTCGCTGTCATGCTCACCGATGTGGCACGACTTGCTTTTATTCATGTTTGGCTTTGATAGTAGGTGCTGGATCGAGAACAATCCAATCAAATTTTTGGGCAACTCGATATCGTTTTGTGCATCGGCTCAGGCGTATTTACCGATACCGATACGGGTATCGGCGATGGGTTTTATGTGATTGGAAAAAAGACAAGAAATTATTCAACCTGTGCATGCCGTCCATAGGCCAGCCGGACCGCTTCGCGTTCCGCGCCTCGGCCATAACAATCACGGAGACATGCAATGAAACACACTCTCGCGCTATGGGGGATGGGAGCGCTCCTGGCCTCCTCCCTGCTATCGCCGAATGCCGCCGCCCAGGCCGGATTCACCCCGCTCACCTTCAAGAACGCTTCCGTCCACGATCCTTCTGTCATCAGGACCGGCGGTGGCTGGTATGTATTCGGTTCCCACCTCGCCGCCGCGAAAAGCGCCGACCTGATGAACTGGCAGCAGGTCGCCAGCGGCGTCAGCGCCACCAATCCCCTGTTCCTGAACGGCTCGGCCAACGTGCTCACCGAACTGGCCGAGACCTTCAGCTGGGCGCAATCGGACACCTTGTGGGCGGCGGACGTGAAGCAGCTTGCCGACGGCAGGTTCTACATGTACTACAACGCCTGCAAGGGCGACTCTCCCCGCTCGGCGCTGGGGATCGCGGTCGCCGACCGCATCGAGGGACCATATGTCGATAAGGGCATCATCCTGCGCTCGGGCATGTGGGGACAGGCCAGCCACGACGGCACGATCTACGATGCGATGAAACATCCGAACACGGTCGACCCCAACGTGTTCTCCGACAATGCCGGACGCTTGTGGATGGTCTATGGCTCCTATTCGGGCGGCATCTTCATCATGCAGATGAACCCCAGCAACGGCATGCCCCTGCCCGGCCAGGGATACGGCAAGCGCCTGATGGGCGGCAACCACAGCCGCATCGAAGGCGCGTACGTGATGTACAGCCCGGCCACCTCCTACTACTACCTGTTCACTTCCTTCGGCGGCCTGGACGCCAGCGGGGGCTACAATATGCGCGTGGCGCGCTCGCTCAGGCCGGACGGTCCCTACCTCGACGCCCAGGGCAAGGACATGGCCGGTGTCAGGTCGGATCCGGCCAAGCCGCTGTTCGACGACGCCTCGATCGCCCCGCACGGCGTCAAGCTGATGGGGAACTTCCTGTTCGATCGCAAGCTGGGCGAGCCGGGCACCGGCATCGGCACCGGCTACGTGTCGCCCGGCCACAATTCGGCCTGGTACGACGCCGCCACCGGCCAGTACTTCCTGATCTTCCATACGCGCTTTCCCGAGCGCGGCGAGCAGCACGAGATCCGGGTGCACCAGATGTTCATGAATGCCGACGGCTGGCCGGTCGTCGCGCCCTACCGCTATGCGAAGGAAAAGGCGGCGGCCGTGCGCCGCGAGTTCGTCGTCGGCGACTACCTGTACGTCAACCACGGCAAGGACATCTCGGCCGCGGTCAAGAAGTCGCAGTCGATCACGCTGGGGGGCGACGGCAGGATCACGGGTGCGCTGAGCGGGACCTGGAGGCTGGTCGGGGCCAACGACGTCGAGCTGTCCTTGGTAGGGGCCGCGGCGCCGTTCAAGGGCGTCTTCCTGAACCAGTGGAACGAAACCTCGCAGAGCTATGCGATGACCTTCTCCGCCCTGTCGCGCGAAGGGGTGGCGCTGTTCGGCAGCCGCCTGGTCCCGCGCACCGATGCGCAGGTGGTCAATGCGGTCCATGCGGAACTCAGCCTGGGCAACACCGCGGCGGTGAGCGCCAACCTGAACCTGCCGACCTCCGCGACGCGCGGCGCCGTCATCGGCTGGACCTCGTCGAACCCTGCCGTCGTCAGCAATACCGGTGTCGTCAACCCGGCCGCCAGCGACGTCACCGTGACCCTCACTGCGCGCATCGGCAAGGGCACGGCCAGCGCCACCAAGACCTTCACCGTCACGGTGCGCAAGGCCGGAGCCCTAGTGGCGCACTACGCCTTCGAGGGCAGCCTGCTCGACAGCAGCGGCCTGTCCGGGCCGGGCGCGGTGGTCGGCAACCGCATCGACAGCGCCGGCGGCAGCATCGCTTTTGAGGCGGGCGTCCGGGGGAAGGCCGCCGTCTTCAACGGCGCCAGCGGCATCCGCCTGCCGAACGGTCTCATCTCGAGCAACAACTACACGGTGTCGCTCTGGCTCAAGCCCGCGCAGTTGACGGCACTCACGACCACCTTCTTCGGCGCAAGGACGCCCGAATCCTGGGTCAGCCTGCTGCCGCAGGGGCACGACTTCGTGGGCGGCGCCTCGATGCTGTGGTCCGGCACCGCCTGGTACGACGCGGGGCTGGGCATGAACATCCCGGTAGGCCGCTGGTCGCACCTGGCGTTCACGGTCCGTAATGGCGCCGTCAACGTCTACGTGGATGGGGTCAAGCGCTTCAGCGGCAGCAACTTCCCCAACGTGTTTACCACCTCGAGCGGCATATTCGCCCTCGGCGTGAACTGGTGGGATACGCCCTACAAGGGTTCCATGGACGAGCTGCGCATCTATGGCGCGGCCCTGAGCGACGCCGACGTGTATGCGCTGGCGCGCTGATCGACACTAACAACGACAGGATACGAACATGAAGAACATGGTTTTCTCCCTTTTGCTGCTGCTTGCCTCGGCGGGCGCCTCGGCCGGCGTGATCGGCTTCGACGACCTGCCGGGCCTGGAGACCGAGCCGATCGCCAATGGCTACGCGGGCTTCGACTGGGACGGGTTGGGCGCGATCCGGGCCGATGCCTATCCCGGCAGCGGCTACGCCGCCGGTACGGTGTCCTTCGCGAACGCGGCGTTCAACCGCGACGGCGGCACCGCCGCGATCTCCAGGGCGGGCAGATTCGACTTCGTCGGTGCGTTTTTCACTTCGGCCTGGCTCGAGCAGGAACTTGCCTTCGAAGGCTGGCGCGACGGGGCGCTGGTATATGCCAGCCCCGCATCGTACGTGATCGATACCGCCACGCCGTTGTGGATCGGCCTGGGCTGGTCAGGTATCGATACGCTGCTGATCTACAACAGCAGCGGCACGCAGTGGGTCATGGATGAGTTCACCGTTCCGGAGCCCGCTTCGCTGTCCCTGCTCGGCGCCGCGCTGGCGGGAATGGCGCTGTCGCGCAGGCGCAGACCGCTTGCAGGCGCCGTGCCTGAATCGTGATTCCCGGCCCCTGTGTGCGAGTGAGGAAACGGCACTGAATATCCGAGAGCGGAAACGGCGTTTCCTATGCTTGCACGAGCAAACGCCTGGGTTGCCGCTCTTCTCGCGCCGCGCACGGACTCACCCCCACCGCACCTGGTCGCGTAGTACAGTAAAAGTCGTCTCGCCAGTTGTCGATTCGACATTCCACGGTTTGATGGTGCTAACACGGACCAGTCGCCGCCCTCGCTCATCAGTCCATTTTTCATCAACCACGCAAGCGATGTGACCGGGCTGGGGAAAGGCGCTGTCGAACGACAGGTTCGTACTACTTATGACAGGCGCTTTTTCAACGAAACGATGCGCGCAGTCGTCAAAATCAACGAGGACGCACTCCACTAAACCGGGAAAGTCGTCGTCAACGAATCGCTCAATCCTTACTAGAAGTGCATCCAATTCCATCCCTTGGTTCGTCACGCTTGTGCGCTCCTACCGATATTGGTCGTACTGTAGCGTCTGCTATCGACCCATTGCGGACATCCAAAATGACCAGCCTTACCTGATCATTAGAACTTTTCGATTCCTTCCAGAGCCGCTTCTCCTAGCTTGTTGTTGATCAGGCTTTGTAGGTCAAAAACAAATCGGTCAATAGCATTAGGTTCGACGCCCATGTCTACCTCGACTCGGTTCTTGCTGCCAGGGCCGTAGGACGGAAGGTAGTTAGACTCCAATTGCACTCGACAGGCGCAGCGCCCTGTCTGATCAAGGACTGAGAAAGCGAGGCTAAGGTAGCCGTAACTATCGGGCATACCGAATTGGAACTCAAGCGATTGCGTGGGGCCTTGAGGAAAGAGTCTGAGTTGTGAAGACAATTCCTCAAGCGCGCCGGTAGTCGTGTAGACCTGGGACAACCCTCTGAACCCCCGGCTAGTTACGTCGACGGCTGCAGTGATCATGCCGTCATCTGGGTCAACTCCAGCAATACGAATCATGAGCCCAAATTCCATCGTCTCCCCTTAGGTCTACGGCAAAGACCGCTTCTGGCCGGTAGCAGCAGTATTGCAGCGTCCGGTTACGCCGAGGCAGACATTCCTTGAAGTTCCGTCAACTGGCTCCGACATGCTAGCGACGCGTACTGGAGCGTCCTGCAACGAGACTGGGCAGCACCTTGATGTCGTAGGCGGCAATATCAATCGGTTGGGCCAGATCGTGAGGCGGCATTTGCGTGTCTGAATGGTTTCGGTAAATCAGCCAACGCCGCGATGAAATAATCGGGCCTTTGGGTCCATCCCATTTCTCTACGACGAAATGGGCACAAGTACTGTAGGTATTAAGGATCAGCTTGTCGCCTGGCTTGAGGCGCCCCTTGAATACGCGATCAATCCTGAAGGTTGACTTTTCACCCTCTAACTCGATTTCCATCTCTATCTTTTTTACATGCTCAACATTGAGGAGAGTAACAAGCACCACCGAATCGACGCTATCGAAACGTTCGCGAACACGCTTTTCCGTTTTCGCATAGTTTTGAGGCGCCGCTGGTCCACACCCGAGCACTGGAACAGCGCTCGTTGCCATAATCAAAGCGACAACAATGTAGCCAATACGATTCATAGTGCCGAAACATTCGATGGGAGGGGTCGTAGTGGCAACATCAGCCTAGGGAAATTTGCTTCCGGTAACGGCCGGCTTATGGCCGGAAGCGGACTGTCAGCACGGCTCAGTGTACGAGCATGTTACCGCTAGAGCAAACAAGAGGTCTTGTCAGGGGTGCCCATGTAACTTTGCCGCGCACTTGAAACGCATCGTTTGTTTATCAAGCAATGCCAGTGCAGTAATCGCCATGCTTCGGTTGATGTCGCGGCTTGTCGATACATCCACTCCGGGCACATGGACTCGGTTTCGGAGAGGCATCCATCCCATGGCGCATGAAAAAAGGGCGTTGCCGGTCCTACCGGCAACGCCCTCATTGGCGAAATACGCTCGAGCGTCGAAGCTTACATCTTCCAGCGCATCGCCACCGAGACCGAACGTCCAACCTGGACCGTACCGAAATTGGTCAGCTGCTCATTCCCCGCATTGCCGAAGTGGTAGTACTGCCGCTGCATTTCGTTCGTCAGGTTGATCGCACCGATATCGACCGACATCCTGTCGTTGACCTTGTAGGAGATCTGCATGTCCACGCTCTTCTCCGGCTGACGCCAGATACCGATCGGATTGGCGAACAGTGCGGCTTCGTTGGCGGCCAGGAAGGCGGAACGCCAGACATAGGACAGGCGCGCGCTGACCGGGCCCTTTTCGTAGGCCAGGGTGGCGTTATACGAGCGGTCGGACACCCCGAAGAACGGTGTTTCGAGCTGGGCGATGATCTCGCCGGCATTATTCGCCTCGGGAACGTTCTGCGACGAGCTGAGTTTGGTAAAACTGCCCTGGAAGCCCAGGCCGTCCAGCGGGCCAGGCAGCCATTTCGGGAAGTAGATCAGGCCGAGCTCGAGGCCTTTGATCGTTCCGTCGGAGGCGTTGACCGGCGAGTTGATGACGTAGTCATAGCCGTTCGTATGGTCGCCGCCCGAGGTCGAGTTGCGGAACGGGTCGTCCGCCGGATCGACGTGGATCCTGCGGCGCAGGGGCACGACCAGGCCGTCGATCTTGCGCTTGAACAGGGTGCCGTAGAGCGCGCTGTCCTTCTGGAAATACCATTCCCCCGTCAGGTCGAAGTTGGTCGAGAGCGTCGGCTTCAGGTCCGGATTGCCGCCGGTGCCCGAGCCATACCCCACCCGCGACACGTCGTCGGCGAGTTGCAGGACGGGATTCAGGTCGCCGAAGTTCGGGCGGCGCAGGGTTTTACCGAAGTTGAAGCGCGTGACGACGTCCTTGGCCGCATCGTAGGTCAGGGTCAGGCTGGGCAGGAACTTGCGGGTCGATTTGCTGGCGCCGGAGGCCGTGACCGCCCTGGTGGTGGCGTCGACCTTGTAGAAGTTCATGTCGGTACCGACCCTGGTGTAGCGCACGCCGGCATTGGCGCGCAGGCGATTGCCGAACAGCTCGCCTTGGAAATTCCCCATCAGGTAGAGATTGCTCGTCTTTTCCTCGATTTCGAAGGTCTTCTGCAGGCTCAGTTGGTCCGTGGTCAGGAAGCTGCTATTGACCGAGTTGTAGAGCTTGCGCCACTCGTCGATGTTGTCGCGGATGGTGTAGGCGTTCGGTTCCACCCATGAGCGCGGAACGTCCGAGATGTCCGTGCCGAAGTTCGAGTTGGTAATGGCATATTCCGGCCCCAGCGAGGCTAGGTTGCGGCCCAGGAAGGCCGATTGCGTCCGGTTGGCCTCCGAGGCCTTGCGTACGTCATGGCGCAGGCCGAACTGGAGCGTCTGCAGCGCACCCCAGCCGGCATCGAAGACGCCCGACAGACTGGCCGTCGCGGCGCTGCCCTTGTTGCGGTTGGCGTTATCGTAGAACTCCGCAACATTCCACTTGCTCGGGTCGGTCAGGTCGGCATTGTCATTGAAACGGAAGGCCGTATCGCCGCCGGCATTGAAGTCGACGTCGATCGAAGGGGCGACGCGATCGATGCGGGTGGCGGTGAATTGCGTGTCGAACTCACTCGTCTGGTACGACAAGTCACCGTCCAGCTTCAGGCGGTCGCCGATGTCCCACTTGCCGTTCAGGGCATACACGAAGGAATCGGTTTTCGACGTGGTGTAGTCGCCGCTGTTGAAGCCGTAGACGTTGTTGACTTGGCGGGTCTTGATGACGTTCGTTCCCGGGAAGGTCGTGATCGTCCCCGCAGGATTGCTGCCGAGATCGCCCCACCAGTCGACGAAGCTGAACAGCAGCTTGTTGAAGGCCTTGTCGCGATAACCGTTGTACATCGATTCGAAGGTGTAGACCGCATCGCTGTTCGGCTTCCACTGCAGGGCGATATTGGCGGCCGGACGCTCCCGTTCGCCTTGAAGGTCGCTCTGGAAAACGGCGTCGCGCGCCAGATAATAAGGATATTCCTTGCCGTTGAAATTCAGCGTCGAGCCCGCTGCCATCGGCAACCCGGTACGGGTACCGGCCGGCCAGATATTGTTGTCGGTAATGCGCTGCAGGGGCGTATAACCTGGTGGGACTTCGGCCGCATTCGGGCTGGTAAACGGAACCATCGCGCCCGGCGTCACGCTTTCATTGCGGTACCTCGTCTTGGTACCCGCCAGGTTGACCAGGGCGCCGACTTCGCCGATGCCGGTTTCCCAGCGGTTGCTGAACATGGCGCTGAGCTGCGGGTTCCACTTCTTCGCAGGATCCAGATAGGTCTCGCGCGCCGAAAGCGACACTTGCGGGCCCTTGAAATCGAAGGGCCGCAACGATTTGACGTCGATCTGGCCCGCGATTCCGGTTTCCAGCTGGCTGGCGTCGCGCGTCTTGTAAACGTCGATCTGGCGCACCAGGGTCGAGGGAATGTCCTGGAGCGCGACCTGCGTGCCCGACGCGGTAAAGATATTGCGGCCGTTCCAGGTAGTCTGGACGTCGGGCAGGCCACGGATGGACAAGGTGCCGACTTCGCCGCCGGCGCGGTTGGTGACCTGGATGCCCGTCACGCGCTGCAGTGCTTCGACGACATTGTTATCGGGCAGCTTGCCGATGTCTTCGGCAACGACCGATTCCACGACCTGGTCGCTGATGCGCTTGATCGCCAGGCTCTTGATGAGGGATGCCTTGACGCCCGTGACGACCACGGTCTGGGCCTCGGCCGGCTCCGTCGTCTCGGCGGCTGCTTGCGCCCACACCGAGGTGCTGCTGAGCAGGCCGGCGCCCATCAGCGCAGTCACGGTCCGCTTCAAGGCTAAAGGACGTGCTGATGCTTGCGATTTCATACGTCTCCTGTATTTTCTAGTTATGAAGTAGATTTCATTCTTAAACTGGCATTGCTGTAGATCATGTTAGAGATCCAACAATGATCAAGCTAATGATTTTTTCTGGGTTTCCAATATCGGTTTCGGTATCGAACTAGACGTTTTGGCAATAAATTCGGTGCGGGCTTTACGCGCACGCCGTCTGCTGCGCGAAACGCGATGCGATCGGCGAAGAAGCTAGTGAGTCGTGGAGGGTGCGTCAGGGCAGGAAGTCCAGGCGAGCAACAGCGGCATCGGCAGCGACGCCAGCGTCCGCACGCAAGATCGGAGCGACCAAAACAAAACGGGCCTCAGAATGAGGCCCGTTCGTATATGTTTTGGAGGCGAGGACGGGAGTCGAACCCGTCTAGACGGCTTTGCAGGCCGCTGCATAACCGCTTTGCTACCTCGCCAGAGGTAATCCTATGAGGGTCGAACCGGCCGGTTATGTGCCGTATCAACCAAGAAGTAATGTCTTCTTTGAATTCTGGAGCGGGAGAAGAGTCTC
Source organism: Massilia sp. (assembly GCA_032115075.1). Taxonomy (GTDB): domain Bacteria; phylum Pseudomonadota; class Gammaproteobacteria; order Burkholderiales; family Burkholderiaceae_D; genus Telluria. Next base: position 45,952 of record DAMCRY010000004.1, read on the forward strand.
GAACTCTCGACCTCAACCTTGGCAAGGTTGCGCTCTACCAACTGAGCTACTCCCGCAT
>DAMCRY010000004.1:46109-49039 GCA_032115075.1 Massilia sp.
AACTCTCGACCTCAACCTTGGCAAGGTTGCGCTCTACCAACTGAGCTACTCCCGCTTCGTCTTTCATTCTGTTGCGTTGTCGTCGCAACAGGCAGGCATTATAGAGATTCTATTCCGTACGTCAAGGATGACACCCAATATTTCTTACAACTCATTTATAAGACCTCGGCCTTCTCCTTGATCAATGGCCAAGCCCGGCGCAGATAGTAGAACATCGACCAGACGGTGAGCACGCCGGCCAGCCACAGGAAGTACTCGCCCCAGTAGTGCGTGTCGATGCCGAGGATCACGTCATGGAACAGCAGCATCGGGATCGCGGTCATCTGGGCCGCGGTCTTGATCTTGCCGAGCGAGCTGACGGCGACCGACTTGGTGGCGCCGATCTGGGCCATCCATTCGCGCAGCGCCGAGATGGTGATCTCGCGGCCGATGATGATGAAGGCGATGATGGCGTTGACGCGGTCCAGCTGCACCAGCACCAGCAGCGCGCCGGCCACCATCAGCTTGTCGGCGACCGGGTCGAGGAAGGCGCCGAAGGCCGAGGTCTGGTTCCAGCGGCGCGCCAGGAAGCCGTCGAACCAGTCGGTGACGGCGGCGATCACGAAGACCAGCGTGGCCGCCAGGTTGCGGTCGGCCAGCGGGAGCCAGTGGGTGGGGAGGTAGAAGACACCGACAACCAGGGGAATCAGCGCTACACGTAACCAGGTCAGGAGAATCGGGATGTTGAAAGGCATAAGGAAAGCACTGATTACGGGAATGAAAGTTTGGGCGACAGTCTACATGGGTATTGCAATTTGGACTAGGTGACGCGTCTGTATGTGCCGGGGTGGGTGCGGACGCCGGGTGCAAGGTCACGTCAGTGGCTGCGCAGCGGAATTGGGTCCCGGCCTGCGCCGGGACGACGGTCTTTGGTGCGGTAGTGAAACTTGCACTGCGGCCCGCTCCCTTACCCCGTCGTTCCCGCGCAGGCGGGAACCCAATGTCGGCGTGCACGCCCCAAAACAAAACCGGGGCAAAAGCCCCGGTCCGAAACGTCAATGCAGCTGGCGGTAAATCTCTTCCGCCAGCGTACTCGAGATGCCCTCCACCGACATCAGGTCCTCCACGCTGGCGTCGATCACGCCGCGCAGTCCGCCGAAGCGCGCCAGCAGGCGCTGGCGGCGCTTGGCGCCGATGCCTTCGATCTCTTCCAGGCGCGAGGCTTGTCTCGCCTTGGCGCGCTTGGCGCGCATGCCGGTGATCGCGAAGCGGTGGGCCTCGTCGCGGATCATCGCGACCAGCATCAGCGCCGCCGATTCCTTGCCCAGTTCCTGCGGCGCGCGGCCGTCGGCGAAGATCAGGGTTTCCAGGCCCACGCGGCGCCCCTCCCCTTTCGCCACGCCGACGATCATCGAGGTCGGCAAGCCCAGCTCCTCGAACACCTGGCGCGCCATCTCGACCTGGCCCTTGCCGCCGTCGACCAGCACGATGTCGGGCATGACGCCCTCGCCGTTGGCGACCTTCTCGTAGCGGCGCTGCAGCACCTGGCGCATGGCCGCGTAGTCGTCGCCCGGCGTGATGCCGTTGATGTTGAAGCGGCGGTATTCGCCGTTCTGCATCGCGTGGTGGTGGAACACCACGCAGGACGCCTGGGTCGCCTCGCCCGCCGTATGGCTGATGTCGAAGCATTCGATGCGCAGCTCGTCGAGCGTCTCGGCATCCAGGCCCAGCACGTCGGCCAGCGCGCGCGTGCGGGCCTGTTGCGAACCCTGCTCGGACAGCAGGCGCGCCAGCGCGATCTCGGCGCCCTTGCAGGCCAGCTCGAGCCACTGGCGGCGCTGGCCCTGCGGCTGGAAGATCAGGTTGATGCGGTGGCCGCACTGCTCGCCCAGGGCCACCATCAGCTCCGGCTGGTCGAACTCGACGTTCAGGATCAGGGTGTTCGGGATGAACTGGCCGGAATAATGCTGGGCCAGGAAGGCGGCCAGCACCTCGACCTCGATCGGCCCCTCGCCCAGCGATTCGGCCACGTGGGTGGGGAAGTGGGCGCGGTCGCCCAGGTGGCGGCCACCGCGCACCATCGCCAGGTTCACGCAGGCGCGGCCGCCCTGCACCACCACGGCGATCACGTCGACGTCGGCGTCGCCGGTGGTTTCCATGCTCTGCGCGTGCAGGACCTTGGACAGGGCCTGGATCTGGTTGCGCACGCTGGCGGCCTGCTCGAACTTCAGCTCCATCGCGTAGGACTGCATCTTCTGCTCGAGGTCCTGGAGCACCTCGGTCTGGCGCCCGCGCAGGAAGCGCGCGGCGTTGTCGACGTCGCGCTGGTAGTCTTCCGGCGTGACCAGGTCGACGCAGGGCGCGCTGCAACGGCCGATCTGGTGCAGCAGGCAGGGACGCGTGCGGTTGCTGTAGACGCTGTCCTCGCAGGTGCGCAGCAGGAACACGCGCTGCAGCAGCTGGATCGATTCCTTGGCGGCCCAGGCGCTCGGGAAGGGCCCGAAGTACTGGTTCTTCTTGTCGAGCGCGCCGCGGTAGTAGGACATGCGCGGCGCCTCGCCACCCGAGATCTTGATGTAGGGATAGGACTTGTCGTCGCGGAACAGGATGTTGTAGCGCGGCTTGAGCGACTTGATCAGGTTGTTTTCCAGGATCAGCGCTTCGGCCTCGCTGCTGGTCACCGTCGTCTCCAGGTGCGCGATCTGCGACACCATCATCGCGATGCGCGGGCTCGACAGGTTCTTCTGGAAGTAGCTCGACACGCGGTTCTTGAGGTTGCGCGCCTTGCCGACGTAGAGCACGTTCTTGTTGGCGTCGAAGTAACGGTAGACGCCGGGCAGGCCGGGCAGCTTGGCGACCAGCGCCAGCACCTGCTCGCGCGCCGAGGCGCTCGGCACCGCCGGGTCGGCCGCGTCCGCCTTGAGCGTCGCGGTGAGCTCTTCCTTCATGGC
>DAMCRY010000005.1:0-40249 GCA_032115075.1 Massilia sp.
CCCGGCGCGCATGCCCGATGCCGGTGGTCTGCCACAACACGTGGCCGAAACGTTCGCTGATGCGCGCGCCGCTGGCCTTCACCAGCTCGCGCACCCTCGCCAGCGGCAGCAGCGCAGGGTCGTAGTGGATGCACAGTTGCGCCGGCGCCCCGCCCTGCGCGGCCTCGACGTGCACTCGATCCAGCCCCGGGCGCCCCTCTAGTTCGCTCAGCAGCCGGCCGACGATCGCATCGTCGGCTGCGCTGACGGAGGGGATCAGGACCGGAATGTCCAGGCGCAGCGTAGTGTTCGATTCGTTCATGCGAGTCCTTTCGCGACGATTGTTCGCCGGGCTCGACGCAGGCCCGTTTTGTTACATGGTAAGAAATTTCCCGTTAAATTTATGTTAAGTTTCTCGTGCTTATCGTGCGGCCTCTGCCTTGGGCCGCACGAAGCACAATTAGAGCGAAGGCATGACGAACAGCGTCAGCAGGATGCCCGACACGAGGCCGCCGATGACCATCGTGGCTAGCGGGCGCTGCACCTCGGCGCTGCCGCCGGTCGCCAGGGCATCGGTACGAAGCCGAGCGAGGCCACCGGCGCGGTCATCAGGACCAGCCGCAGGCGGCCCAGGTGCCTTCGCGCACCGCCTGTTCCCACGGCAGGCGATGCGCCAAGCCATCGATGGCGCCCGCCATCACCAAGGCGTTGAGCACCGCCACGCCCGACAGCACGATGAAGCCGACCGCCGCCGAGATCGAGAACGGCATTCCGCGCAGCCACAGGGCGGCGATCCCGCCAACCAGGGCCAGCGGCACGCCGGTGAACACGATGGCCGTAGCGCCACGACTTCAAGGCCGAGTACAGCAGGCACACGATCAGGACGAAGCACAGCGGCACCACCAGCGCCAGCAGGCCACGCGCCCGCTCCAGGTTCTCGAACTGCCCACCCCAGGCCAGCCAGGTGCCGGCCCGCAGCCGCACATTGGTGTTGATTGCCGCCTGGGTGTCGACCATCACGCCGACGATGTCGCGCCCGCGCACGTTGGCCTGCATCACGATGCGGCGCTTGCCGTTCTCGCGGCTGACTTAGTTCGAGCCCTTGCCCGTCCCCGGCCGCGCCACCGCGCCGAGCGGCAAGAAGCCCTCGCTCGGCAGCGGCGGTCGCGCCAGGCCCTCGACGTCTTGCTGCTGTTCGCCCAGGCGCACTAGCACGTCGAAGCGGCGGTTATCCTCATAGATGTGGCCGGCCTCGCGCCCGGCCAGCGCGGCGCGCAGGGTATCGTGAACGTCGTCGGCGGACAGGCCCAGGCGGCCCATGGCGTCACGGTTGAGGCGCGCCTCCAGTACGGCAGGCCTTCGACCTGTTCCGCCCGCACGTCGGCGGTGCCTTCGATTTTGGGCAGCTGCGCCGCGACCTGCTCTGCGGGGCGCGCCATGCCCGCGAAATTGTCGCTATAAACCTTGACCGCGATGTCGCCGCGCACGCCGGCCTGCAGAACGTCGAGTGATTGACCATCCCGTCGACCGCCGGCCACAAGCAGTCGATTTCCGCGTCTTTCTTGATCAACAGCTTGGCGAGACTCTACTTCTCTCGTTCGAGTAACATTGCCAAAGGCGCCTTTCCCTGTGCTACGGCCTCCCCTTCCGACTTACTTCGTTCGTTGACATCCTGAGTCTTGGCAGCTGCCGAGTAAATCTTAGGTCCTTGTATCTGCATGCCTCCCATGATTTTCTCCACCACATGGCGCCGAGCCAGATCAACGAATTCTTCGTGAGAAACATCGGGTAATCGTTCAGCAGCAAACGCTCTTGCAGCTGCGATGATGCCGTAGGCTGCGGCTAAATCAGGATATTTCTTTACGACGAATGCCGGCTTCTTCTCCTGGAAGGCTCTCGCCTTCGCAACCAGATTTGGATCATGGAGCGGGACATCGGGCGCTTGTTCCCTGATTGTTGCCGGTCTTGCCGCCTTTTTATTAACAGGACCGGACTGTGTAGCCGAACCTTGACCGGTTGATCGCTTTGAAGTTCTGATCCGTTCTTGAATGACTCCTTTCTCTACGATATTGTTTGATGGCCGATTCGCCAGATCGGCCAGGTCGACTGCCGTCGGCTTATATCCGCCGACCGTTAAGCCATTCTGCATCGCCTCGATCCAGGCACTGCGACGAAATTCTTCAGTACCTTTCACAGTGATGGCATCCCATCCACGCACCTTGGCGATCTGAACCATCGTACGGACTACTGCAAGGTCGGTGCCGGATGTCGTAAGTTTGTTGCCCTGGTCCGAGAAGGCCGGTGTCCTGTCTTGAAAATAGTAATTGCGCTCGACTCTAAGAAATTTCCGTGCTACGGATTCCGGTACCAAGGTTGACTTATCGTCGACCTGCACAGGTACCTCTGTAGACTTGTCCAGAGAAACCCGTGTGCCACTTGCAAGCGCCGGGCCTTCGTCATCCTTTGTCGACAGCAATCCGCTGGCCCAATCCGCCGCACCTATAAATGCTAGGCCTAGGCGACGACTCAAGCCCAGAAGCGGTGTGGGCTTGCGTTCAACCGTACTTCCAAACGTCGCACCTGGTTGCTCGGCAGTCGGCTCGGCCGGCGCAGTCGGCTCGGCCGGCGCAGTCGGTTGCGCTTCAGTTGCGCGCGCTGTGATGGAATCTCCCCCAGGCATCGCTATTACCGCCTGACCCCGACCCCGCTCAATTACATTCTCCACTGCATGCAGGTCTGGCTTGTCGATGTGGAGCCTGATCTGACGGAGTTGAACAACCACCGGCATATAGGGCTGGACAGCCGCTGCTTTCTGAGCGAACGACGGGATAGCGACGTTCGAAGACTGCCGCCTTGTTGATCCCGGCAAATCGACGTTAGCGTTTAGGACTGCTTGGCCACCTTCATGAAAGGCATGCTTCGCTAAAGCGTGGGTGGAGTGCTTGAAGGCGGAACTGGCAGGTCGAGCGTTGGCGACCAAGAAAGCATTTGTCAGCTGGCTGTTGGCCTCAATCTGTTCCATGTGCCTGAAATGATATTGGACGAATGCTAGACTGTCCGGACCAAGCGCAAGGGCGTCTGCAGCGGTCGCGTCCTGCTTAGCCAAAAACTCGATTGCTGCGGGGGTCACTGGTGGCATGTCACTACCTGCTGGGATCGCCAAATCTGTAACATCGGCTACTTTGGTGGCTCTTTTGACCGACGTACGCTTTGGCTTGCTTTTAGCTTCGGACTCGTCTTTCATAACCTTAACGCTCTGAGTTCTCGTGCGCTTTACGGGCGCTGATGAAGTCGCATCAGTTATAGACGCTAAAGCATTTTCCTGGGCTTTGCCCCGCCCCCTCTTCGCCGGCGCGCGCGCTGTGGTTAGGCTCTTGGGCGCCGCTATCACCGCTGCGCTGGCGATGACGTGGTTGGCGTCCTCAACACCTACGGATTCTTGAGCGGGCCCTACTTCTGGTGTATTCCACGTCAGCGGATTTCTCTGGTCGAAAGTCGGATGCTCGATGAGTGGGTCTGTCGAAGGCTGCTCAGTGTTGTTGACTTCGTTCTTTATACTCATGTTTCGCTCCTCAAGAATCTATTGCTGTCATGAAGGAATCGAAAGTCTTCTGCAGCTCTTCGCTGGTCAGGCGTTCTCCTTTCGGTAACTGGACATTTGCGAAATTTACTGCGAAATCAGTTAGCTTCAATTTGCCGAGCTCGGGGATGTCCTGTGGTGAAATGCAGCGCGGTGAATTGTTCTTGCCCGCAGCCTGCTCCACATCCTGGGTCGTCGACGGTAACGTCGGCATCGTGATCGCGATCGGTGTAATCTCTGGGCTTGGCCAGTTCGCGCGACGCACGAAGACTGAACGCTGCCAGTACCAGATCTTCCGGCAGAAGATTGGCGGACAGTGTTCGATGAACACAATCTCGTTATTGATGCCCATCATCTTCACCTCCTGAGGATTGAGCAAGGCCCGGCCTACCTTTGACCTGGTAATGCTGCCAGCATGCAGACTTCTTGCAGGTCGCGAATGGGCAATATTTTCTGCAGTAAAGGTGCCAAGCTCGCGGGATATGTCGATCGCGTACTCGCTATCGTTAGGCGCGTAGACAACGCGCGCGCCGCAGCAGGCGATGATGTTCTTCGTCTGGTCCGGGCCGTACACAGCACGCAATTGAGGGATCGAGTGTGCGATCAGCAGCGGCCGAATGCCGTACCCGCCCATTAGCTGGATACTGTTTTCGAGAATCGGCATGCGGCCAAGTGCGGCAAACTCGTCCAAGATAGGCAGAAGTTCATACCTGATAGTCGGATCATCCTCCGGCATCGTGTCCATGTTCGCGTCCAGCATCTGCGTGAAGAATAGATTCATCAGCAACGACAGACGGGTCAAGTCGCCTGGATTGACACCTAGGTAAATCGACATGCGCTTACGTCGCAAGTCATGGAAATTGAACGAATCCCCGCTGGTCGCTGCGTCGATTAACGGATTGGTCCATAGTTGCAGCTTGGCAGTGAAGGTCTTGCGCACCGACGACTGGGTCTGCGGACTCAAGGCGATGAAGTCGTACATCATTCGTTTGCAGGTCGAGGAAAGGGAGTTCCCCGCCTTATCGCGCTCACTGATGATTTGTCTCCAGTGATCACTTACCGAATCGTCCGCACCGTGCATGATCTGGCGGACCACTTCCGCCAGCGTGCGCGGGAGCGAGGGCGTCTCGACCACGTACAGGCCAAGGCCGAGAAAGAGATCACGGCAAGATGCTGGCCAAAACGGATCACCCGAAGCAGGATCCGGCGAGAGCTGATTGGCCAGCTTCTGCAGCGCGCTGACGCGAAGTGGTGGATCGTCCGGCACATAGAACGTTGACAGCGGATTCCACTGCGCAGTCAGGCCATGCGGCGACAGAGGATCGAACAGGTAGACCTTGGAGAACAGCTGGCGATAGCCGGCCGTAATCCTGTAACATTCCCTGCGCACATCGTTGACGATCAGGCTCCCTCGCCAGGACAAGGCGTTTGGCTGAACGAGTCCGGCACCCTTCCCTGATCGTGGAGGGGCCACGACGACGGCCGCCAGCTGCCTTCCAAGCACCAGGTAGCGTCGTCCCCAGCGTCCGAGGACGATGCCCATTTCTCCGAACAGGCCAGCGTTGGCTACCTCGCGCAGCGTGGCGAAGCGGGCATCGCCATGCAGCGATCGAGCAATCGGTTTACCGAGATGGAACATGCATGCTGCAACAGGCGCCACTCCGGCGATCAGGCATCCGATCAGCCAGTGCCGGGTATACGGGTCGCTTCCGTATTGCTGCCAATAACGCAGCACCGTCAACGGCGTCGCAGCCGAGGGCGGCAGCAGGGGACTGGAAAGCTTGATCAAGAACAGGTAACTTGCCAGATAGAGGGCGACGAGCGCGCCTCCAAGCAATATCCCGCTGAAAACCAATGCCTTGTAGCGTGGGCTGTCGATCGGGGTGATGAGCATGGCAGCCTCCTATCCAAGTTGACGCGCAGCGAAAGCAGGGTCGTAGTACACCTCGCTGGCAACCCGGCGACCGCCAGGCAGGCGCTCCATCTGGACAACGATGTCGATCAGGGAGTACAGGTTGTCGGTGATGTCGGCCAGCTCTAGCCCCGCCCCCTCCACGCTTCCCTTGATTAGCAGTGCCAGGCGCCGAAACGCGAGCTTCGCCCGTGTAGCGTGGACCGTCGTAATTGTCCCAGGGTGGCCTGAATTAAGGACGTTCTGAATGAAGAAGAAGGTCTCGTCGCCGCGAAGCTCGGCCAACAGTACGCGATCGGGACGCATGCGAAGCGTTGCCTCGAGCAGGTCGCGTGCTTTCAGCTTCGATAAGCCGTTCTCGCCCTTCTTGTATTCCAGGTTGACCTGGTTCTGGTGCGGCAGGCGCATTTCGCGAGTGTCCTCGACAGTAATGATCCGCTCATCCAATGGAATCATGGCGGCAAGAGCATTGCTGAAAGTTGTCTTGCCGGATCCAGTCGCCCCGGACGACAAAATATTCCTTCGCCCTTCGACTGCAGCCTTGAAAAATTCGCCCCATTTCTGCTTGCGAAACAGGTCGAGCATGGCACGTTCGCTGTCAGACAAAGCTGCTTCGAGCCTGCTCCTCTCCTCCTTCGCAAGCATCAACGACTGTTCGCAGCGGGTGCCTACGAAGGCGCCGCCGTCGATGATTTCGGCCATCGTGAGTACTTCGCTAATCGGACGCCGGGTCGTGAACGAGATCTTCCCGGCCTCAATCGCGGGCGGAATCACAACTTGTACACGCAGCCCTCCCGGTAACTGCGCGCCTAGCAGCGGCCACCCTTCTGTCAGGTCCTGGTTGGCGTGGTTACGCAGGAGCATGGCTAAGCCTTCGCACCACTTGTAGGTCAGCGCGTCATTCGCTACGGTCTCCCAACCGCTGCGTCGCTCAAGCAGCATCTCGCCCGGCCGATTGATCACTACTTCGGTCACACTCTCGTCGGCCAGGTGTGCAGCAATCGGCTGCAGGTGCAGATCTAGCGTAGAGGCGTTTGTATCCAGGGGCAAGTTCTCGGCTTTCATGACTACCTCGCTCTCTCGAGCTGGTAAACGTCCCGGAAGTCGAGGTCGCCGGCAAGGTAGATCAGGACTTGGGCCGCATGCGGTCGGGTAAGCGTGGGCGGAATGTTGACGGTACTTTTCAGCACCTCGGTCAGGACATCCTTCGGCCCGGTGATCGGCGGGAAGGAAACTGTCGTATTGTTCTTCCCGCTCTGCCTGGTAGCGATCAGATAGGGCCCGATGTCGGTGATCAGGCTCAAGGCGATCGCCGAGCCAAAGCGGTCCCAGAAGTGGTTGTCGACCTCGCCCGGTATGCCCGACCGCCCCAGAAAATCTGCAGCATCCGAAGCGAGAGGAACCATCACGTGCTGTGGCGTCTCGCAGCGCTGCCAGACGATGCCGACCCGCCGCTGGCCCTGGGTGACGCCGCCGCCCTGCTTGCCGATGCAGATCGTGCCGCGGTCCATCAGTGACACCTTGTTGTCCGCGCCGGTCGCATCTTCCCCGGTGACGCACGTGACGATGCCGGTCAACGTGGTGTCGATCGCCGGCAGAACCGTGCACGGGATGAGCTTCCCACGCGTCATCATCAGGGTTGGATCGGCCAGCGCGTAGGCCCGCGAGTCGGCGGCGTTGGCCGATGTGGACGCATTGCGGATGCCAGGGGCTGGAACAGCGTGCTCCCTGGCTTCCACCAGTGGCCTACCGACCCCGAGGCCTGCGGCATGGTCCCCGGCTATTACACCGGCAGCGGCAGCGTTTACGTGGCCGTCCAGGTCGAAACGAACTTCGCGCCTCAAACGGCGCTCGCGCACCAGCTCGGCCGTGCTCTTGACCGGGGGCTGGCCGGGAGCCACGCCACTGCCTACCATGCTGGGATCGGGCTGCAGCGGCGGCAGTCTGTCAGGGGCAGCACTTGCGACGACTGCCGTCTCTGCCTCGGGCATGGGATCGGGCATGGTGAGCGGCGGCAGGCCAGTGGTGGCGACCGTGCGGGTGATGTCCTTCGGTGTCCCCTTCTCCTCCTTGTATTTGTCATACATGCCGGCGTAATACTTGTAGAGGAAAAGCGCGGCCAGTGCACAGGCCCCGCACGCGACGATCCAGTTGATCATCTTGTTCTGCCGCGCGAGGCCCTTGTTGACCGAGCCAAGTTCGCGCTCGCCTTCGATACTGTCTTGTTCGTCGGGATCCGGTTCGTGCTGCCGGGGCTTGAACAGAGAGGTAAGCAGTTTCATTTGCCGGTTCCCTTCAGTGTACGTTTCACTTGGGGCGATGCCGTATTGGTGGCTGGACGCGGAGCAGTCGGGTCATAGCCTTCATTGAACACACACGCGATCTCTTTCCCGGTCTGCAGGACGAGCTTGCGACGCACGCCCTGGACCTGCACGACGTCGTCCTTGACGTTGATGTTCTCGATCCGCTTCACACTACTGTCGTCATTTGCCTCGTAGATCGCTGGAATGCTGGTCCGGGCGCGGAAGCGCAGGAATGTGGTCCGGCCGTCGTCCCACGCCTCGATCGGAGCCAGGTCGCTGGAACCTTGCACCGAATAGTGGCGATTACTAATCGGAGACGCGACATCTAGCAGATTGCGCACCTGGTCGGCTTCCTTGGCCGCTGCCTCCGCAGCTTGAGCGGCAACGGGGTAGCGGAAGTAGACTGTCATGAAGGCGACTTCGCCCTTGGCCTTCCTGGCGAGCTTCAGGTCAAAGCTGTAGGAGCGCTTGTTGGTCACGACGTGCAGGTTTGCATCCGCCACTTCTCCAGCAGGCTTGAGGAAGACGCCGTCGCGCGCCTTACGGGTCGCAGCCCCCCATGCCTCGACATCGCCGCCCGTCATGTCCACTATCTTCTCATCCTGATCGAAGACGATCTGCGTTAGCAGCCCCACGCGGGTATAAATCGTCACGATGTCATGCGGGTCATAGGTGGCAAAGCGGACCCGCGCGTCTTTTTTCCCGGCCTCGGGTAGTTGCGCGCCATGTGCAGCCGTGGCCGTCAACAGTACTGCCATGAGTGATAAGAATTGCTTGTTCATGGCCTCACTCCTTGCGCATTGCCTGGAGCGACCAATGCCATCTGGGACGCTGGCGCCGCATGGGATGCCTGTCGCACCGGCGCCGGCGCAGGGCCCGGCCTGGTGGTTGTCAGGTCGCGATCTGAGGCATAGTCGGTGACTTCCATCCCAAGATCGTTGATCCGGCGATCCCGCTCGTTCGTGGGCTGGTTAACCCAGCGGAACGAGAGGTTGGCAACCCAGGTGCTTGGCGTGCTCTCCTCGACACCATTCAGCGTCTCCGTCCGAGTGAAACTCGCGCGGGCGCCGATCGCCACGCCCAGGCCATTGCGCAGCACCGTGATTGCGCCAACCTTGGCGCGCACCTTGCGCTCCTTCTTGAACTTGTTTGGCGGAGATTCCGGATTGGACTTGTCCCACTTCCGCGCCCACTCTGCCTGCAGCTGAGGATTCAGGAAAGCCGCGCAGTGGTAATAGTGCGTGTCGGCCTGCTCATAGCTATAGCCTTCGCAGGCGGTCACCAGGGTGTCGATGTTCCGGCGAATGGTGGCCTCTTCCGGCGCCATCTGGAACTCGGCCAGCGAAATGAGCGGCTGCACTATCCCACCGGCCTTGTCCACTACCAACACCTCGGGCGGCGCAGCTGGCTGCATCGACGACTGGACGGCCCCCCAGGCAATGCCAAACGCGGCGACAGCCAGGCCACCGAAGGCGCCTGCGACCCGCCAAGCGGTGCGGCGCGAGCGCTCGTTCGCCACCGCACGCCGGTCAGCCTCGTCGGCGGCCAGGTCTAGCAGCAACTGCACATCAGCGTGGGTCTCGATCAACTCACGTATCGAGGCCATTTGCTCGATCAACTTGTCTGCATCGGCTTGCTTTCTCATCGCATTCTCCTTACGCGGTCGTGCCGCAGGCTGGATGAATCACGTCTGCCCTGGTTGGAGCATTGATCGGACGACGGTCTTCGCCGTCGCAGACACGGAGGGTGCTTGCACATCCGGCAAGCGTGCTGGCCATAGCCAACAGGATCAGTAGTCTGCGCATGGTCTTCCTCAAGGTTCGTAGGTAAGAAGTTTCGTCTCCGACCGGCTTTTGGTCTTCGCCGGCTCGATGGTGTTGCGCTTGCGGTTCTGGTACGAGCTCCAGGCATTGCGGGCTATCTTCTTGCTCGCGCGACCCAGCGGCTTGCCTGCATGTGCGCCTAGACGTGCGCCGCCCTTTCCAAACTTGAGACCGCTGCTTCTCAGCAGCCCCGCGGTGAGCCGCCCCATGCCGAACGAAGACAGCGACATGCCACCAGCCAGACCCGCCGCGATTGTAAGCACCGAGGCAAGCGCCAGCACCGAGACAAGGCCCATCGCGAAGAACGGGAACACCTGGGCCACTTCGGTGGTGGCCGTCATGGCGGCGGCGCCACTGCCGGCACGTGCGAACAGCTTCATGATGAGCAGGTTGACCATCACGACCAGCAACGGAATGAGGAAATAGTTGGCCAGCTGCCGAATCCAGGAATTGAAGAAGCCGGCGGTCGCCTGGAACAGCAAGCCGAGGAAAAACAGGGCGCCAAGTCCGATGAGCACGGTCAGCGCGACTTTCGACAGCGCCATGAGGAAGAAGGCGTAGGCAGTAACGACGATGGTCAGGAACCACACGAAGAGCGCCACAAAATACATACCCATGTCGCCATCGAGCACACCGGCCTTTGCCCAGAATCGGGCGCCAAGATCGAATCCTTGGGCCAGCATCGCGTCGAGGCCATTCACGACGCCGTTCGGCCCACCGGACCTGGCCAGTCCGGCTACGAACTCATCCGGACCACGTAGGAAGGTGTTGGTGACAAGGATGTTGTAGTTCGCCAGGTTGAAGCCGATCCCGAAAACCACACATACCGTGATGAGCCGATTGATGAATTCGTTGGCCGGTTCCTTGATCAGGCCGCGATAGTGGGCAAAGCCCCACAGGGCCACGTACAGCGTTAGCATGGTGAATGCGAACGGACCGATGACGCGTGCGACGGCAGCGACGTTCTCGCCCACATAACTTTCGCACACCGCATTGATGTAGTTGAGACTGTCTGTGTAAAGAGTGATCGGCGCGCCCACGATGATGCTCCTCAGGGAACGACGCGAGGCATGTCCGAAACCCCGCCAGCGGATGCGACACGGTCGGCGCGGAGTGCGTTGATGCAGTTGGCGTCCTGCCCGGTACGACCCGGATCGTTGCTGCACACTTCGCTCACTCGCCGCCGCAACTCCGGCTGCGCCAGGTACTCTTCCACGGTATAGATGCGGTCCGCTGGCACGTGAGACACATCGCGCTTGCAAGCGCTCATGGCCAGCGGCAGGAGCAGCAGGATCGGAACTAGGCGTTTCATGGTTTCTCCTGGTGTCAAAGGGACTGGACCGGTCATTGCGCCGACATGTCGAACTTCGGAATAGCGGTGCCGGCGGATGCAGCCCGCATCTGGCTGATCATCAGGCGCTGTGCCCTTTCCTGCGCAGCGGCGGCGCCGGCGGCAGCTTCGAGCTGGTTCTGGTCCTTGAGCAGTGCCGCGTGCTCGATGGCGATCCGGTTGGCCAGGTCGTACGCTGCTTTCGGGTCTTCGGTCCTGGCGAGGGTGGCAACCAAGGTCTGCAGGCGTGATTGCCGTGTGGCCGCATCGTTAAATGCGGTCTGAGTCATCGCCTGGTTCGCCGCCGACATGTCCTGTGCCTGCGCCAGGAATTGCTGAAGCTGCTCTGACATGTGTGATACCTGCCGGGGAGTCAGCACGGCCTGGGATTGGCGGATCTGCTGCGCAAGAGACGATAGGTTCCTCATCGACTGCGCCCAGTCCGGCGGCAGCGTGGAAGGCATCGGCGGCAGTATCCCTTCCATTCCACGCGTGCCTGTAAAGGCTTTGTACTGATTGGTCATGTGATCGATCTGGGCCCGCATCTGCTGGTACTGCTCGGCCCACGCCGCTACTTGCTTGACCGCCTGCAGGGTGTTGATGGGGTCATTGACGATCCACTGTGCGCTGGCTTGCAACGACGCGCCGGCCAGAACGACGGTGGCGGCGATGGTCCGTAGTTTCATGATGCTTTCCTTTCTTCGTTGAAGTGTGGAACCCAGGCTTCAGGATCTTCGCCGTACTGGGCGATGAGCCGGTCCATCAGGGCAAGGTTGGTGGTACGCGCCGACAGGACTGCCATATCGTCTTCCATGCCGTCCAGCGGCAGCCTGACGACCGTCGAATGCCTTCCCTGCTTGAGCAGGAACATGCCGCAGCCCTCGGGCAGGTCGGTCTTGATCAGCTTGAACTCGCGTTCTGACAGGCCGAGGTAGTCCCGGTATTCCTTGCGGTCGGCCTGGGGGTTGGGGAACAAGACCAAGGTGGGGCATTGTTCGATCAGGGTGCGGGAGATCTCCAGCCTGAGTGCATCGCTGGGCGACTGCGTGTCCAGGACCACGAAGCCATTCAGCTTCCGTACGGTCTTGAGCGCTTTCTTGAAATAGGCGGCGTAGTGGCTGTCGCCCAGCGGCTTCCAGAATTCGGCGACGAACAGGCCAAAGCGGCGCCCGTCGACCAGGCGCGAAGCAAGGTGCAGCAGGTGCATGTTGATCGGCGTGCGCAGCTCTGGATCGTCCAGATAGGCGGTGGTGTCGAAGGCCGTGATGGGCACGGTCCCGAGTTCGCCGGCGATCGTAGGCACCGGGCTATCGAATACCCAGGCCATCGGCCCATCTTCCCGGCCTGCTTCGCGAGCATGACACCAGCGCGCCAGCCGGTCATAGAGATCCCCTTTTGGAAGGAAGTCCAGCACGCGGCCAAGGCGCCTGACTTCGCGCGGCTTCATGTGCAGCACCGCATCGATGGCCTTGTCGACGTCCTTCGCCTCCTGGACAGTCAGGGGCTTCGTATCGACCTCCAATCCCGTCTCTGTGACGACCGGTCGGCTCATTAGCTTGCGCACCAGGACCTGTAGGTGCCGCCGGGTCTCCGGTTCGTCCGGATCGAGCGCAAACGGCGCGAGCCCGGTCGGTTCGTTGAGACGCAGTGGAAAAACCTTTCCCCGCATGCGGCGTACTGCGATCTCGGTGTCGCGGTCGGTCGAGAACAGGACCGACGTCATTCCGAATTTCTGCATCATCGCCAGCGTAAACGTGACGGTCGCCGTCTTGCCGGAACCGGTCGGTCCCATTACCAGGGTGTTCGCCACGTCCTTCTTGTTGCCGCCGTTTTTTGCCTTCGGATCCGACGCGTGCAGACTGAAGTAATGAGGCGTGCCGGCCGCAGTTACCAGCATGGTGATCGCGGGTCCCCAGTGGTTGCCGCTTCGACGGCCGGTCGGGAAGTTGTGCAGGGGTATGAACCCGCACAGGTTGCGGCTATTGATTGGCGAAAGCCGAGGCCGCATGGCGAAGTTGGCGGGCAGTTGCGCCCAATAGGCAGCCTCGACCACGAGGTCTTCGCGCGCCGGCCTGATGCCGGCTTCGATCAGGGCGCTGCGTGTATCAGCGACGTTTTCCCGCAAATCGTCAAGATTGGCAGCCTTGACCATCACGCTATAGTGCTGCCCACCCATGACGGTTCGGCGAGCAATTAGGTCGTCCGCAAGATCGGGAATCTCGTCGATCTGGGACTGCGCCGCGTCGCCAACGTTTTCCATGCGCCGCCCTTTCAGCTGCATCTTGAGCAACGCGGCGTCCTTGGCGTGGAATTCGAAGGACTGGGTGATGACCAGTTCGAACGGCAGGGTGAGCAGGTCGTCGAGAAACAAGGGGTTCGTTTCTGAGGGATAGCCCTCGATACCCAGCATTGCGCCGAAATGTGTGCTCGATGAATTGAGCACCTTCACGGATTCGTCACCAAAGACCGGACGCATGCCACCGATAATGTGCTTGAGGGGCACCGGTGCATAGGGAACACGTTCCCATCTACCTGTCAGCAGGTAGTTGAAGAATTCCGCAGGTTCCGAGAACAGCACGCCATCGCGCTCGTACAGTTGCAGGCACACGGCCTCGTAGTAACTCAGGGCTGCGACCAGATCAGCCACGATCCGCTCCAGCTCCGCGATCTGCTTCGATCTCGCCTTCCTGATTTCCTCCTGGCTGCGTGCGGTGAACAGCGCTGCCAGTACGCTTTCCGTCCGGCTTCCGTACGGCCGCAGCACGACGGTGATATACAATTCGTTCGCCATCAGGCGCTCGGCGCCAACCTTGGCCTTAAAGCGGTCGTTCAGCTCGCGCGCATAACCTGGCGAGAAGTCGCCCTCTGGGTAGCAGTTTTCCTCGCGCCGTACGATGTGCTGCCAGATCGCGACGCGTGGATCGGCCAGGCTCATGACGATCCGGTTCAGGCGATCGTGCCGGTTATTGATGGCATCGTCGTCGGCGCACTCGAATGCGGCGCCGGCCAAGCGCATGACGCACAAGCATTCGCCGCTTGTGGTGTCGATGATGGTGCGCGTGAGATGGCCGCAGTAAGGTATGTTCTTGGCCGCTGGCGTTTCGCGCCGGGCGGCTGTTTGTCGCTTCTCGGAAATATTCATGCTGGTTTTTCCTTTTTCAGGCGGCGCTTGATACGCCACCGTTTGAAGAACCCGAAACGTTCCCTGTATGTCAGCGGACTATAGGACGCCGCAGACCAATACCACCGCGACGCGATGAGCGTGCCTAGAGTGGTCCGCGCCCATAACGCCAACAGCTCGAAGGTGCGCGGATCTTTCAGCGTGACGAGATAGAAAATGCCGTGCACTGGGATGCACATCAGCATCCACAGCAGGTTCTCGGTCAAGGCTAGCGCCTCGACCGATACCAGTACGTTGAGCATCACGGCCCCGTAGGGAACGCCCAGGACAGTCGAGGGCCGGGTTAGTCCGACCGCAAGCGTGTCGACGTTGACACCGTCCTCGCTATCCATCTCAGGTCCCCGTCCAGCCGCGTAACATCGTCACGACCTGGTCGCGGCCGAAGAACAGCGCGGTGCCGACAATCGCAGCTACGAACCATGCCCAGTTCACCCGCCCCGCCCAAGCCAGAATTCCCACCACGGCAACGGCGAGCGGAATGATCGGCGTGAGGATTTGGACTACCCAGTTAGTCGCCTGAGTGCCAGTAGCAGTGAACTGGGCGAACGCCGGCGTGGTCTGCAAGGCGCAGAGCGCGGTGATCAACACGACGCTGACCACACGATTGACGTTGGTACGCATAATGAATCCCTCCTAGGGGGTGGTTGGAAACTTGGTCGATGTTTCTGGATCTGAAGCGCGGTTGTACGGATTCCAGAAGGTCGCCGCGCCACTTGTGCTTGGAATACGTGCGCGCACGACTGGGCGTGCGCCTTTCGGTACTAACTGGCTTGTCTCGTGTAGGTCTTGCTGGGTGTTGATGGCTGCCAGTTCTCGCTGGAGCGCCTTGATGTTCTCTGTATGTCGGTGGAGGTCCGCCTGGTGTTCGGGCGTTGCTGCCGTGCTGAGAGCCAACTGCGCTTTTACGTACGCTTGATGTTCCGCTGTCAGTTCCGTGCGAAGTATCAGATGCCGTTCGCGATCGCGTGCTTGTTGCTCCTCCTTACTGATTGTCAGATTGGAAGACTGAGCTACCGCACACGTGGCGCAAGGAATTAGTAAAAAAATAGCAATAAATACTTTGAACATGGCAAATCCTTTTAATTAAGAATTTGGACCATAATAAATAGTCTTATAAATTAATATAATTCGATAATGCAATTGGAGCTTGGATTGGGCTTTGAAAGACGCCTAAAAGTTAACCATTTGCGGACACGCGGGACTTTGAGTAAACGCATGGTTTGTCCGTTGACTTAACACTAAAGTTACTAAGCGCACAGAAGCACGGATTTGCGCTATGGAGCCGAATCATGAGAAGCAAAAAAAGATTAACGGCAACAGATTTCGAGTCAATCCGTGTTTACCTTGGAAATTTTGAAAAGAAGAATGTCGATGCATTGCGGCGAATATTTGTCGACGGCATAAGACAAAAAGAAATTGCTCTCGACTTGGGAATGAGCAAGGAAGCTGTGAGTGCGATGGTGAGCCGCAGCTGGAAGATTTACATGCAGTACGGCAGCAAGCCTGATGGATGGAGAACAGTAGAGGTAACGCTTCCGTCGGAATATGCCGACGTCATTGAAGAGCTGGCCAATCTCCTGGAGACGAGGAGCCGAAAATGAAAAAGTTCGCGGCAGTGAATCAGAAGGGCGGCGTCGGCAAAACGAATACAAATTGTAATTTCGCGTTTTTTCTTGCTGACTGCGGGCATCGAACCTTAATCATCAATGGTGACGAACAGGAAGACGCCAACGATACGATGGATGCGTTCCGACTTACGGGAATTAGCACCCACGATCTGTTCGGAGTAGAGCCGCTAAAATTTCTAGACTCAAATGGAAAACTAGCGCTGATACCCTCACACCGGGATCGCTTGCGTGAAATAGAAGAATCGTCCATCGATGATATGGAGTTGGTGCGCAACCTTAGAGAGCGACTGGAAGAGCTGGCTCCGTATTTCGAATATGCAATTTTCGATACTGCTGGCGCGAACAGCCGCATTGCCAATGCGCTTCTTATCGCCAGCGATTTTGCAACGGTGCCGACGAAAATCGACGAACATAGCATCAGGGAGGCTGTGGAAACGATTGGCCGCATCGGTGGCATAAGATCACACCCTGCTGCGCAGATACGGAATGAGAACCTAGCCTTTCTCGGAATTCTCGTGAACGAATACGATCCTCGGCAGCCGTTTCAGGTAAAGCAGTTCAATGCCTTACTTGAAATGCATGCAGATTTGATGGTCCCGTATGCAATCACGGACCGTCAGGCTTATCGCGAGGCTGTCAGTTCCAGGGTGCCGGTCTGGAAGCTGAAAAGTGACGACGGCCGCCAAGTCAAGACAGCGGCACGGGAGGCCGGGAAGGAACTACATGCCGTGTTCAGCTACTTCAAAAATCTGATGGATGCGCAGACGGTGACGCGATGAGAGCCCTCACGAAGCTGAGCCGAGTGGGCGCAGTCGATCGGCACGCCGACGGCACGGCACCGGAAATGCCGCTGGAGAAAATCGTTGGCGACAGCAACAATCCACGTCCCCCACTGCATCTACGTACACATGAGGAACAGCAGAAGCAAGCTGAACTGAATGCGAATGTGCTGAAGCGCGGTGTGAAGTCGCCCATTTCGCTGCGGCCTCATCCGACCTTGGCGGACACTTGGGTGATCAACCATGGGCACTGCCGCTATGACGCTGCTCGGACAGCCGGCTTTACGACCATTCCCTACTTTATTGACCCGAACTTTGACAGCTATGACCAGGTGAATGAGAACTTGCATCGCTGCGATTTGTCGATCTGGGCGATTGCAGCCTTTATCAAGCGAAAGCTAGACGAGGGACATTCGAAGTCGCAGATCGCAGAGGGGCTGGGCAAGGAAGGCCAGAATTATGTGACTGAACATCTGGCACTTGTGGATGCGCCGAACTGCGTGCATCAAGCGTTCGCGAACTCGGTGAAGTCGCCGCGGACGCTTTACGACTTGCGCCGGGCGTATGACGAATTTCCCGAGCAGGTTGAGGAATGGTGCAATGGGGGCAACAAAGTTACCCGGGATAGCATCAGGGAGCTCTTGGAGGGATTACGTCATGACGTAGCCGGAACGGCGAGATCGGTTGCTGTAGTGACTGATCTTGGACCGCAGCAGACTCCATCGTTAATGGAGGATCTTAGTGACGTGGAATCCATTGGTGGAGACACTCAGCTGGAAATGCAGAAGGAAGGCGCCTACGAGCTTTTACGACCTGACGAAGTGCCGGCACCTCGAACTAGCGACCGCGATCGCGATCGCGCATTCACATTACGTCATGACGTAAAGCGCCGTCCTGCAAGTGCGCAGCAGTCGGCCGACACTCACGCTAATGCTCCAACTGAAACCTCGGCGATCCTGGTTAGTTATCGAGGACAGAGGGCGAGAATAGCGTTGGACACAAGGGTGAGGATTGTCATTGAGGGCGACGTCGCTTCGTTGGATGTGCCGCTGGCTGATCTTGTATTCGAGAGCATTTGATAGGAACTCTCCATTGGTGAAGTGCGCTGCGTGAGTGTGGAGGACACATATGAACTACTCAGCTAAGAAGGTAGCGATGCGACTGGGACTTGGCACACTTAAGGGTGTTCGGTTTATTTTCTATGTGTTATTGCTAGTGCTTGGGAGAGCACTACTCCCAGTTGCGAACATGGCGATCATCATTGGGCTTGTCGTGTTCTTGTTCTGCGTGCTAATTCGTCCAGACCTTTCAACTCCCATGTTTGCAAGCGCTGGGCTCGCTGTTAGCTCCGCGGCGCTCTCCGTTTTTTTTGAAGCGGCGCTACGTGCGGTCGCGCCGGCCAACGTCGTGATTGTCACCGATGTTTGAGGTGTGCGCCCGCAGTCCCGAAGGGACGAGGACCCAAATTGTTAAGCTCGAATAGGTTAACAATTTAAGACGCCAGTCTATCCTGCCCAAGATCCAAAACCGCAAGCAAGACAGAACCGCCGAATATCAGCCGACATCGCCAATAAAAACGTTATCGATCCGCTACTTTCATTGACTTACGGAGGACTGCCATGCCAGTCATCGGAGCAAAGGTTAGCGTAACCATTAAGGACGAGTTTAGTGCTGTCGCGAGCGCTCGCAGCACGACAACTTCCGCGCTTGCGGCACGACTGATCGTTGATTTCTTGGATCGGCAATCAAAGGAAGACGCGGCCCTCACCTACCAGCCCTTTGCACTTCCTTCAACGCCATCTGTCGTACGGCAGGGTACGAGGAGCGAGCAGGTCTTTGTCCGACTGGAGCCCTACTATTTTGCAGAACTGGGCCGCCTGGCTATGGAAAGAGTTTGGCATAGAGGTACGTACCTAGGGAATTTGCTGCGCGCTCATATTGACCAACGACCAGTGCTATGCGAGCTCGAGATTAGTGCAGTTCGCCAAGTAGCACGCCAGCTTGCCGACTTGGGACGCAACGTGAACCAGATAGCTAAGAAGTTGCATAGCTCACCTGACTATGCGTATCTAGTCAGCTCCTTTGATTTCGACTTGCTGAGGTTACTTGTTGAGCTGGAGTCCAATGCAGTTAAGGAGCTGGTGAAGGCGAACTTACGCGGTTGGGGAGTGAGCGATGACAAAGCATGAACAACTCAATCAAGACCGTCCTGGCAGACGTTCCGGCATCCGGCGCTTGGTGCTTCGACCACGCGCCGATAACCATGCTTCGGGCTCCGGAAAACCGACATGGCATGACAACCGTGATTGGTCGACGATCAAGGAACAGCTGCGAAGAACCGTGAGGCGAGCGCCCGAAGTGGTCATCAACGTCAAAGGCAGCCGGCGTGGGAAGGACGGCGACCAGGCGGCAATCGAGGGTGTGCTGCGCTACATGATGTACATCTCGCGGAGCGGCCGGCTCCAGGCGGTCAACGAAAAGGACGAGCAGCTCAACGGACGCGAGGCGATTCGGGAATTGCACGCGTCGTGGGACCTGGACATGCAACGTCTGCACGGTGCAAAGGGCGAGGCGCTTCACTCTTCATTCAATATCATTTTTTCGATGCCTGCGAAGACCGACCCGGAGAAATTGCTCGGAGCTGTCCAGGGATTCGCATGTGTACGGTTCAAAGGCCATCAGTATGTAATGGCATTGCATACCCATGACACGGATCCCGCCGATGACGCCCCTGAACACCCACACGTCCATTTGGTCCTGCGGGCCGAGAACGACGAAGGGCAACGCATTCACATTCGCAAGAGCGACCTCCGAGTATGGCGGGAAGAGTTTGCAGCCCAGCTGCGCGCGCGTGGGGTCGAGGCAAATGCAACTTCACGCTCGGAACGTGGGCGGTCTACCAAGTCTCTCGGCGGCGCCGAATGGCATATCCAGAAAAGATTTCGTGAAGGCCGCAACGGCGGGCACAACCCCGTGATGCCGCAGGCGCAAGCGGCGCGCTTCCATGAAGCTGCACGCGAGCTTCAGGACGGAATTATCGAACCGAAGCCTTGGGAGGCAGCGATGGCTGCACGCCGCCGCGATGTCCTGCGCGACCTGGCCAGCAACGCCGCCCGTTTACGAAAGGAAGGGGACAGCAACCTTGCGGACGAGGTGGACCGCTTTATCCGAGAAATGCCACCCGTCGATTCTGAGCGCCGCCAGATTCAGCGAGCGTTGGTCAACCAGGTCAAAAAACGTCTCGAAGAGCAAGATAAAGACAAACAACAGAACCTGGACAGATAGGCCGCAAAGACCTTGGGACGCTCACCGAAATTGGTCTGAAAGACCTGATTTCGCTCAATGAGGACTAGGTCGACAAGACCTTAGATGGTCAGGTAACTACTCATTCGACGCAATCTCTGACAGGAGGAACTCATGGATATGTTTGCCCTGCAGCCTATTCGATCAGAACCTGCGCTTGTGGCGATTAAGACGCTCGAACTGGCCCCTGAAGGCTGGCGTGCATGTGTTGAAAGGATTGCTGAAGGATTTGCTGAGAGGATTGGGGAGCATGCCTATTGCTTAACCTGCGGGAACGTCGTCTGTGGCGTCCAGGGTCACGATGCGACCTGTCTCACGATGGTTGCTCGCAGAATCCTCGCGAACGAACCATTTCTGCGCGCGTTGAAGAGTTCACCAGCAAAGCTTCGCCGTAATGACGACGATGCGGCACACAGGTGCCAGCCTGTGGACATCACGATCCCGGTATTTCTGTCTTCGCCGTCTGCACTAGCAAATTGATGGAGCATCTTCACTTGTGCTGCGCTTAGGGCACAACATCGTCAAATCCTCCGCCCTAGCCATTCGATAGAAGAATTCATCGACGAATAAGGTGTGCAACCTTGAGCCCGCTCCTACCCTCTCCAGCGTCGCTTTGCGTCTACACAGACCCTGCGTTTGAGCTACCCACGCCTGACGAAGTACGCACAGTCATCCAGCTGCTAGGCCTGACCGGCGATCAGGTGGCCGGCCTAGTGGGCGTGCGAAACGGGCGTGCCGTGCGTCGCTGGATGACTCCCGTGACATCGAAAAGCCACGCCCAGATCGACTATGCGACTTGGCGACTGTTACTGCTCGAAGCTGGTCTAGTCCGGCTGCAAAAGCGAAGAACAGTTCGTGGTCATTTCACGCATGAGGAAAGTGCGCCGGGCGCAAACCGACCCAACGGCAAATCGAAACCCTTACAGAAGAGGAGTAGCGCGACTGACCCAAATAGCAATGCGATTTCTTCACCGCCTTCAAGCCAACGAGAAAAGGACAAATCATGAGCCTGAAAGATGCTGCAGATGTGTTGTCGGAACAAGCCGCCGGTCGGCTCCCAAAGAGCCACACCCAAATCATGACCGCAGCCCTCGCGCTAGATGTTGCAACAATGCTGTCTTCAAATCGAGATCTGCTTGACGCAGCAATTGGACTACGCGTGCTTGCGACTACTGGGAAATTGCAGCTTGATGAAGCTGGTCGGCAGCGCGCAAGATATTTGGCGGAGCTGGTGATGGCGCTGGACTGGCGCGAGCAACACGGATACCTCAACAGGGGCGGCGTCGTGATTTTCTTCAACGGCGAGGTTCAGGGATGGGTGGACGAACTGCGAAACCCTGAACATTGGCAGCCCGGATGTATTGCCGTCGACAACGATGGTCAAAGTTGGAGGGCAAGCGGTGGGACAAAGCAAAATGGCGCGAAAGTCTGGAAACTTCTCCGGTCCCATCCCCAAGCAACGAACGTGAACAGCACGCCATCCCAGAATTGATATACTGTATGTGCATACAGTATTTTATGGTGACGAATGCAGGTCCGAATAGTAAAGATGAGAAGCCGGGGCGTGGAGCTTGATCGACGCATCTTGAGAGACGCCTCAGGCACACGTGGCACGTTGATTGTCGCTGATGTGACAGATCAGGGTCTCCATCGACCCTGCAAAGTTGCCCGGCTTCTGCAAGACGGCCTAATCCGTGCAGAGCTCAAGGACGTGAGCTTGGTTTGGGCAAATGAATGCCGAATGACGTTGGCAGGCTATGAACAAGTTCAAAACGAAACTGGGCAGTTAATCGATTATCGGCAGTCTTGGCTAATATTCATTGGACCCGATACTAGTCTCGAGCCGTTACCCAAACGACGAGTGAGTCCAAATAACTGAGTCGCGAAAGCCGGCCCCCGGGCTACCTCCCTCTTTTCACCCGCCGTTTTTTTTACGAAGAGCTAGAACAGCAGCCATTGGCGCCACAGCCAAATTTTTGCAGGCGTGACGATCGGTGAATTGAGGGAATATTGCGCCTTAAAACAAATGCTTACGGCGCCGATTTGGCTTTGGCACGCGGGCGTTTAACTGACGACACGTCGATCACGCCGACTTGCATTTGTGGGCCCGCACTGTCTGCGGCAGAAATTTCGGCGGCTAGTGCTTGCAGGCGGCTTACTGTCTCTTCGAATGACAATGATTGTCCCGGCTTGGGCTCCCATCCCTCTGCGCGTTTGTGTTGGTGCACCAGTAGCAAGACGCCCCACCTAGCAGTCCGATCACGCAAATAGCGTCCCTTCAGCTGGACGGTGAGTGCCTCTTCGAGCTGGTTGAAACTCCAACTTTCTGCGACCTTGATTTCGAGGGGGAGCCGGGCGTCACTGCCTTTGCTGCTAAGGCGGATATCCGGCTCCTTTTCGTCGGCTACGTGTGCCTCGCGTTCCAGCGTGTAGCTCCGACCCTGCTTAGTTTGCAATTCGCCGGCCACCCACCGCTGGACATCGACCTCGTGCTCCAAGGCCTTGAATTGAACGCCTAAGCCAAAATCCGAATGAAGCAAACGGTGCTGCAGGTCTTCGATGCGCGCCAGGGCAACACGTTGCAGATCTTGGGGGCTCCGTGGGACAGTATCGAAATCGGCCTCAAACGCCTTGACATCGCGCGCCATCCACGGCGCGCTCTCCGAATCTTTCTCGGCACGGTCTTGGGCCAGCCCACGCAACCACGTTTCGCGAACTGGAAAATTCTTATCGGCCGCTAATTGTTGTAGTGCCCGGAAGGTAGCCGCCCCCGGGCGTCGCGCCAACTGTTTCAGCAGTGCCTCGCGGGCACTTTGCGCATTATCTCTAACGTCGGGCGAGTAGACTTTGCCATTCGACCTGTCGATATCCTCAGCTGGCCGCACTGCACAGAAAGCAAAACGTGTGAGTTTCACTAGGCTGTCAGTCGACAACACCGGCTCCACATCGTTCTCGCGACCAAAATCCCAGCCTGAGCCGACGATCAAGGGCAGAAGTGCGACGCCTAGATTGGCTTGTTGCGTCAAGCCCATTTTCATAGAGATATGAATCAACGCGTCGGTCGCGGCATTCCCTTCAATAGCGAACGCACACGCGAGAAAAACTACCAGCCGTTCGGGCTCGTCTGCTTCTTGAGCTTTCTTCAATGCGAACGCAAGAAGGGCATCTTTGTCGGAGGTGCCACGCCGGGCGATACGCAGGAGCAGCCGCAGCAAGCTCAGGTCGAGTGAACTGGGCTGATGCAGAGCTGCGATCATATCTGCGGCCACCATTCCAGCGATTTGGTCGGAAGAGCTTGCAATGCGTTCCAACACTTCTCGGCGATGCCCGTCCAGTGTTGGACCCAATTCACCTACGAACGCACGCCGCAGCGTGTCACGGACGGGCTTAGGCTTGCTCGACGCCAGGAGGTCGAACCAGCGAGGAAAACGGTTGAGCTCCAGCGTCGCATAGACCGTCGCCAGAGCAGCCTCATCGTCACTAAGCGTGCTTGTCCAATCCGTCTCGTTTGCGGCTTCGACTGATAAGCCTATAAGCCCCAAGCGCTCAATGCCATACACAATATTGTAATCCTCGGGACGACGGTCGCTTCGTAGCTTCGGCGCTCCCAAGCGCCAGTAGCGAGCAAAGGCGCGCCGTATATGCGGCAGCGCTCGGAGCCCAAAGACCGGCTCCAACAACTTCACATCCGACATTGACCGACCTTGTGAATCGCGGCCGATGGCGTCGAACATTATCGATACATGGTAGAGGTTTGAGTCGATGCCTTGATCGTCGGGCGGATGCAATGTGTCTAGTAGCGCTGGGTCATCGCGAATCCGCTTCGCAAATGCGATCCACGATTCCTTGCGTACTTTTTCGCGTTCCCGGCTTTCGGCTTCATAACGTGCGTGGCTTTCATCTAGTTCAATGCGTTGAGCCGAAAGTGGCGGTGGATTGACCCACTCCTCCATCGCATTCGAAAGTTCGCTCGATGAAGTTGCTGCGACCCTGATGTTGCGTAGTACCCAGTCGGGCTTGTCGTTCTGGAGCCAGACCGACAGCGCCAGACGCATAGCCAGGAGACGCTCATTAGGCTCAGTGCGTGACTGGGCGTCGCTGATCAGCCAGTCGAGATCCTCCAATCCGACACCGGGTTGGAATCTCGCTACATGCAGTTGGCGGAGATCGTCCAACGGTTCCGTTAAGGCTGCTTCGAGCATGGAATAAGTCTGACAGAGCCGCCAAAGAGCGGCCCGCCGCCGCTCAGGGGTCAGCCGCAATCGTTGGGCCACTTCGCTGACCTCCTCCTCACGCCATCCATGGCGCCACGTGAGCGCAGTCAGCCGCAACGAAGCGTCAATTGCCAAGGTATCTGGCTGCAGCGCGTTGTTCAAGTCCAGCAGGCGAATGGCCAGTTTGGCAATTGTAGGGGTTAGGTGAGCGATGTTATCGCGGTCGACGTTCGCGACCGCTTGAGCCGTTTGGGGAAGCTTTTCGAGCAGTGTTTGAAGAAGCTTTTTGATCTCCTTTACCTGGTCGATCTGTTGCGCAAGTCTCGGTCCGTAGAAATCAAGGCCTTGACCAGCTAGTCGCTCGTCGCTGAACAGCACGGGTGAGAGGGCGATGAAATCGTCAACCGTCACCGCGACAGGAAAGAGAACGCTGATAGAGCTCCATAAAAAATCTGCATCGAGCCTGTGCCCTTCCCGCCGCACGAATTCCCCGTAGCGTGCACGCAGGTCATCGTCGCCTGCAGCAGCCAGGGCCTGGACGGCCAGTGTGCGTGTGATGGGATGGGTAGTGCCGGCCACGCCAGCCTCGAATGCGATCGAGACGCAGTCTCGCAGTCTGCCTGCGGCGACCAAGCGCAGCAGGAGTTGGCGTTGAGCTTCCAGCCCTGCCGACTCTTCCAGCGCCGCCCAATGCTCTCGAATGTCTTGCTGCATGTCCGGGGTCGCGAATCGCATCAAGCCCTCGCGGTGCAGAAAAGAGCTCGACTGCTCGCAATCCAAACCGCTCAAGATAGCTTTTAATGCTGAACGACGCGCTGGAAGAGGAAGGCTGGCTGCGTCACCGTGCTCGATGAGTGCATAGGGTTGGCGCTTGATCAGCTCTTCGGCTACACGTGGGTCCCATATGGATAGCCACGCTGCTACGGCAACCATCGATGGTTTGACCGTAGCCACGCCGTATGTCTCGGCGAACAACAAATCACGCGCGGCGCTCCACGGACAGTTCTGCTTCAGCATGCGCCGCAACCAGCGCGCGGTCAAATAGGACCTGACGACACCGTCGTTGTCGTTTTGCAGTCGGGCCAGGCCAGCGGATGCAGGAACAAAGATGGCCGCCCTGAGTAGTTCCCGTTGCAGTGCAGGCGAAATGTCCGGCAGTACTTCAGCCAAGCGCAGCCCTTCGCTAGGCGCTGCACGGCTGCCGCTATCGTCGATTTCCACATCTCGCGTTTGGCCCAACACGAGTGCGGCGCCGACGCGCTCCACGGCTTGCATGGCTTGGTCGAGGTCCAGCCTGGAAGTTCTGGCCCGTTCAGGGTCCGCCTCCATGAGCCGCTCGGCCAAGTTTGTCTCCAACATCCTTTCGAAGCGGTCGAATTTGCGATGTGTCCGCCAATACCTCGACAACCAGTCTAAATCCGATGGCCGGCGTGCGAACGGCCATAGGTGAGCGTCGTCCAATCCATGCAAGAACTGGGAAACGTCTTGGACGTCCATACCACGCGCGAACGCTTCCACCTGATCGTTGTCCAGCGGCGCCATGATTGCGATGATTGGATCGCTTTCTGAAGGCACAACTGGCTGACGAGCGCGGTCGATGGCCATGATCACCAACGTGTCGATGTCAATCGCGTCTGGTCCCTCGCTGCGCGAAGTTGGCGGCAACAGCTCCATCACGGCGTGAAGGTCTTTTCGATATTCCCATTCGGTGGGACGCCCCGAAAAGATGACATGCGCACGGGCTTCCGCACCTTCGATAGCGTCGGCGATGTGCTGAAGCGCGTCGGCCAAGGTCACGCCGACGGCCTTCGCCTCGTCGACGGAGTCGACAAAAATCCATGCAGGCTTATCCGACGCGCGCCAGCGCTCGAATAGCGTCCTCTGCTTGGGGGTAAGCGAATTTTCGAATCCTCCCGCCCCGACCTTCTTGACCGTTAGCAGGAAACTGTATTCCCCCTGAGACTCCAGCGCGCGGTGCCGCAATGTGAGTTCGGTCGATTTGCCGGAACCACCTTCGGCCAAAATCACGGCTCGTTTCGATGCCAGAATTTGGTCCCACGTCAAAGTCCCAATGGAGGTACCAGCTTTCAGCCATGCGTCGAGGTCGGGTTGGGTTTCACGTTGCCACTCGATGAACTTGCGCTGCAAAGGGATAAACTTCATGCGCTTTCTGTGTGCTGTTGAATCGGACTATTATAGATCGCGCTTTAATCGCGACCAGCGAATGCGGTTAGCCGTTCCAGTAGAACCTGTCGACGCACCACTAAGAAGTCAGCACGCAGCCGAGCAAGAGAAGAATTTGATGAGCGCGAGCATACCATCCATGATGTCACATCAAATACGACTGAATAACTCTCAATCTATGCTATCAAGATAATCGGCCCAAGCCTGCATCATAATCCTGCGTTCATCAATAAATTCAGCACGGTCGTAGGCACGCGTTACCTTGTCCTTCTCGACATGCGCGAGCTGTCGATCGACGACTTCATGACGATAGCCCAGCTTTTCTTTGATAGTGCTCATCGCTAGCGCTCGGAAGCCATGACCGGACATATCTCCCTTATAACCCATCCTCTCCAACGCCTTGAGAAACGCATTATTGCTCATTGGTCGGTTGTGATCACGAACATTTGGAAACAGGAATTTGCCTCCTCCTGTGATGCTGCGTAACTCATGCAATAGCTCGAGCGATTGGCTTGCTAGTGGCACGAAATGGTCCTTCTTAATCGGATTGAGTCGTCGTTTCCCCAGCTTCATCCTGTACCACGGAATGATCCATTCAGCCTTGCCTTCCTCAATCTCGGACCAAGGCGCTTCTATTAGCTCGCTGGTCCGTACGAAGACAAGCATGAGCAAGCGCAGGCCTATACGCGTCGCAGGTTGCATGCAAGCCTCGTTACTTCGCAGTGTCTTAAGAAAGCGAGGCAGCTCATCGCTAGAAATTGCAGGGAAGTTCCTGGGTGCTACTGGCTGAAGTACGTCCTTCATATCGGCTAGGAGGTTTCGTGTAGCGATGCCGGTCTGAACAGCATAGCTGAATATTTGAGCACATACAGCCTTGTTGCGCTTTGCTATCTCATGGGCACCCCGTGCCTCAATTCTACGAAAAACTTCGATCAGATCGCGATGAGTGATGTCCTCCATAGGAACCTTGCCGAGACTTGGAAAGACATCCATAGACAGCCGATGAAGTATGTTCTTGCCGTACGCTGGCGACCACGAACTCAGCTTCAACTGATGCCATTCAGTAGCGATCTTCTGAAAGGTGTATTCTGTTGAACGCAAGCTCTCCCGCCGCACCTGCTCACGCTGCTGGAGCGGATCTCCGCCTTCCAGCAGGATCCGACGCGCTTCAGTGCGCTTTTCTCTAGCCATTGCAAGGCTTACTTCCGGGTACGGTCCGAATGTAATCGTGGTTTCCTTACCATCCGCCTTGCGGTATCGGAAACGCCAGAACTTTGCGCCGGAGGGTTGGACGTCTAGATAGAGCCCATACCCATCAAATAGCTTAACCGGCTTCGTACCAGCTTTCGCACGCTTAACCTGCATGTCACTGAGTGGTTGCGCTAACCGTGGCATTCGACCTCCTGTTGAAACGTTGGACAGGGGCAGTCTGCTCAGCTCGACCAGGTTTAAGGGTAGGCGTTTCGGGTACTCGACCGTATACCCTAATGCCTACCCTATAAGGTCTGGACTTAGCTGGACACATGAGGACGCATGAAGACAAAAAACCCCCGGGCCTCAGTATGAGATCCGGGGGTTTCCGCGTATTGCTGAAGCTCAGCAATAATCAATCTGGCGGAGACGGTGGGATTCGAACCCACGATACGGGTATAAGCCGTATGCTTCCTTAGCAGGGAAGTGCCTTCGGCCACTCGGCCACGTCTCCAATCAGTGCCGACTTGTTTGTCAGTCAGCGCTGAGTGCACGCATCTTAAGGGCTGGTGTTCGTTGCGTCAAGGACGCACGCCCAAAAATTTTGAAATTCGTTAACCTTGCTCGAGGTTAAAGGCTTTGTGCAGGGCGCGCACGGCCAGCTCCATGTACTTCTCGTCGATCAGCACCGAGATCTTGATCTCGGACGTCGAGATCATCATGATGTTGATGCCCTCTTCCGACAGGGTGCGGAACATCTGCGAGGCCACGCCGACATGGCTGCGCATGCCGACGCCGACAGCCGACACCTTCGACACCTTGGCGTCGCCCAGGATCTTGGCCGCGCCCAGCGCCTCGCGCTGCGCTTCCAGCACGGACATCGCCTTCGCATAGTCGTTGCGCGAGACGGTGAAGGTGAAATCGGTCTTGCCGTCCACCGACTGGTTCTGGATGATCATGTCGACTTCGACGTTGGCCTCGGCGATCGGGCCCAGGATGTGGAAGGCAACGCCCGGCTTGTCCGGCACGCCCAGGACGGTGATCTTGGCTTCATCGCGATGAAAGGCGATACCGGAGATGACGGCTTGTTCCATATTGCTTTCTTCCTCAAACGAAATCAGGGTGCCGGAGGTCGCTTCCTCCTCCAGCGGCATCAGGGGGTCGGTCAGCGACGACAGCACGCGCGTCGGGACCTGGTAGTTACCTGCGAATTCGACCGAGCGGGTCTGCAGCACCTTCGAGCCCAGCGAGGCCAGCTCGAGCATTTCCTCGAAGGTGATCTTGGAGAGGCGGCGCGCTTCGTGCACCACGCGCGGGTCGGTCGTGTAGACGCCGTCGACGTCGGTGTAGATCAGGCATTCGTCGGCCTTCAGGGCGGCGGCGATCGCCACGGCCGAGGTATCCGAGCCGCCGCGGCCCAGGGTCGAGATGTTGCCATCCTCGTCCATGCCCTGGAACCCCGTGATGATGACGATCTTGCCCTGGTTCAGGTCGTTGCGCACGCGGGTATCGTCGATCGACTGGATGCGCGCCTTGGTGAACGAGGAGTCGGTGCGGATGCCGGCCTGCCAGCCGGTGTACGAGACCGCGTCCTTGCCGATCGCGAGCAGCGCCATCGCCAGCAGGCCGACCGACACTTGCTCGCCGGTCGAGGCAATCATGTCCAGTTCGCGCGGATCCGGCTGCGGCATGATTTCCTTGGCCAGGGCGATCAGGCGGTTGGTTTCGCCGGACATCGCGGACGGCACCACCACGATCTGGTGGCCGGCATCATGCCACTTGGCCACACGGGCCGCGACATTCTTGATACGGTCCGTCGAGCCCATCGACGTCCCGCCATATTTGTGGACAATTAAAGCCATATGAGGGAGGGTTCCAGCTTGTTGAAAGATCAAAAGGGGACCCTTACTCTAGCATGCTGCAGCGCAGTATCACAAGGCTCGCCGGAGAAAAAGCTATACGAAAAGAAAATAAAGTAATACCTTTTTCGTATAGAAACATCCGACAGGATCAGTCGGCGGCTGGCGCCCACCGTAGCACGATGCAGCCGCCCTGTCCTTCCCGTACGCGACGGCAATCCATGCCGATCGCAGCCGCGAACAGCAGCTCGCGCCCGGTACTCACGATCGGCGCGCGCTCGCGCTCCCAGGCCGGCACGCCGAGCGCCTGGTAATGCTGCTTGAGCGAGCGCGTCGGACGGTTCGGCGCGGGCTTGAGCCGCTCGCCGCCCTTGCGAAAATCGATGACCAGCTGCTGGTCGCGCAGCCAGGCCGGATCGAGGCCGGACGCCGCCTGGTCGAAATGCAGTACCCCGCCATACGCCGGGAAGTCGATGGATGCCTCGCCGCTCCAGCGGAAGGACTGGCCGGGCCTGTCGAGCACGCCCTCGTCGTCCGGATCGCGCATGCCCGCCAGGTCCGGCAAGCGCGGCGTGATGAACAGCTTGCCGCGATGGCGGCGGATGTGACAGGCCGGATGGGTGACCTTCAGCTGCGCATCGTCACGCGCCGAGAACAGTTGCGCCACCATCTCGCCCAGCCAGGCGGTCGAGGGCATCGCCAGGCCGCGCGCGGCGAACAGGTGGCGCAGCGCATTGTCGATGCGGTCCCGGCTGAAACCCTGCAGGCGCGCCAGGTCGACCACGTCGCCGTCCATGCAGGCGGCCAGGTCCTGGGCCGCGACTTCGTCGAGGATGCGCTGGGCCGACTCCACATGCGCCGCGCCGCGCGCCAGGCGCTGCTGGAAGCCGGGGAAGCTGGCGGCGATCGCCGGCATCACCTGGTGGCGCAGGGCGTTGCGGGAATAGCGCGGGTCGCTGTTCGATTCGTCCTCGACCCAGGCGAGGCCCTCCGCCGCCGCGTAGGCTTCCAGCGCGGCGCGCGATACCGGCAGCAGGGGCCGCGCCAGCACCACGTCCGGCGTCCCCAGCAATGCCGGCATGCGGCTGGCCCCTTCCATGCCGGACAGGCCGGCGGGGCCGGAACCGCGCAGCAACTGGAGCAGCACCGTTTCGGCCTGGTCGTCCAGGTGGTGCGCGCTCAGGAGCAGTTGCACGCCGTGGGCCGCGCACATGGCGCCCAGCGCGCGGTAGCGCAACTTGCGCGCGGCTTGCTCGACGCCGTCCTTGCCCTTGACGACCTCCACGCGGCGATGGTCGAAGGTGGCGCCGATCGCCGCGCTCGCCGCTTCGCAGTGGGCCTGCCAGGCATCGGCGTTCGGACTCAGGCCATGGTGGACGTGGAAGACGTACAGGCGCACGCCCCCCTCCCGGCTCCAGGCGTGCGCCAGCCGCAGCAGGGCCATCGAATCGAGGCCGCCGCTACAGGCAACTGCAATGGATTGGGGGGAGGTGTTTGCGCGCAGGCCGTGCATGGCCTGCGCAAAGACCGCCGGGGCGGTCCCGGCTTCAGGACGTTTCAAGCTGCGCGACTCACTCTTCGCGCGGGGTGGTTTCCTTGAACTTGCCGTAGGCCATCAGCTTGGCGTGACGGGCGTCCAGCAGGTCCTTGGTCTTCATGCCCTGGAACTGGCGCAGGGTGTCGGCCAGCGCGCGCTTCAGGAGCTGGGCCATCCCCTTCGGATCGCGGTGCGCGCCGCCCAGCGGTTCGCTGACGATCTTGTCGATCAGGCCGATCGCTTTCAGGCGGTGAGCGGTCAGGCCCAGGGCGTCGGCGGCGTCGGCGGCGCGTTCCGAGGTCTTCCACAGGATCGACGCGCAGCCTTCCGGCGAGATCACCGAGTAGGTCGCGTACTGCAGCATCAGGACCGCGTCGCCGACGGCGATCGCCAGCGCGCCGCCCGACCCGCCTTCGCCGATGATGGTGGCGATCAGCGGCACTTTCAGCTCGGCCATGACGTAGAGGTTATGGCCGATCGCTTCCGACTGGCCGCGCTCTTCGGCGTCGATGCCGGGGAAGGCGCCCGGGGTGTCCACGAAGGTGAAGATCGGCAGGCCGAATTTCTCGGCCAGCTTCATCAGCCGCATGGCCTTGCGATATCCTTCCGGCTTCGGCATGCCGAAGTTGCGCATCGCGCGCTCCTTGGTGTCGCGGCCCTTCTGGTGGCCGATGACCATGCAGGGCTGGCCGTTGAAGCGGGCCAGGCCGCCGATGATCGACTGGTCGTCGGCGAAGGTGCGGTCGCCGTGCAGCTCGTGGAAGTCGGTGAAGATCGCGTTCACGTAGTCCATCGTGTACGGACGCTGGGGGTGACGGGCGATCTGCGACACCTGCCACGGGGTCAGCTTGGCGTAGATGTCCTTGGTCAGTTGCTGGCTCTTCTTGGCCAGGCGGTCGATCTCTTCGGAGATGTCGACGGCGGAGTCGTCCTGCACGAACCGCAGCTCTTCAATCTTGGATTCCAGTTCCGCGACTGGCTGCTCAAAATTGAGGAAAGTTGTTTTAGTCATTGTACCTCCGGATTATTTCGTGGCCGCAGCGTTCCGTTTCGCGCGGCATGGACTGATTTTGGGGCGTATTTTACCGTACCCTTGGCGGGTCAGGACGAGCTATCGACGCCGTCGTTCTATAAAGGCTGCGGGTCCAGGCTGCGCCACAGGTACCAGGTCGCCACCGTGCGCCAGGGTTCCCAGTTGGCCGCCACCTCGCGTGCGTCGCTACGGGAAACAGGTTCACCAGAGAAATAATTCTGGCTGATGCCCTGGATCAGGCCAGGGTCGTCGAGCGGCAACACGTTCGGACGGAGCAGATTAAATATCAAAAACATCTCCGCTGTCCAGCGGCTGATGCCGCGGATGCGGACCAGCTCGGCGATGACGGCCTCGTCGTCCATTTGCGACCACAGGTCGGCATGGACGCGCTTCGCCTTGAAATGGTCGGCCAGGTCGAGGATGTATTCGGTCTTGCGCTTGGACAGGCCGCAACCCGAGAGCTCGGCGGCGCCGGCCTTGATCACCTGGGCCGGGGACAGTTTCGGGCAGATGGCCAGCAGCTTGGCCCAGGCCGCATCGGCCGCCTTCGGGCTCACCTGCTGGCCCACGATCGAGCGCGCCAGCGTGGTGAAGGGGTCGGGATGACCGCGCAGGTGCAGGTCGCCGATCTGCGGGATGAGCTTGTTCATGATGCGGTCGCGCTCCATCAGCGCGGCCTTCGCCTCCGCCCAGTAGGCGGGGACGATCAACTCCGGCCCGGAGGCCGCCTCCATCCTGTCCTTGTGCGCGGCCATTATGCGCGGCGCCAGGTCGTCGTTCCGTCCGGCTTGTCTTCCAGGATGATCCCGGCGGCAGTCAGTTCGGCGCGGATGGCGTCCGCTTCGGCAAAGTTGCGAGCCTTCTTGGCCGCGGCGCGGCGCGCGATGGCATCGATGATGCCGGCGTCGCCGCCCTCGCTACCGCCCTGCAGGTAGGCTTGCGGCGCGCGCTCGAGCAGGCCCAGCACGCCGGCCAGGGCCTTCAGCTGGCGCGCGGCGTCCAGCGATTTGTTCCGGTTGACCTCGCCGGCCAGGTCGAACAGTTCGGCCACGGCGAGCGGCGTGTTGAAGTCGTCGTCCATCGCTTCGCGGAAGCGCAGCGCGTGGTCTTCTTCCCAGTCCACGGCCGGCGTCTCGCCATCGATGTCGACCGTCGACAGCGCCGTGTACAGGCGGGTCAGCGCGCCCTTGGCGTCGTCGATGTGGGCATCCGAATAGTTCAGCGGGCTGCGGTAGTGGGCGCGCAGGATGAAGAAGCGGATGACTTCGGCGTCGTACTTCTTGAGCACGTCGCGGATGGTGAAGAAGTTGCCCAGCGACTTGGACATCTTTTCGTTATCCACGCGCACGAAGCCATTGTGGATCCAGTAGTTGACCATGTTGCCGCCGAACGCGCCCTCCGATTGGGCGATCTCGTTCTCGTGGTGCGGGAACTGCAGGTCGGCGCCGCCGCCGTGGATGTCGAAGTGTTCGCCGAGGGTGGCGCAGGACATGGCCGAGCACTCGATGTGCCAGCCCGGACGTCCCCTGCCCCACTTCGAATCCCACTTGGCCTCGGCCGGCTCGGATTCCTTGGCGGCCTTCCACAGCACGAAGTCGAGCGGGTCGCGCTTGCCGCCGCTGACGTCGACGCGCTCGCCGGCGCGCAGGTCGTCGAGCGACTTGCCGGACAGCTTGCCGTAGCCTTCGAAGCCGCGCACGGCGTAGTTGACGTCGCCGTCCTCGCTCTTGTAGGCCAGGCCTTTCGACTCGAGCTGCTCGATGATCGACAGCATCTGCGGCACGTATTCGGTGGCGCGCGGCACCACCGTCGGCGGCAGCATGTTGAGCGCGGCGATGTCCTCGTCCATGTACTTCACGTTGCGCTCGACGAGCGCGCCGATGGTCTCGCCGTTCTCGACGGCGCGCTTGATGATCTTGTCGTCGATGTCGGTGATGTTGCGGACGTATTTCACCTCGTAGCCCGAGGCCATGAGCCAGCGATAGATGACGTCGAAGGCCATCATCATGCGCGCGTGCCCGACGTGGCAGAAATCGTAGACGGTCATGCCGCACACGTACATGCCGACCTTGCCGGCTTCCATCGGGACAAATACCTGCTTATCACGCGCAAGCGTGTTGTAAATCTTCAGTTGGCTCATGGGTGTGTTTCTGGTGAGGGAGAGATCGGACATATCGCGTGTCGGCACATCGTGTACGCACAACAGAATACGGCCGGGATCGCCTGCGCCTCGGGTGTTGTTCTTCTTTGATAGAATGGGATGTTCTGCGCAAAGTATAGCATTGTTAAAATCCCGGCTGGCCGCATATGGTTCAGCTTTATTTTTCGGGAAAAGACTTGACACCGTCTTGAGCGGGGTCCACTAGAGGAGAGCCTTTACGATGATCACTTCCTTCCGCCGCTCCCTGCTCAAGGGCATCGCCCTGGGCGCCGGCGCCCTGCTGCTGTCCGGTTCCGCACTGGCGCAGACCGAGGCGCAAACCACGCCGCAAACCGGCACGCCGGCCGACACCCCGGCCGAGGCGGCGCCTCCGGCGCCGGTGGTGAAGGGCCCGCAGGTATCGCTGAAGACCTCCATGGGCGAGATCGTGCTGCAGCTCGACGAGGAGCGCGCGCCGAAGACGGTGGCCAACTTCATGCAGTACGTCAAGCAAGGCTTCTACAAGGGCACCATCTTCCACCGCGTGATCGACGGCTTCATGATCCAGGCCGGCGGCATGAACGAGAAGTTCGAGGGCCGCAAGACCAACAAGCCGGTCAAGAACGAATCCAATAACGGCCTGTCGAACCAGCCGTACACGGTGTCGATGGCGCGCGAAGACCATCCGGACTCGGCGACCTCGCAGTTCTTCATCAACGTCGCCGACAACTCGGGCATCGACTATCCGAATTACAAGGGCTCCGGCTACACGGTGTTCGGCAAGGTCGTGAAGGGCCAGGAAGTCGTTGACAAGATCAAGGGCGTGGTGGTGGACGACGTGCGCGGCATGCAGAACGTGCCGGTGGTGCCGATCTTCATTAAGTCGGTCACCGTGCTCAAGGGCGACAAGCTTGTAAAATAACGGGCGTGCAATCTCTGCCATCAACCCGATTCCTTCAACAATAACCAACCTACAGGACAGCACATGACCAGCGTTCGCATGACCACCAACAAGGGCAACATCACCGTCGAACTGGACGCCGAGAAAGCGCCGAAGACCGTTGCCAACTTCATCGACTACGTCAACAAGGGCCACTTCACCAACACCATCTTCCACCGCGTGATCAAGGACTTCATGATCCAGGGCGGCGGCTTCGAACCGGGCATGAAGCAAAAAGCCACCGACGCGACTGTCGAGAACGAAGCCAAGAACGGCCTGAAGAACGACAAGTACACCATCGCCATGGCCCGCACC
Organism: Massilia sp.; assembly: GCA_032115075.1. Taxonomy (GTDB): domain Bacteria; phylum Pseudomonadota; class Gammaproteobacteria; order Burkholderiales; family Burkholderiaceae_D; genus Telluria. The sequence continues at coordinate 35,232 of DAMCRY010000005.1, forward strand.
TCGGCGCCGCACTCGGCGTCGGCCCAGTTCTTCATCAACACCAAGGACAACGCCTTCCTGAACTACCCGGGCCAGGACGGCTGGGGCTATGCCGTGTTCGGCAAGGTCACCGAAGGCCAGGACATCGTCGACCAGATCAACGGCGTGAAGACCACCCGCAGCGGCATGCACTCGGACGTGCCGGTCGACCCGGTCGTCATCGAGAAAGTCGAAGTCATCTGATGAACGGCGTGCGCAGGGGGTGGCTGTACCCGTCGATCCGATGACCACGCCCGAGCGCACGTTCGCGCTGTTCGTCTCGGACCTGCACCTGCAGGTCTCGCACCCGCGCACGGCCGAAGCCTTCTTCCGCTTCCTGGCCGCGCGCGCACCCCACGCCGAGCGGCTGTACCTGCTCGGCGACATCTTCGAATACTGGGCCGGCGACGACGACCTCGCCGAGCCTTTCCACCAGCAAGTGATTGGCGCCATCCGCGCCGTCAGCGACGCCGGCACAGCCGTCTACTGGCTCGCCGGCAACCGCGACTTCCTGGTCGGCCCCGGCTTTGCCGAAGCTGCCGGCCTGAGCCTGCTGGAAGAGCCGCACCTCATCGCGGCCGGCGGCAAGCGGGTCGTGCTGGTGCACGGCGACGCCCAGTGCACGGCCGACCTCAAGTACATGGCCTTCCGCGCCCAGGTGCGCGACAAGCAGTGGCAGCAGCAGTTCCTCGGCATGCCGCTGGCGCAGCGCAAGGCCATCATCGCCGGCCTGCGCGAGGGCAGCCGCGAGGCCCAGGCCGGCAAGTCCTACGAGATCATGGATGTGGCGCCTTCCGCCGTGGAGGCGCTGTTTGCGACGACGGAATCGGACGTCATCATTCACGGGCACACACACCGGCCCGCGGTCCATGACACGGGCGGCAAGCTGCGCTATGTGTTGCCGGACTGGGAGCTGGACGCCGAGCCGACGCGTGGCGGATGGATCGAACTGGCCGCGGACGGCACCATCACACGGCACAGCCTGCCGTAAGATGGGCGGGGCTTTCCGCCCACACTACCGGACCGCGTCCAGCAACTCCGGATGCTTGCCGAGCAAACGCAACAACTTCACCAGCGCCACAGGAGCTTGCGCCTCTCCGGCCTCGTAGCGCGCGAAGTCGCCCGGCTCCTCGCCGAGCAGCGCGTCGGCCTTGTGCTGGGTCAGCCCCAGCCGCTTGCGCATCGCGCGGATGGTCTTCAGTTCCTCGGCATCCACCGCTTTGCGGAAGGCGGCGACCAGCTCGCCATAGTGCTCGTCCTCGCCCCGGGCGAACATCACCTCCTTGCAGCCCGCGCAATGCTCGACGACGACGTCCGGAATCGTCGTGCTCCTTCCCTTGTAGGTGTACTGCATTTCCCTGATCGCATGCGTCAGCGGCGAGACGCCGCAGTTCGGGCAGGTCAGCATCGAGTTCTCCTTGTTGTTCGGTCTCCATCCTAGCAAAACCCGCAGAAAGGCTGCGCCCGGACTTTGTTCGATATGTATGTTTACATTTCTCAAGTCACTGTTATACTCCACTACAACACCACTTCAACAAAGCACCACGAGGGAGACCGCCATGGATACCGCAGCATTACGACAGAGGAGGACTGGACATGACAGTCGGCTGGAATGACAACACACCCATCTACCGCCAGTTCAAGGAGCGGGTGGTCGGCATGATGCTCGACGGTATTTTGAAAGCCGGCGACGCCCTGCCCTCGGTCCGCCAGATCGCGGCCGAATATCAACTCAACCCGATCACCGTGTCGAAGGCTTACCAGGAACTGGTCGACGAGAACTTAGTGGAAAAGCGAAGGGGAATTGGCATGTACGTTACCGAAGGAGCAAGCGAGAAACTGTTGGCCAGCGAGCGCGAGCGCTTCATCCGCGAGGAGTGGCCCGCCATGGTCGAACGCATCCGCCGCCTCGGCCTGAATGTCGAGCAGCTGCTGCAGGCCTCCTCGAGCAACGCCCCCGGAGGTTCGGCATGAACGCCGGCGGCATGCACCCGGTGATGTCGGCGCGCGGCCTGACCAAGCGCTACGGCAAGCGCACCGCCGTGGACGGCATCGACTTCGACATCGCCCCGGGACGCATCGTCGGCCTGATCGGTCCCAACGGTTCCGGCAAGACCACCACGCTGAAGGCGGCGCTGGGCCTGATCGACTTCGACGGCCAGCTGTCGGTGCTGGGCTTCGATCCGCGCACCCAGCGCGACGACCTGATGAAGGAAGTGTGCTTCATCGCCGACGTCGCCATCCTGCCGCGCTGGCTGCGGGTGAAGGACGCGATCGACTTCGTCGAAGGCGTGCATCCGCGCTTCGACCGCAAGAAAGCCGAGCGCTACGTCGCGAATACCAAGCTCAAGCCGGAGATGAAGGTCAAGGAAATGTCGAAGGGCATGATCGTCCAGCTGCACCTGGCGCTGGTGATGGCCATCGACGCCAGGCTGCTGGTCCTCGACGAGCCCACGCTCGGCCTCGACATCATCTACCGCAAGCAGTTCTACCAGAACCTGCTGGAAGACTACTTCGACGAGCAGAAGACCATCGTCATCACCACCCACCAGGTCGAAGAAGTCGAGCACATCCTGACCGACCTGATGTTCATCCGCGAGGGCCGCATCGTGCTGGCCGCATCGATGGAGGAAATCGGCGAGCGCTATACCGAGGTGATGGTCCCGGCCGACAAGGTGGGCGCGGCCAACGCCCTGGCGCCGATCGACCAGCGCGTGGTGTTCGGCAAGTCGGTGATGCTGTTCGATGGCGTCGCGCGCAGCCAGCTCGCGCTGCTCGGCGAAACCCGCAACCCCAGCGTTGCCGACCTGTTCGTGGCAACGATGAAAGGAACCTACGCATGAAAACGATGAAATGGATGCTCCGGCGCGAGCTGTGGGAGCACAAGGGCGCCTTCTTCTGGGCCCCGCTGGTCATCGCGGCGGCCATGGTGATCTTCATCGGCGGCGGCTTCGCCTACAGCATGGCCTTCGCCACGCCCGAGCACATCCAGATCGACGGCCACTCCATGGTCTCGGTCGAGGGCGTGCCGAACGCGCTGCGCTACAAGATCGCCCACGCGGTCGCCACAGGCTACCTCGGCATCGCCGCGCCGCTGTTCATGGTGCTGACCGTGGTGGTGTTCTTCTACTGCCTGTCGGCGCTGCACGACGACCGCCGCGACCGCAGCATCCTGTTCTGGAAGTCGCTGCCGCTGTCGGACCGCGACACCGTGGTCTCGAAGGTCGTCACCGCCCTGCTGGTCGCGCCCCTGATCACGATCGCGATCGGGGTCGCCACCGCGCTGGTGCTGCTGGTGATCGGCATGCTCACCGCCGCCAGCAAGGGGCTGAACCTGTTCGCCCCGGTGCTGATGGACCCGGCCCTCTACCTGAGCCCCCTGTACCTGCTGGCCTTCCTGCCGCTGTACGTGCTGTGGGCGCTGCCGACCGTCGGCTGGCTGCTGCTGGTGTCGAGCTGGGCCCGTTCCAAGGTGTTCCTGTGGGCCGTCGGCGCACCGCTGGTGCTGCTGGTGGTGCTCACCTGGTTCAACTTCATGGTCGGGCAGGTATCGAACATCGCCATCGACACCAGGTTCATCGGCGAGCAGATCATCGCCCGCGCGCTGGGCGGCCTGGTGCCGGGCGTGTGGCTGAGCGAGGTCGACGGCGCGCGCTTCTCGCAGATGGAGCAAGGCCTGGACGCCATGCTGCTGCTGGGCGAGTCCTACCGGACCCTGGCCTCCCCGGGCGTGTGGCTGGGCGCGATCGCCGGCGTGGCCATGATTGTTGGCGCGATCCGCCTGCGCCGCTGGCGCGACGAAGGCTGAGGAGCGAAGCGCATGCGCATCCTCCCCACCCTCTTCCTCGGCAGCGCGCTCCTCTGCGGCGGCGCCGCCGCGGAGGCCCGGCCAACGGACCAGGACGCGGCTGAAAAGCCGGCCGCCAGCGTAGTCGACAAGGCCTCCGACAAGGCCTCCGACAAGGCGGCCGACAAGCCGGTCCGCGAACTCGACCCGGTGCACGTCAACGCGATGCGCAATCCGGAAGTGCGCAAGTACCAGGTGATCCTGGCCGGCCTGGACGCCTTCGACGATTTCCACCGGATGGCGCCGAAGGCCGACCGGTTGCATTTCCGGCTGGAGCCGCGCGGCAAGGACGACGCTGGGTCCAGACCCGCGCCGGCCCTGGCCGTGCGCCTGGTGGGCGACGACGGCTTCAAGCTGCCGCTGCCGCTCGGCGCCGACGGCCGCTTCACGGTGCCGAGGAGCGAAGAGGCCGAGGATGCCAACAGCGAACTGGAGCTCAACCGCAAGCGCAAGCTGTACCGGATCGCTGCCGACGTGCGCACGCCCGGCCTGGCGCCCAACCAGCGGCGCCTGGGCGACCTGCGGCTCGAATGCCGGGTCATGGTGGCCATGGCCAAGGAAGAGATTCCCTTCCTGGTCAAGGCCCTGGTCAACAGCCTCCTGCTCACGACGGACTGGTGCAGCTACTTCGACGACAAGAAGAACGCGACCTTCGGCTTCCGTGCCGACAAGCCGTTGGCCGAGGCCGTGCTGGTCGAAGGCAACCGCTCGGCGCTCCTGCGCAGCAGCGGACGCGGATACAGCGTGCCGCTCGGCGACAGCGCGTGGAGCGACGACGCGGTGATCGAGCTGACGTATGCCGAAGTTCAGGGCGCTCCCCGGACCGCAACGGCGGCCGGCACCGCCGGCGACGCCACACCCGTCACTCCTTGACGCCTCCTGTAGCGGACGCCGCGCACCCGCGGCGTCCGCTCACCCATCCTGGAGCATTCCCGATATGAACATCAGCCGCGACAGGCGCCGTCGGCGCGCGCGCGTCCTGCACGCCCTTGCGCTCGGCGCCCTGCTCGCTTCCGCCTGCGTTCGCGCGGACGAGAAGCCGGCGCCCGCCCCCGCGCTCGACCCGGTCCACGTCAGCGCCATCCGCGATCCGGAGGTGCGCAAGTACAAGGCGATCCTCGCCGGACTGGATGCCTTCGAGCGACACCGCGCC
>DAMCRY010000006.1:0-18308 GCA_032115075.1 Massilia sp.
CAGCTCGTCGTGCAGGCGGCGCAGCCAGCGGCGCAGTTCCTTGCGCACCTTGGCGTCCAGCGCGCCGAAGGGTTCGTCGAGCAGCAGCACGCGCGGCTCCACGGCCAGGGCGCGCGCCAGGGCGATGCGCTGGCGCTGGCCGCCCGAGAGCTGCGGCGGGTAGCGGTCGGCGATCCAGTCGAGCTGCACCAGTTCCAGCAGCTGGCGCACCTTGTCGCGGATCTGCTGCTCGGACGGGCGCTCCCTGCGCGGTTTCACGCGCAGGCCGAAGGCGACGTTCTCGAACACGGTCATGTGCTTGAACAGCGCGTAGTGCTGGAACACGAAGCCGACCTGGCGCTCGCGCACGTGGCGGTGCGAAGCATCCTCGCCGTCGAGCAGCACGGCGCCTGTATCCGGATGTTCGAGGCCCGCGATGATGCGCAGCAGGGTCGTCTTGCCGCAGCCCGATGGGCCGAGCAGGGCCGTCAGCTGGCCGTCGGGGAACTTCAGCGACACGTCGTCGAGCGCGGTGAACTGCCCGAACTGCTTGCGGATGTGTTGGACTTCGATGGTCATGCTTGCGCTTCCTGTTGTCGTTCGTCGGCGGCCGCCTTGCGTACTGCATGCAGGCGCCATTCGATAAAGCTCTTCACGGCCAGGGTCACGAGCGCCAGCAACGCCAGCAGCGAGGCGATCGCGAACGCCGCCGTGAAGTTGTATTCGTTGTAGAGGATCTCGACCTGCAGCGGCATCGTGTTGGTCTCGCCGCGGATGTGGCCCGACACCACCGAGACGGCGCCGAACTCGCCCATCGCGCGGGCATTGCACAGGATCACACCGTACAGCAGGCCCCACTTGATGTTCGGGAGCGTTACGCGGAAGAAGGTCGACCAGCCCGAGGCGCCCAGCACCAGCGCGGCCTCTTCCTCCTCGGTGCCCTGCTGCTGCATCAGCGGGATCAGCTCGCGCGCGACGAAGGGGAAGGTGATGAAGATGGTCGCCAGCACGATGCCCGGCACCGCGAACAGGATCTTGATGTCGTGCTCGGCCAGCCAGTCGCCGAACCAGCCCTGGGCGCCGAACAGCAGCACGTAGATCAGGCCGGCGATCACCGGGGACACCGAGAACGGCAGGTCGATCAGCGTGAGCAGGATGCTCTTGCCGCGGAACTCGAACTTGGCGATGGCCCAGGCGGCGGCCACGCCGAACACGAGGTTCAGCGGCACCGAGATGCCGGCCGCGATCAGGGTCAGCTTGATGGCCGAGACCGCGTCCGGGTCGCGGATCGATTCGAGGTAGGTATCCCAGCCGCGCTTGAGGGCTTCCGTGAACACGGCGGCCAGCGGCACGAACAGGAACAGGGTCAGGAACAGCAGCGCCACCGCAATCAGGGCGTAGCGCACCCAGTCCGGTTCCAGCACATTGGTTTTCGGCCGGCGCGCCGGCGCGGCGGTCTTCGGGACCGCCTTGATGTTGTCGAGGACTGCGCTCATCAGTTGCGTACTCCTTTGCCTGCCCGTTTGCGGGTCCATGCCTGCAGCAGGTTAATCGCCAGCAGCAGGATGAAGGAGATGACCAGCATGACCACGGCGATGGCGGTGGCGCCCGCGTAGTCGTACTGCTCGAGTTTGGTGATGATGAACAGCGGCGTGATCTCGGACACCATCGGCAGGTTGCCGGCGATGAAGATCACCGAGCCGTATTCGCCGGTGGCGCGCGCGAAGGCCAGCGCGAAGCCCGTCAGCAGCGCCGGCACGATCGAGGGCAGCACCACGCGGATGAAGGTCTGCAGCGGCGAGGCACCCAGGCTGGCGGCGGCTTCTTCGAGCTCGCGCTCGGCCTCTTCCAGCACCGGCTGCACCGTCCGCACCACGAAAGGCAGGCCGATGAAGGTCAGCGCCAGCACCACGCCCAGCGGGGTGAAGGCGACCTTGATGCCGAGCTTGGCGAGCTGTTCGCCGATCAGGCCGTTGTGCGAATACAGGGCGGTGAGCGTGATGCCGGCCACCGCCGTCGGCAGCGCGAACGGCAAGTCGACCAGGGCGTCGACGATGCGTTTGCCGGGGAAGGTGTAGCGCACCAGCACCCAGGCCACGATGCCGCCGAAGACGACGTTGATGGCGGCGGCGATCAGCGACGCGCCGAAGGTCAGCTTGTAGGAAGCGACCACGCGCTCGGAGGTGACGGCGCTCCAGAACGCCTCCCAGGTCATGTGGAAGGTGTTCAGGAACACCGCCGACAGCGGGATCAGGACGATCAGCGCGAGGTAGAACAGCGTGAAGCCGAGCGATAATCCGAAGCCGGGTATGACACGGCCCGGGGATTTCTGCTGCGGCAATGCGAGCGAGGTCATGGAAGCCTTTATTACAAATTCTTCTAACAGGCTGCCATAATCTCACGCAGCCCTCATATACCCAACGAAGCTTTTCTCATTTGCATAGACAGAACAGCTATTACGAACAGAACACGCCTTACAGCACCAGCTTGGCCGCGACGCCGGTGAGCGTGGTCGCCAGCAGCCCGCGCAGCACGCGTTCCGGCACCTTGCGCGCCGCCATGGCGCCCATGGTGATGCCGGGCACCGAACCGACGAGCAGGGTCAGCAGCAGCATCCAGTCGATCGAGCCCAGCCACCAGTGGCCGACGGCGGCGATGGCGGTGAGCGGGACGGCGTAGGCGATGTCGGTGCCGGCGACCTCGGCCGGGGTCAGGCGCGGATACAGCAGCACCAGCAGGGTGGCGCCGATGGCGCCCGCGCCGATCGAGGAAACGGTGACCAGCACGCCGAGCACGGCGCCGGAAAAGATGGTGGCCGCCGCCAGCGCCCTGCCCTGCAGCTGGCGCTCGGGATGGGCGTTGATCCAGCCCAGCATGCGCGCGCGGAACAGCAGCGCGACCACGGTCAGCATGACGGAGATGGCGATCGAATAGCGGATGACCTGCCCGATATGCTGGTCGAGCGTGCCGAACTGGCTCAGTCCGAGGGTGGCCAGCAGCGCGGCCGGCAAGGCGCCCAGGCAGAGGCGGCCGACGATGGGCCACTGCACGGTGCGGTTGAAACGGTGGGTGATGGTGCCGACGCCCTTGGTGATGGAGGCGAAGGCCAGGTCGGTGCCGACGGCAACCGAGGGCGACACGCCGAACAGCAGGGTAAGCAGCGGCGTCATGAGCGAACCGCCCCCGACACCGGTCATTCCGACCAGCAGCCCTACTGCGAAACCCGCGATGATGTACGTCGTCGACATGCTTTTACCCTTACGTTGAGCCACAGCGTAAGGGGACTCGGCAGTGAAACAAACAACAGGTTTCTTATTTGCTTATGCGGGGGGATGTCGGGGATATGGACGCCACCTTTTAGCAGGCTGCAGCTGAACGCGTGGGCGGCATAGCCGCCCACCCTACGAAAAGCAGGCTGGCTTACTTGTTCGGCTGCGGCGTCAGGCGCAGGTAGGGACGCGGCGCGGTATATCCCTTCGGATACTTCTGCTCGATGACGGCCGGATCCTGCACGGTCAGCGGAATGATCACGTCGTCGCCGTCCTTCCAGTTGCCCGGCGTGGCCACGGTGTAGCCGTCGGTGAGTTGCAGGGCGTCGATCACGCGCAGCACTTCGTCGAAGTTGCGGCCGGTGCTCATCGGGTAGGTGATCATCAGGCGCACTTTCTTGGCCGGGTCGATCACGAACAGCGAACGCACGGTGGCGGTGGCCGAGGCTTCCGGGTGGATCATGTCGTACAGGGCGGAGACCGACTTGTCGGCGTCGGCGATGATCGGGAAGCCGACCACGGTCTGCTGGGTTTCCTCGATGTCCTTGATCCATGCACGGTGCTGGTCGGCCGGGTCGACCGACAGCGCGATCGCCTTGACGTTGCGCTTGTCGAATTCCGGCTTCAGCTTGGCGGTCAGGCCCAGTTCGGTCGTGCAGACCGGCGTGAAGTCGGCCGGGTGCGAGAACAGCACCACCCAGGAATCGCCCGCCCACTCGTGGAAGCGGATCTTGCCGATGCTGGAATCCTGCTCGAAGTCTGGCGCGGTATCGCCGAGGCGTAAGGTCATGTCATTTCTCCGGTAAGTGAACTGCAATCAATCAGGCCCCAGTCTACGGGGACGCGGGGATTAATCAAACGACAGCTTTCTTATTTGCTTGTGCGGCAGGGGTATGAACGACTAGAAGAAACGGGTGTACAGCACCACGCCCCAGGTCGCAAGCGCCAGCAGCAAGGTCAGTGCGACCGCCGCGCTGCCCATGTCCTTGGCGACCTTGGATAGCGGATGACGTTCGAGGGAAATGCGATCGACGATGGCTTCGATGGCCGAGTTGACGATCTCCACGATCAAGACCAGCACCAGCACGCCGATCAGCGCCAGCTTCTGGAAGGCGGACAGGGGCAGCACCAGCGCGACCACGGTGGCGATCGCGATCACCACCACTTCCTGGCGGAAGGCGGCTTCGCTGCGCCAGGCCCAGGCCAGCCCGTCCCAGGTATTGCGGCAGGCCGCCAGCAGGCGCGCGATGCCGCGCTTGGTCTTGAATTCGCTGATCGGGTCGGACATGGAATAAGAATATGGAAAGTTTGAATGCTGGAGTGTCATTATGCCGCGTCAAGGCAATGTTGCACACCGCAGCCCATCGGTTTGCATCTGCGTTTCACATCATGGTATAAAGTGTGAATACTGCACTGCACCAACCACATCATGAAAATGGAAACCCCAGAACCGGCGCCGGGTTCGGCGCCGGCCAAGACCTCGATCCAGGTCATCGAGCGCATGATGGCGCTGCTCGACGCGCTGGCCACTTACTCCGATCCGGTGAGCCTGAAGGAACTGTCCAGGGTCTCCGGCCTGCATCCCTCGACCGCGCACCGCATCCTGAACGACATGGTCGTCACGCGCTTCGTCGACCGGGTCGAGCCGGGCACCTACCGTCTCGGCATGCGCCTGCTGGAGCTGGGCAATGTGGTGAAGAGCCGCCTGTCGGTGCGCGAAGCGGCGCTCGACTTCATGCGCGCCCTGCACAGGAAGACCCAGCAGACCGTCAACCTGTCGGTGCGCCAGGGCGACGAGATCGTCTACATCGACCGCGCCTATTCCGAACGCTCGGGCATGCAGGTGGTGCGCGCGATCGGCGGCCGGGCGCCGCTGCACCTGACCTCGACCGGCAAGCTGTTCCTGTCGATCGACGATGCGAAAGCCATCCGCGCCTACGCCACCCGCACCGGCCTGGCGGGCCACAACAAGAATTCGATCACCGACCTGGCGCGTTTCGAGCGCGAGCTGGGCCTGGTGCGGGCGCGCGGCTATGCGCGCGACAACGAGGAGCTGGAACTGGGCGTGCGCTGCATGGCCGCCGGCATCTTCGACGACAGCGGCAAGCTGGTGGCCGGCCTGTCGATCTCGGCGCCCGCCGACCGCCTGCAGGAAGAATGGCTGGAAGACCTGGTGCAGACGGCGTCCAGCATCTCGGCGACACTGGGTTACCGCCCCGCCCCCGCCATCTGACGCGGCGCCGGGCGACCGGCGCGAAGAAATGCACGCCGCTACGGTTCGGGGCCGTCGGCGCAGGCATGCCGGGTCGCCGCCCAGAACAGCAAGGCCAGCAGGCTGATTCCAGCCCCCAGCAGACAGACGCCATGCCATCCCGCATGCGTGTAGCTCAGGGTCGCGCCCATCGCCCCCATTCCGCTTCCGACCGCATAGAAGAGCATGTAGGCGCCAACGAGCCGGCTGTGGGCATCCAGGCTCGATCGCAATATCATGCCCTGGTTGGTGACGTGAATCGCCTGCCCCCCGAGGTCGAGCAGGACGATGCCGGCGACCAGGGCCCATAGCGACCAGTCCATCAACGCTAGGGGAAGCCACGCCAGCGCCAGCAGCACCAGCGCGATGAGGCTGGTCTGCTGTCCGCGGCCCTGGTCGGCCAGGCGGCCCGCGCGCGTAGCGGCGAGCGCGCCGAGGGCGCCGATGAGGCCGAAGGCGCCGATCGCGGTGTGCGAGAAACCGTAGGGAGGCGCGCTCAGGGGCAGGACCAGCGCACTCCAGAAGACGTTCAATGCGGCGAACATCAGGAGCGCGATGGTGCCGCGAACCTGCAGCACGCGGTGCCGCCGGAACATCGAAGCCAGCAGGGCGCGATACGTCATGCGGGGCCGGGCGGCATCGAGCCTGGGCAGGCCTTGCCACATCGGGGCGGCGAGCGCCAGCATGGCCGTGGCGGCGCAGAGGTACACGCCGCGCCAGCCCGCCGCGTCGCCGATGGCGCCGGCGAACACGCGCGCCAGCAGCAGGCCGACGAATACCCCTCCCTGGGTTGCACCGACGATTCGTCCACGCTCGTGGGCCCCCGACGCGCTGGCGGCGTAGGCGATCAATCCCTGTGTCATCGCGGTGCCGAGCAAGCCGGTCAGGAGCATGGCCGCCAACAGCACGCCCGTCGTTCGGGCACATGCGACCGCGACGAGCGCCAGGGCCAGGAGCAGCACCTGCACCAGCATCAGGCGCCGGCGCTCGGTCATGTCCCCCAGGGGAACCAGCAGGACGAGCGCCAGGGCGCAGCCGGCCTGCGTCGCCGTGACGACGCCGCCGACCGCCGCATGGGAGATCGCGAAATCGATCGCCACGGCGTCCAGCAGCGGCTGGGCGTAATACACGTTCGCCACGCTCATGCCTGCCGCACAGGCGAGCAGCCAGGTCAGGCCGCGCGATACGATGGGCTTCGTTGCGGCCGCCGTTGCGTCGGTTGGTGTTTCTTTGGAACAGGCGATCTCCATGGCACCCCTCAAGTGGTTTCAATTTAAAACCAGTTGAAGCCTAATCGAGGTGGTCTTAAAATGCAACCACCTCAATCCGGCGAACGGCTGCGTCATGACACAAGTGGAAGACATCGATGGTGAACCCTGCCCCGTGGCCCGGTCCCTGCATATCGTGGGCGACCGCTGGGCTTTGCTCATCGTGCGCGATGCCTTCGATGGAATCCGCCGTTTCAGCGACTTCCAACGCAACCTGGGAGTGGCGCGCAATATCCTGGCCGACAGGCTGCGCCGCCTGGTCGATGGCGGCATCCTGACGACCAAACCTGCCGGAAACGGTAGCGCCTACCAGGAGTATGTGCTCACGGACTCAGGTAAAAGCCTGTTTCCCGTCGTGGTCGCATTACGCCAATGGGGAGAGCGGAACCTGTTCACGCCCGGTGAACCACATTCGGAACTGATCGAAAAGAAAACCGGCAGGCAGGTAGCCCTGATGTCGGTGAGGAGCGAGGATGGCGGTGTGCTGGGGGCCGAGGAAACCGAGGTGCGCAAGTTGTCTCGCGGGTCGGGCGAAGCGTCCGGCCGGGGCCCGGCCAGGGGTGGCGCGGCCTAGCGGCAGCGCTTCAATGCAGCGCGTTAATGCAGTGCTGCGGCCGGCGCCGCCGCGCTGAAGGAGCCCAGTCCGGGCGGTCCCACTTTCTCGCCGAGGGTGCCCGGCGCCAGCACGTCGAGCTTGTCCGGGGCGAGGGCTTCGAGGAAGCGGCGCACCCGGCCGGCGTCGGCGGTGCGCGACATCTTTCCTTTCGAATCCAGGAACACCATGATCACGTTGCGGCCGTGGATGGCCGCCTGCATCACCAGGCAGCGCCCCGCTTCGTTGATGAAGCCGGTCTTCTGCAGGCCGATGTTCCAGTCGGGCAGCGCCACCAGGTAATTCGTGTTCGCGTAGCGCATCGGACGACCGCTGGCCTTGACGGTCGAGTTCGGCGTGGTCGAGTACTCGCGCAGCAGCGGCTCGTCGTAGGCGGTGGCGACCAGGCGCGCCAGGTCGCGCGCGCTCGACACGTTGCGGCTCGACAGGCCGCTCGCATCCACGTAATGCGTGTCCTTCATGCCCAGTTCGCGCGCCTTGGCGTTCATGGCGGCGACAAAGGCCTGGATTCCGCCCGGATAGTTGCGTCCCAGCGCCGAGGCGGCGCGGTTCTCCGAACTCATCAGGGCGATGTGGAGCAGCTCGCGGCGCGTCATGCGCGTGCCCACCGGCAGGCGCGAGCTCGAATACTTGAGGCGGTCGACGTCGGCGTCGGTGATGCGCAGCACCTCGTCGAGGTCCTGCCTGGCCTGCACCACGACCAGGCCGGTCATGAGCTTGGTGATCGAGGCGATCGGCAGCGCGACGTTCGCGTTCTTCTCGAACAGCACTTCCGAGCTGTTCTGGTCGAGCACGAAGGCGACGTTGGAGCGCAGCGACAGGGGGTCGGCGGTGCCGCGCAGGCCGGCGACGTCGCCCAGGCTGCGCGGATCGACGGCTGCGGCGCCAGCGGCGCTACGCACTGCGTGATAGGTCACCTTGCGCTTGCCGCGCACCATTTCCACCCGGCGCACCATGCGCTGGCGGTTGTCGTCGGCGATGGCCTGGGCCAGGTCCTTGCGCTTGCCCTTGCGCGGGGCGGCCTTCTTGCGCGCCGCCTTCTTGGGCGCGGCGCGCTTCTTCTGCTTCTTCCTGACGCCTTCGCTCTTGCTGGCCGTGGCGCCGGCACCCGCACCCGCTCCCATGCCCGCACCGGCGGCGTGGACGGGCTCGAACGCGAACAGCAGCGAAACGATGGCGGCCAATGCAAGTTTAAACATCTGAAAACCCTTCGGCGCAAACTGATGAGGTACAAAATGCAGTGTAACGGAACGACAGCTCATCGCAAGCAAAATGTAAATTCCGTGCAGCAACAATGCAAAATACAACAGCCTGCATGTGAAGATTATTCCAGAAAGCGCGCGAACGCTTGCGCCGGTTCGCGCTCGGTGACGAGGGTGTTCTCGATCCGCTCCGGATCGGCCCAGCCCAGCGCCATGCCACACACGACCATTTCGTTTTCCGGCAGCTCCAGCTCGCGCGCGATCACGCGGTGGTATTGGGTGAAGGCGGCTTGCGGGCAGGTGTCGAGCCCGCGGGCGCGGGCCGCCACCATGATGTTCTGCAGGAACATCCCGTAGTCGAGCCAGGAACCCTGCTCCATGATCCGGTCGATGGTGAAGATCAGGCCCACCGGGGCATCGAAGAAGCGATAGTTGCGCGAGTGCTGGGCCGCCATGCCGGCCTTGTTGTCGCGGGTCAGGCCCAGCAGCGAATACAGGTCCCAGCCGACCTTGCGGCGCCGGTCGACATAGGGCGAGATCCATTCGCGCGGGTAATAGGCGTACTCCTCGGTATGTTCCTTCGCCCCTTGCGGATCGGCGTTGACGCGCCCGATGGCGTCGCACAGCCGCTCGCGCGCCTGCCCCGTCAGGACGTAGACCTTCCACGGCTGGGTGTTGGTGCCGGACGGCGCGCGCGCGGCCACGTCGAGGATGCGCTCGACGTCCTCGCGCGCGACCGGGCGGTCGATGAAGGCGCGGATCGAACGGCGCGAGGTGATGGCCGCGTCGACGGCTTCCTGCTGGGGGCTGGTGATCATGTAGGTCTCCTTGGTATGTTCTCTTATTTCCTGACGACGAATGCGACGCCGAGCACGGCCACCGCCATGCCGGCCAGGGCCAGCGGACTGAAGGCCTCGCCGAACAGCAGCCAGGCCATCACGGCGGTGGTGGGCGGGGTCAGGTAGAGCAGGCTCGTGACCTCGGTGGCCTGGCTGCGGCGGATCAGCGTAAACAGCAGGAAGATCGCGCCGATCGACAGCGCGAAGATCGACCACAGCCAGGCGGCGATGAAGTCCATGCTCCAGGTGACGCTCGACAAGGCCGGGTCCAGGCCCTCGAGCACGACGGCGAGCGGCAGCAGGACGGCGGCGGAAGCGCCGAACTGGATCACGGTGCCGGTGCGCAGGTCGAAGGACGGGCACCAGCGGCGCTGGTACATGGTGCCGGCCGTGATGCACAGCAGCGCGAACACGCACAGCAGGATGCCGGTGGCCGTCAGGCCGGCCAGGTGCAGCTTGGCGTAGACCACCAGCGCCACGCCCGACAGGCCGAGCGCCAGCCCGAGCCACTGGCGCGGCCGCACACGCTCGCCGATCAGGGGCGCGCAGGCGGCGGTGAGGATGGGCTGCATGCCGACGATCAGGGCGGTGAGTCCGGCCGGCATGCCGAGCTTGATCGCGGCCCAGACACCGCCGAGGTAGCCCGCCTGCAGCAGCAAGCCCGCCACCGCCACGTGCAGGATCTGGCCGTGCGGCCAGGGCGCGCGGAACAGCAGGACCATCGGCAGCAGCACGGCCAGTGCGCCGAGGCAGCGCAGGATCAGGAAGGTCAGCGGCGGCGCATACGGCAGGCCCAGCTTGGCGACGATGAAGCCGGTGCTCCAAAGGAAGACGAAGAACAGCGGCACCGGCGACAGCCAGGACGCAAGGGGGGCGGCATGCGCTTGGGAAGGGTTGCCGTGCGACATGGATGAGCTTGCTGCACAGCAGCTTAACGAAAACACAAGTGACTAGTCTAGCACGCTGCGGCAAGCCTTGCCGTGGCGGTCTTGCCCCGCATTTCCTTGCGTTAAATCAACGGCAACATCTTGAAATTTCTTAATAACAATGCATTCAAGAAATTTATGCACACTTTGATGGTGCAGCGCGTCAAATTCGCTTGACTCCCCTAATCACTTGCGTGAAAATTTGCCCTGTTGCGGTGCACAAAAAAGAGTTTCGTTGCAAACCGACGAAAAGAAACCTGCCTCACCGGTCCAAGCAACATTTCATCCACTGAACGTATTGAATTTGGAGAATCACATGTTTGCAATTCCTGAGCAGTTCTCGAACGCCACCAAAGCCAACCTGGAATCGCAGTTCGCCCTGCTGTCGTCGCTGACCGCCAAGACCTTCGAAAGCATGGAAAAGCTGGTCGACCTGAACATCAGCACCGCCCGCAGCACCCTGGAGTCCTCGTCGACCGTGGCCCGCCAGCTGCTGAGCGCCAAGGATCCGCAGGAATTCTTCTCGGTGACCGCATCGCAGGCCCAGCCGACCGCCGAAACCGCCCTGTCGTACAGCCGCCAGTTCGCCTCGATCGCCACCAGCACCGGCGCCGAGTTCTCGAAGGCCGCCGAAGGCCAGATCGTCGAAGCCAACCGCAAGGTCATCTCGCTGGTCGACGAAGTGAGCAAGAACGCCCCGGCCGGTTCGGAAAGCTACGTCGCCGCCGTCAAGACCGCGATCAGCAACGCCAACGCCGGCTACGAGCAGTTCAGCAAGACCACCAAGCAGGCCGTCGAAGCCGTGGAAGCCAACCTGAACGCCGCCGTGAACCAGTTTTCGGCGACTGCTCGCAAGGCAACCAATACCGCGACTGCCGCGACGGCTGCCGCTGCCGCCTAAGCTACGCGTCGTGAAATAAAAAAGCCGGGACGGCGACGTCCCGGCTTTTTTGTTTTTGAATGGGGCGTCGCCGCTCGTATCGTCCCGCTTGGCCGTTAGCTTTATAACCGTCATTCCCGCGCAGGCGGGAATCCAGTGTGCGTGCATTCCTACAGCACCTGACATCAGTGGCGCGCGAAGAAAATTGGGTTCCCGCCTTCGCGGGAAGTCGTAGGCGCCAGTGGCGCGTACGACGGCATGAGCACGTAGCCTAACGCTGGATTACTCCCCCAAATACGCCGCCTGCACCCGCGGATCGTTCAGCATGTCCGCCGCCCTCCCCGTCATCGTCAGGCTGCCCGACTCCATCACATAACCGCGGTGCGCCGCCTGCAGCGCCAGTTTCGCGTTCTGTTCCACCAGCAGGATCGTGATCCCCTGGCGCGAGACGTCGCGGATCACTTCGAAGATCTTCTCCACCATGATCGGCGACAGCCCCATCGAGGGCTCGTCCAGCAGCAGCAGGGTCGGGTGGCACATCAGGGCGCGCGCCATCGCCAGCATCTGCTGTTCGCCGCCGGACAGGGTGCCGGCCAGCTGGCCCGAGCGCTCCTTCAGGCGCGGGAATACGTCGTACCACTTGTCGATGTCGGCCGCGATGCCCGCCGTGTCCTTGCGCGTGTACGCGCCCATCAAGAGGTTCTCGTGGATCGTCATGCGGGTGAACACGCCGCGTCCTTCCGGCACCATGGCGAGCTTCTGCTGCACCATGCGGAACGAAGGCGTGCCGCGCAGGGGCTGGCCGAGGTAGCGGATCTCGCCCTCGACCTTGCACGGCGGGAGGGTGCCGGTGATGGCCTTCAGGGTGGTGGTCTTGCCGGCGCCGTTGGCGCCGATCAGCGTCACCAGCTCGCCCTTGTTCACTTCCAGGTCCAGGCCCTTGACCGCCTTGATGCCGCCGTAGGCGACCTTCAGGCCGCTGACCTTCAGAATGTTCTCGCTCATCAGTGCGCGCCTCCGAGATAGGCCTTGATCACGGCCTCGTTCTTCTGGATCTCGGCCGGCAGCCCTTCGGCGATCTGCTTGCCGTATTCGAGCACCGTGATGCGGTCGCACAGGCCCATCATGAGCTTGACGTCGTGCTCGATCAGCAGCACGGTCTTGCCTTCGTTCCGGATCTTCACGAGCAGCTCGCGCAGCGCCAGCTTCTCGGTCGCGTTCATGCCGGCCGCCGGCTCGTCCAGCGCCAGCAGCTGCGGGTCGGTCGCGAGCGCGCGCGCGATCTCGAGGCGGCGCTGGTCGCCGTAGGACAGGTATTTCGCGGTGCGCTGGGCATACTCGCCGATCCCGACGAAGTCGAGCAGCTCCTGGGCGCGCCGGCGGATCGCCGCCTCTTCCTCGCGCGCCGCCCGGTGGCGGAAGATCGCGCCGAACACGCCCTGGCGGGTGCGCACGTGGCGGCCCACCATCACGTTCTCGAGCGCCGTCATCTCGCCGAACAGGCGGATGTTCTGGAAGGTGCGCGCGATGCCCGCCTTCGCCACCTCGTGCGGGGCCGACGGCGAATACGGCTTGCCGGCCAGTTCGAAGGTGCCGCTGTCGGGCTGGTACAGGCCGGTGATCACGTTGAAGAAGGTGGTCTTGCCGGCGCCGTTGGGGCCGATCAGGCCATGGATCTGGCCGCGCGCGATGCGGATGCCGACGTCGGTCAGCGCCTGCAGGCCGCCGAAGCGCTTGTTGACGCCGGCGATGTTCAGCAGAAGGGTGTCCGGTTGCGCGCTCATGCCTTGGCTCCTTCCGCTTCGTCATGGGCCAGCGCCGCGTTCGGGCGCTCCTCGCGGTTCGGCGACGGCCACAGGCCGGCCGGGTTGATCAGCATGATCAGGACCAGCGCCAGGCCGTACAGCAGCTGGCGCAGCACCTCGGCCTCGATGAGGACGGTGCCGAACAGCGCCTGCTGGGCTGGCTCCACCACGTGGCGCAGCACTTCCGGCAGCGCCGCCAGCAGCACGCCGCCCAGCACCACGCCGGGGATGTGGCCGATCCCGCCCAGCACCACCATCGCCAGCACGGCGATCGACTCGGTCAGCGAGAACGATTCCGGCGACACGAAGCCCTGGAAGGCGCCGAACATGGCGCCGGCCACGCCGCCGAAACTGGCGCCCATCGCGAAGGCGAGCAGCTTGACGTTGCGGGTGTTGATGCCCATCGCCTTGGCCGCGATCTCGTCCTCGCGGATCGCCACCCAGGCGCGGCCCAGGCGCGAGTGCTGCAGGCGCGCGGTGATGAAAACGGTCGCGATGGTGAGGAACAGGAAAAGGAAGTAGTAGGCATTCACCGAGGGCATCGCGAAACCGCCGATGTGCACCGTGGCCCCCGAACCCGCCTCGCCCGCCAGCGAGACGCCGAACACGCGGATCGGATCGATCATGTTGATGCCCTGCGGCCCGTTGGTGAAGTTGATCGGGTCGTTCAGGTTGTTCATGAAGATACGGATGATCTCGCCGAAGCCGAGCGTCACGATGGCGAGGTAGTCGCCGCGCAGCTTCAGGGTCGGGGCGCCCAGCAGCGCGCCGGCCAGCCCGGCCACGACCGCCGCCAGCGGCACGATCGCCCACACCGACAGGTGGATGCCGTTCTGCTGGATCTCGGGGCCGAAGAAGGCCACCAGGGCTTCGCCCAGCGCCGGCGAATAATAGATGACGGACTCCAGCAGCGCCGCGAACTGCGGCGAGGAGAACAGGCCGACCAGGTAGGCGCCCACCGCGAAGAAGGCGATGTAGCCGAGGTCGAGCAGGCCGGCGAAGCCGACCACGATGTTCAGGCCCAGCGCCAGCATGATGTACAGCAGCGCGATGTCGATGATGCGCACCCAGGAGTTGCCGAACTGGGAGGCCACGAAGGGGAAGACCAGCATCAGCGCCAGCACGACCGCCATGCTGATGTAGGACTGGCGCGGCTTGTGCTGGACGTCGAAAGTCAGGAGTGCCATGTTCGGGTCCTTTCGCTCAGGCGCGGTCGGCCACGCGCTCGCCCATGATGCCGGACGGGCGCAGGGTCAGCACGAGGATCAGCACGACGAAGGCGAAGATGTCCTGGTAGTGGCTGCCCAGGAAACCGCCGGTGAGGTCGCCGATGTAGCCGGCGCCGAGCGCTTCGATGACGCCCAGCAGGATGCCGCCGATCATGGCGCCATAAATGTTGCCGATCCCGCCCAGCACCGCCGCGCAGAAGGCCTTCATGCCCGGCAGCACGCCCATGGTGAAGGTGACCGAGGCGTAGTTGGCGCCCCACATCACGCCGGCCACGGCCGCCAGCGCGGCGCCGATGGCGAAGGTGGCGACGATCACGCGGTTCGAATCGACGCCCATCAGGCCGGCCACGCGCGGATTCTCGGCCACCGCGCGCATCGCCCGGCCCATCCTGGTGCGCTCGACCAGCAGGACCAGGGCGACCATCGCCAGCGCCGCCAGCACCAGCAGCAGGATCTGGGTCTGCGAGATCAGCGCGCCGCCGATCTCCACCGGTTCCGGCGACAGCAGCTGCGGGAAAGGCAGCGGGCTGCGGCCCCAGATCATCATCGCGAAGGTCTGCAGCAGGATCGACACGCCGATCGCGGTGATCAGGGGCGCCAGGCGCGGGGCGTTGCGCAGCCTGCGGTAGGCGACCCGCTCGATCAGGACGTTCACCAGGATCGCCACCGGAATCGCGCCCAGGATGGCGATGGCCAGCTGCAGCCAGCCGGACAGGCCGGGCGCATGGGTTTCCAGCAGCTTGAGGATGGTGAGGCCGACCATGGCCCCGATCATCAGGACGTCGCCGTGGGCGAAGTTGATCAGGTTGAGGACCCCGTAGACCATGGTGTAGCCGAGGGCGACCAGGGCATACATGCTGCCCATCACCAGGCCGTTGAGGAGTTGTTGGAGGAAGGTTTCCATCGTTCCTTTGCGCGTTGTGTCCACCACCCAAGAAAAACGGCACTGCCGGGTATCCCCGCAGTGCCGTTCCTGGCCTGGCGTTTCCGATGGCCGCCATGATAACTTGGCAAATGGAAAACTTATACTGGAAATTTCCCTGCGCCGCCGATTTTCGTAGGGTGGGCGGGGAAAACAATCCAGTGGATTGTTTTCCGCACACCCTACATGATCAGGCCGCCTTGGTTCCGTCCAGCCCCTTCGGCAGCGGGAACACCACATTCTCCTCGACGCCCTCGAGCGCACGCACGCTGGCCGCGCCGAGTTCCTTCAGGCGGTCGATCACCGCCTGCACCAGCACCTCGGGAGCCGAGGCGCCGGCGGTGACGCCGATGCGCTTCTTGCCGGCGATCCAGGCCGGGTCGATGGCGTCGGCCTTGTCGACCATGAAGGCCGGGGTGCCCATCTTGTCCGCCACTTCGCGCAGGCGGTTCGAGTTCGAGCTGTTCGGGCTGCCGACCACGATCACGACTTCCACCTGCGGCGCGAGGAACTTCACGGCTTCCTGGCGGTTGGTGGTGGCGTAGCAGATGTCGCCCTTCTTCGGCTCGATGATGTTCGGGAAGCGCGCCTTCAGCGCGGCGATGATGTCGGCGGTGTCGTCCACCGACAGCGTGGTCTGCGACACGTAGGCGAGCTGGTCCGGATTGTTGACCTGGAGCTTGGCGACGTCCTCGACGGTCTCGACCAGGTGCATGCCCTCTTCCGCCTGGCCCATCGTGCCTTCGACTTCCGGGTGGCCGTCGTGGCCGATCATGACGATCTCGCAGCCCTGCTTGCGCATCTTGGCCACTTCCACGTGGACCTTGGTCACCAGCGGGCAGGTGGCGTCGAAAATGGTCAGGCCGCGCGCCTCGGCGTCGGCCCGCACGGCCTTCGAGACGCCGTGGGCCGAGAACACCAGGGTGTTGCCGGCCGGGACGTCCTCGAGTTCCTCGATGAAGATCGCGCCCTTGTTGCGCAGGTCCTCGACGACGTAGGCGTTGTGCACGATTTCGTGGCGCACGTAGATCGGGGCACCGAACTGGCGCAGCGCGCGCTCGACGATCTCGATGGCGCGGTCGACGCCGGCGCAGAAGCCGCGCGGCTGGGCGAGCAGAATTTCGTTTTCCATGAGTTCCTGTTCCTGTTTTACAGAACCGAGATCAGTTTCACTTCGAAACGCAGGGCCTGGCCGGCCAGCGGATGGTTGAAATCGAACAGCGCGGTGGTCTCGCGCATTTCCAGCAGCACGCCGGCGAAACGGCCGCCCTTGGGCGCGTTGAACTCGATCAGCTCGCCCACCTTGTAGTCGGCGTCCGGCACCGAATTCTCTTCCAGCGTCGCCTTCGAGACCGGCTGGATCAGGTCCGGGTTGCGCTCGCCGAAGGCGTCAAGCGCGCTCAGCTCGAAGGTTTCGTGGGTGCCTTCGGGCAGGCCGATCAGGCGCGATTCGAGGAAAGGTGCGAGCTGGCCCTGTCCCAGCAGCAAGGTAGCCGGCGTACCGTTGAAGGTAGTGATGAGATCAGTACCGTCGGCGGTGGCAAGCCGATAATGCAGGGTCAGGTAGGACGATTCGTTGACGACGGGTGCGTTGGACATGTTCTTTGTGGTGGCCGGCAGGCCTGTTGCAGGCAAACCGCTATTGTAAGCCACGCCCGGCGCCCGCGCCGTGCGCCGTCCTTTTTTATGGCAAGGATCAGACAATGAGAATCACTGAATGGCCGAAGGAACAACGTCCGCGCGAACGCCTGCTGCGCGGCGGCGCCGGCGTGCTGTCGGACACCGAACTGCTGGCGATCTTCCTGCGCGTGGGCGTGGCGGGAAAGAGCGCGGTGGCGCTGGCGCAGGACATGCTCGACCATTTCGGTTCGCTGCACCGGCTGCTGCATGCCAGCGCGAGCGAGTTCGGCGCGCTGCACGGGCTCGGCCCGGCCAAGTATGCCCAGCTGCAGGCGGCGATCGAGCTGACCCGGCGCGCGATGGCCGAGGAATTCGAGCGCGAGGAATTCTGCACGCCGGAGGCGGCGCGGATCTACCTGCGCCACCAGTTCGCGCTGCAACCCCACGAATCCTTCGTCGTGCTCTTCCTCGACGTGAAGAACCGCCTGATCACCTATGAAGAGATGTTTCGAGGCACGCTGACGCACACCAGCGTCTACCCGCGCGAGGTGGTGAAGGCGGCGCTGCGCCGCAATGCCGCGGCGGTCATCCTGGCGCACAACCATCCGTCCGGCGTGGCCGACCCGAGCGAGGCCGACCTGCGCCTGACGAGCGCCCTGGTGCAGGCGCTGGCCCTGGTCGACATCCGGGTGCTGGACCACTTCGTGGTGGCGGGGACACAGGTGCACTCCTTCGCCGAGCACGGACAATTATGAACGGGTGGCAAGGCCAGGGCCGTTTAAAAACAGGGTGTTACGTAGCTCATCTGGAATTGTTAAATTTAGAGAGTGAAGCAAGACACAATTGTTTTTCGCAAGTGATTGATTTGCCGTCAGTTTTCACGCTATACTCTC
The DNA here is from genome assembly GCA_032115075.1 of Massilia sp. Lineage (GTDB taxonomy): Bacteria > Pseudomonadota > Gammaproteobacteria > Burkholderiales > Burkholderiaceae_D > Telluria. Next base: position 17,697 of record DAMCRY010000006.1, read on the forward strand.
GTTTTTCCAATCCTGGATATTCTTAAGGAGTGCACTATGGCACGTGTCTGCCAAGTTACCGGCAAGGGAGTGATGGTTGGCAACAACGTCTCCCACGCTAACAACAAAACCAAGCGTCGTTTCCTGCCGAACCTGCAGAACCGCCGCATCTTCGTGGAATCGGAAAACCGCTGGGTCTCCCTGCGTCTGTCCAACGCCGGTCTGCGCGTGATCGACAAGCTCGGCATCGACGCCGTGCTGGCCGACATGCGTGCCCGTGGCGAAAAAGTTTAATTAGGGAGCTATCATGGCAAAAACTGGCCGCGACAAAATCAAGCTGGAATCGACCGCAGGTACCGGTCACTTCTACACCACCACCAAGAACAAGCGCACCATGCCGGCGAAGATGGAAATCACCAAATTCGACCCGAAGGCACGCAAGCACGTGATCTACAAGGAAACCAAGATCAAGTAATTGATCCGGCGTTCACCGCGTAAGCCGCCCGTCTCCCGACCGGCGGCTTTTTTATTTCCGTCCTTCAGCTTTTCTGGCGTCCCGACGCAACATCCGCTTGCGCGCACACATTGCAATTTGCGCCCAGCCGTGAAAGCATAAGGGTGTTGTCACCCGAC